>JBJOGJ010000041.1:0-22505 GCA_046048295.1 Pseudomonadota bacterium | reverse complement strand
GCGACTCCGGCACCGGGCTTCACCTGGCGCTCGGCATCGTCACGGCGCTCTACCAGCGTACCCACACCGGCAAGGGCCAGCGGGTCGTTTGCGCAATGCAGGACGGCGTCTTGAACCTCTGCCGGGTGAAGCTCCGCGACCAGCAGCGCCTGGCGCACGGCCCGCTCAAGGAGTACAGCCAGTACGGACAGGACATTCCGTTTGGCGACGCGACCCCCAGGGCCGGCAACGACTCGGGCGGTGGCCAGCCAGGCTGGATCCTGAAGTGCAAGGGCTGGGAGACCGATCCCAACGCGTACATCTATTTTATCACCCAGGCGCCGGTCTGGGAGGCCATTTGCGACGTCATCGGCGCACCGGAGTGGAAATCCGACCCCGATTATGCAACGCCCAACGCGCGCCTGCCGCGCCTCAAATCGGTATTCGACCGGATCGAATCCTGGACGATGACGAAGACGAAACTCGAAGCCATGGCGATCCTCAACAAGTACGACATACCGTGCGGGCCGATCCTGTCGATGAAGGAACTCGCCGAAGACCGGTCACTGCGCGAGACTGGCACCGTCGTCGAGGTCGACCACCCCACACGCGGGGCCTACCTGACTGTCGGCAATCCGATCAAGTTGTCCGACAGCCCGTGCGACGTGATGCGCTCCCCGCTTCTTGGCGAGCACACCGAGGAGATTCTGACGGAGCTGCTCGGATACTCACCCGGCGACGTCAAGGCGCTCGCCGAGGCCGGCGCCACCGCCCCCGTCAAGAAGTAAGCAGGACCTGGAAGGAACAGATATGCGGATCGTGGTGCATGGCCAGCAGGCATTCGGCAAGGCGGTGCTGGAACGGCTGCTCGAAAGAGGCGAGAACGTCGTAGCCGTCTGCTGCGCACCGACGAAGGAAGGCCGGCCCGAAGATCCGCTGGCCCAACTCGCCCGCGAGAAAGGGCTTCCACTTCACCAGCCGACGTCATGGAAGACGCCCGAGGCCCTGCCCCTCATGCAGTCCTTCAACGCCGATCTGTGCATGATGGCCTACGTGCTGCTGTTCGTGCCCCAGCCTGTGCTCGACGCACCCCGGCTAGGAACGTTCCAATATCACCCTTCACTGCTGCCGCATCACCGCGGCCCCTCCTCGATCAACTGGCCGATAGCGATGGGCAGGACGCGCACCGGGCTCTCGATCTTCTGGCCTAACGAGGGCCTCGACGAAGGCCCGATCCTGCTCCAGAAGACGGTCGAGATCGGCGCCGACGAGACGCTCGGCGAGGTCTACTTCAAGAAGCTGTTCCCGATGGGTGTCGATGCGATGATGGAAAGCCTCGACCTGGTCAAGGCGGGCGTATTCCTCAAGCACAACCAGGATATCGAGGCGGGGTCCTACGAGAGCTGGTACAAGAAGGAACTGGCGGCGATCGACTGGTCGAAACCGGCCGCCGAAATCTACAACACGATACGGGCCGCCAATCCTGCTCCCGGCGCCTGGACCACCATCAAGGGCACGAAGGTCGACGTGTTCGATGCGGCACGCGACGACGCGGCCAGCGGCGCACCCGGTGAGATCCTCGCCATTGGCGAAGCCGGCATGCTCGTGGCTGCCGGCAGCGGCGGCATACTCATCAAGCGCATCAGGCCGGCCAAAGACAAGATTGCCGCCAGCGAGTTCGCGGCCCAGAACAACCTGAAGACCGGCGACCGTTTCGACGCCATCGCCGGCTAGCCCGAGGAAAGCGCCCATCCATGGTTCTCGAATCCAATATTTCCACCGAGCGGCAGACTTTCGTCACCCACCTCGAATGCTCCTTGACCGGCAAGCGCTATGAGGCAGACAGGCTGCACGGCCTCTCCGAAGCCGGCCGTCCGCTCCTCGTGCGCTACGATCTGGAGCGCGTCGCCAAGGCCCTTCCCCGCGACGCGCTTGCCGGCCGCGAACACGACTTCTGGCGCTATCGCGAGCTGCTGCCGGTGCGCAGGTCGGACAATATCGTCTCGCTCGGTGAAGCGATCACGCCGATCATCTCGTTGCCGCGGATCGCCGCAAGATTGGGCTCGGGCAACATTTTGGTGAAGGACGAAGGGCGGCTGCCCACTGGTTCCTTCAAGGCGCGCGGACTTGCACTTGCGGTATCCATGGCGAAGGAACTCGGCATCACCCGCATGGCCATGCCGACCAATGGCAATGCCGGCGCGGCTCTCGCCGCGTACGGGTCGCGGGCGGGCATGGAAACCTACGTCTTCTGTCCCGACGACACGCCGGAGGTCAATGTCCGCGAGATTGCGCTGCAGGGCGCCAAGGTCTGGCGCGTCAACGGCCTTATAAACGACTGCGGCCGCATCGTCGGCGAAGGCAAGGCGGCAACCGGCTGGTTCGACGTCTCGACGCTGAAGGAGCCCTACCGCATCGAGGGCAAGAAGACGATGGGCCTCGAGCTCGCAGAGCAGCTCGGCTGGGAAATGCCGGACGCCATCTTCTATCCGACCGGCGGCGGCACCGGCCTGATCGGCATGTGGAAGGCGTTCGCCGAGATGGAAGCCTTGGGCTGGATCGGCAGCAAACGTCCGAAGATGATCGCCGTGCAGGCAACCGGCTGCGCACCGATCGTCAAGGCCTTCCAGGACGGCGTCGAGCACGCCGACCTCTGGAAGGGCGCCCATACCATTGCAAGCGGTATACGCGTGCCGATCGCCGTCGGCGACTTCCTGATTTTGCGCGCCGTCCGCGAATCGGGCGGCTTCGCGATCGCCGTCGAGGACGACGCGATCGAAGCCGCGCAGAAAGAGGTCGCAAAGGACGAAGGCCTGCTTCTCTGTCCCGAAGGTGCCGCAACGTATGCCGCCTATCTGAAGGCGCTCGCAGAGCGGAGCATCGACAAATCGAGCCGCGTCGTGCTCTTCAACTGCGGCTCGGGCCTCAAGTATCCGATGCCGCCGGCAGATTCGAAGCTCGACCTCGGCCAGCCTGTCGACTACGCAAAAATAATCTAGTTGTCCAAAGGAGAAGACCCGTGCCCGAATACGTCATCAAGCCATTCGAAATTCCGTCAATCCCGGTCAAGGGCTCGGGCGCGGTGTTCCCCGTGCGCCGCATCTACTGCATCGGGCGCAACTACGCCGATCATGCCATAGAGATGGGCCACGATCCGAACCGCGAGCCGCCATTCTTCTTCCAGAAGAACGCGGACAGTATTCGTCACTCAGGCGCAGCCTTCCCTTATCCCGCCATGAGCACGGACGTTCACTACGAGATCGAACTCGTTGTGGCGCTGAAATCCGGCGGCACGAACATCCCCGTCGACAAGGCCATGGACCATGTCTACGGCTTCGGCGTTGGCCTCGACATGACCCGGCGAGACCTTCAGACCGAAGCAAAGAACCTCGGGCGGCCCTGGGAAGTCGGCAAGTCGTTCGAGGCATCCGCACCGTGCACGCATCTCATCCCGATCGACAAGACCGGACCGATGGCCAACGGCGCAATCTGGCTGAAGGTGAACGGCGAGGTGAAGCAGAAGGGCGATCTCAACCAGATGATCTGGAAAACGCCTGAGATGATCGCGGTGCTCTCCGAGTACTACGAACTCGCAGCCGGCGACATCATCATGTCCGGCACGCCGGCCGGCGTCGGCCCGATCAAGAAGGGCGACGTCATGCTGGGCCATGTCGATGGCCTCGACGACCTCGAAGTGAAGGTGGTGTGACGGGCTAGAAGTCGCGGAGCAGGCGGCCGTATCCCTGGATACGGTCGTCGACACCGGACGTCCGCAACGCCTTCCAGACAATAGCCTGCAGCGAAGTCATCATCGTCAGCCGGTGGCGCTTCTCGATCCTGTCGATGAGGTTCGCCGTCGCATAGTGCGGGCAGAAGCAATAGACCGTGTCGGCATCGGGTGCTGCCTCGAGCCCCTTTTCGATAGCCGCCTCGACCTCCGCCTCGCTGATCCTGCCGAGATCGATGAAGTGGCGACCGAGGGCTGCATGCCCGACGGGCGTCAGCCCAAGTTCGCGCGCCTGCTCGCTGTGCCGTTCCGAATGGTGGGCGTCGTGCGGGAACACGAGCAGCGCCTTGTTGGAACCCAGTGCCGACAGTGCATCGCGCTGCGCCGAGAAGCTCGAGATGACCGGCACGCCGATCTCGCGCTCGAGGTCGGCGACCATCTCGTCGGCGTTCCTGTAGCCTTTGGAAATGTTGATCGGCAACCCGCCCAGCACCACGACACTGACACCGGCCCGCGCCATCGTGTGCGCCGCCCTGAGGCTCGCCTCGTAGCCCCGATCGACCTCGTCGCTGGTGCGGTCGATCAGCGGCAGCGTATGCACGACGAGCGTAACGCCCTCCGGCACGATCTTGTAGAACTCGTAGGGGAAGACTTCCGTCGCCGCTGGCGGCGAGGTGTATCCGATCCGGGCACGGTGACCGTACATGCGTTCTCTCCCTCGGGGCATTGTCGTTGGCGGCCCAGCGTCGAGCCTGCTTGAAGGCAAGTCAATCGAAAAGCTGGCCCGCCCTACTTCGCAGGCACGGTAGCGGATTCACGAACCAGCAGCGACTGACCGGTCATCGCCTCGGGCTGCGCGAGCCCCATGAGCTGAAGCAGCGTCGGTGCCACGTCGGCGAGCCGCCCATGCCCGATGCCCAACCCCGCCTCCCTGGCGTTGACCAGCAGGATCGGCACCTGGTTCATCGTATGCGCCGTATGCGGCCCGCCCGTTTCCGGATCAACCATCATCTCGCAGTTGCCGTGATCCGCGGTGAGCAGCATCGTGCCGCCGACCTCGATCAGCGCTGCCTCGACGCGCCCGATCGCGGCATCGATCGTCTCGGCCGCCTTCTTGGCAGCGTCCAGGATGCCGGTATGGCCGACCATGTCACCGTTGGCATAGTTGATGACGATAAGATCGTAGGTCTTCGACTTGATGGCGGCGACCAGCTTGTCGGTGACCTCCATCGCCGACATCTCAGGTTGCAGGTCGTAGGTAGCCACCTTGGGCGACGGAATGAGCGTGCGGTCCTCGCCCTCGTAGGCTTCCTCGCGGCCGCCGGAGAAGAAGTACGTCACGTGCGGATACTTCTCCGTCTCGGCGATACGGAGCTGCCTCAGATGTGCCTTCTCCACAAGCTCGCCGAGCGTTTCCGTCAGGATCATCGGCTCGAGAATTGCCGGGAAGTATTTGTCGAGCTCGGTCGAATAGGAAGCCATCCCGAGCAAGGCGGCAAACTTCACGACGCGCTGGCGCGCGAAGCCCTGGAAGCCAGGCACCACGAGAGCCGCCAGCAGCTGCCGCGCCCGATCGGCACGGAAGTTCGCCATCAGCACGCCATCGCCATCGGCCATGCCGCCATACCCGGGCATTTTCACAGGATCGACGAACTCGTCGGCTACATCCTTGGCGTAGCTCGCCTCGATGGCAGAGATCGGATCCGCTGCCTCCGGTGCCTCGGCACAGACGATCAGGTTGTAGGCACGCTCGACACGTTCCCAGCGATTGTCGCGATCCATCGCCCAGTAGCGTCCGACTACCGCTTCTATACGGACGTTGTCGAGCCCCTCGAGCCCTGCGAGGAAATCACGCATGTAACCGGCAGCACTCTTCGGCGGCGTGTCGCGACCATCGAGGAAGGCATGAATGGCAACCGGCACCCCTGCGCGTGCGACGATGCCGGCGAGCGCCAGGATGTGGGCCTGGTGCGCGTGCACGCCGCCCGGCGAGACGAGCCCCAACAGGTGGCAGGTGCCACCGGAAGCCTTGAGCTTGCCGATGTAGGCGGCCAGCGCCTCGTTCCTGGCCAGCGAGCCGTCGGCGATTGCGTTGTCGACCCGCGGCAGGTCTTGCCAGACGATGCGGCCCGCCCCGAGGTTGAGGTGCCCGACTTCTGAGTTGCCCATCTGGCCAGCAGGAAGGCCGACGTCCTCGCCGCAAGCCTCGAGCTGTGCATGCGGCCACGTGGCCACCATCCGGTCCCAGTTCGGCGTGTTGGCAAGCGCGACCGCGTTGTTGGCGCTGTCGGCCCGCTCGCCCCAACCATCGAGTACGCAAAGTACGACGGGACGGGGAGCGCCTGGGCGCTGGTGGGACGAGGTCATCAGGGGCTCCTCGGAGTTGCTGGACCGAATGGGATTTCGCCCTCACTTAGTCCGAACCGCCTGGAAATTCAACAAAAGGGGCCTGATGCTTAACAGCCGTGGCCCCATTAGAGGCGGATCGAGCGGAGCCTGAGCGCATTGCCGATCACCGAGACCGAGGACAGGCTCATGGCAGCAGCGGCAATCATCGGCGAAAGCAGCAGGCCGAAGACGGGGAAAAGAACGCCAGCCGCCACCGGCACGCCAAGCGCGTTATAGGCAAATGCGAAGAACAGGTTCTGGCGAATGTTCGCCATCGTCGCAACCACCAGCCGTCTGGCGCGCACCAGGCCACCGAGATCGCCCTTCAGCAGCGTGATGCCGGCACTTTCGATGGCGATGTCCGCGCCGGTCCCCATCGCGATTCCGACATCGGCCGCCGCGAGCGCAGGCGCGTCGTTTATGCCGTCCCCGGCCATTGCGACGCTGGCGCCTGAAGCCTTGAGTTCCGCCACGATGTCCGCCTTGCCCGAAGGCAGCACCCCGGCACGAACCTCGTCGATGCCGAGCTTGCGGGCAATCGCCTCGGCCGTGCGCGCATTGTCGCCCGTCACCATGACGATGCGAAGCCCGAGTTCACGCAGGTCAGCCAACGCGTCCGGCGTGGTTTCCTTGATGCGATCGGCAACCGCAAGCAGCGCCGCCAGCCGCCCGTCGATCGCAAGGTACATCGCGGTCTTGCCCTCCGCGCGCAGCCGCGAGGCTGCATCGTCGAGAGCGCCATGGTCCACACCCAGCCCATCGAGCAGGGCGGTATTGCCGAGCGCCACGGCTCGCCCGCCGACGTTGCCGGTCACCCCCTTGCCGCTCACGGAATCGAAATCGGCTGCCGCCGCAGGCGTGATGCCCCTATCCGCCGCCCCCGCTACGATCGCTGCCGCAAGCGGATGCTCGCTGCCGCGCTCCAGGCTCGCCGCCACCTCGAGAATCTCCGGCTCGCCGAAACCCGCAGCACAGACGACGTCCGTCAGGACCGGCTTGCCCTCCGTCAGCGTGCCCGTCTTGTCCACGATGAGCGTGTCGACCGACGCCAGCGTTTCCAGCGCCTCCGCATTCTTGACCAGTACGCCGGCCTGCGCGCCGCGTCCCGTAGCGGTCATGATCGACATCGGCGTGGCAAGACCGAGCGCGCAAGGACAGGCGATAATCAGCACCGATACCGCCGTCACGATGGCATAGGCGAGCGCGGGCGGCGGCCCGAAGATCGACCAGGAGACGAAGGCGAGTACGGCAACGGCAAGCACCGCCGGGACGAAATAGCCGGCCACCTGGTCGGCAACCTTCTGGATGGGCGCCCGGCTCCGCTGGGCTTCGGCCACCATCCGGACGATACCGGCGAGCATCGTTTCGCTGCCGACCCGCCGCGCCACCATGATGAAACTGCCCGACTGGTTGAGCGTGCCGCCCGTAACGGCATCCCCCACACTCTTCTCGACCGGCAGCGGCTCGCCCGTGAGCATGGACTCGTCGATGGCCGAGCCGCCGTCGACAATTTCGCCATCCACGGGAACGGATTCGCCCGGCCTGACCCGGATCCGGTCGCCCGCATTGACGCTTTCGAGCGGCACGTCGCGTTCCCGGCCATCTGCGTCCACAACCCGCGCCGTCTTGGGCGCCAGGTCCAGTAGCGCGCGTATAGCGTCGCCGGTTCGGGCGCGCGCCCTGAGTTCCAGGATCTGCCCCAGCAGCACGAGGACGACGATCACCGTCGCCGCCTCGAAGTAGACGCCGACCTCGCCGCCGTGCCCGCGGAATTCCGCCGGAAAGAGCCCCGGCGCCAGCGTGGCGACGACGCTGTAGACAAAGGCGACGCCGACGCCAATGGAGATCAGGGTCCACATGTTGAAGCGGAGCGTTCGGATGGACGTCCATCCGCGCTCGAAGAACGGCTTCGCACACCACAGCACGACAGGCGTTGCAAGAATGAGCTCGATCCACTTCGCAGTCTCGTGACCGAGCCAGTAGCGGACCGGCAAGCCGACCATCGGCCCCATGGAGAGAACGAAAACGGGCAGCGTCAGCGCAAGACCGACCCAGAACCTGTGCGTGAAGTCGACGAGTTCGGGGTCGGGGCCTGCATCGGTCGTGGGAACGCCCATCGGCTCGAGCGCCATGCCGCAGATGGGACAACTGCCCGGCCCCTCCTGCACGATCTCGGGATGCATCGGGCAGGTGTAGAGCGTGCCCTCGGGCGCTGGCTCATCCTCCCTGCGATCGCTGAGATATTTTTCGGGATCGGCCTGGAACCGGTCCTTGCAGCGGGGATTGCAGAAATAATAGGTCTCGCCGGCATGATCGTGAGTATGCTTCGCCGTGGCAACGACCACCTCCATCCCGCAGACGGGATCGATAGCCTTGTCCTGGACGGCCTGATCGTTCACCGGTCCCGCTTATTCCTCTATGCCGAGCTTCGCCTTGATGATCTGCTGCACGGCCTGTGGATTGGCCTTGCCGCCGGTCGCCTTCATGACCTGGCCGACGAACCAGCCGGCCATGCTCGGCTTCGCCCGCGCCTGCTCGGCCTTGTCGGGATTGGCGGCAATCACTTCATCGACGGCCTTTTCGATGGCGCCGGTGTCGGTGACCTGCTTCATGCCGCGCTCCTCGACGATTTGCGCCGGGTCGCCGCCTTCGGTCCAGACGATCTCGAACAGATCCTTGGCGATCTTGCCCGAGATGGTGCCGGCGGAGATAAGATCGACAATACCGCCAAGCTGCGCCGCCGATACAGGCGAATGCTCGATGTCGAGCCCTTCCTTGTTGAGACGGCCGAAAAGTTCGTTGATGACCCAGTTGGCGGCGAGCTTGCCGTCGCGACCGGCTGCTACCGACTCGAAGAAGTCGGCGCTTTCACGCTCGGCGATGAGCACGGAGGCATCGTAGCCAGAGAGGCCGTATTCCTTGACGAAACGCGCTTTTTTTTCGTCCGGCAATTCGGGCAGCCCCGACTTCAGGCTCTCGACATAGGCATTCGTGAACTCGAGCGGCAACAGGTCTGGATCCGGAAAGTAGCGATAATCGTGTGCTTCTTCCTTGGAGCGCATCGAGCGCGTTTCGCCCGTCCTGGGGTCGAAGAGGCGCGTCTGCTGCTCGATCTTGCCGCCGTCCTCGATGATATCGATCTGGCGGCGGGCTTCCGACTCGATGGCCTGGCCGATGAAGCGGATCGAATTGACGTTCTTGATCTCGCAGCGCGTTCCGAGTTCACCGTCCGGCTTGCGAACGGAGACGTTTACGTCGGCGCGGAGATTGCCCTTCTCCATGTCGCCGTCGCACGTGCCGAGATAGCGCAGGATGGTACGAAGCTTGGTGACGTAGGCCTGCGCCTCCTTCGCCGAGCGAAGGTCCGGCCGCGACACGATCTCCATCAGCGCGACGCCTGAGCGGTTGAGATCGACGTAGGAATAATCCGGATGCTGATCGTGGATCGACTTGCCGGCGTCCTGTTCCAGATGCAGGCGTTCGATACCGACGGTCTTGGTCTCGCCGTCGACCTCGATCTCGACCTCCCCCTCGCCGACGATCGGCTGCTTGAACTGCGAGATCTGGTAGCCCTGCGGCAGGTCCGGGTAGAAGTAGTTCTTGCGGTCGAAGACGCTCTTGAGGTTGATCCGGGCCTTCAGTCCGAGTCCCGTTCGGATCGCCTGCGCGACGCATTCCTCGTTGATCACAGGCAGCATGCCCGGCATCGCCGCATCGACAAGGGAGACATGACTGTTGGGCTCAGCGCCGAATTCGGTCGAGGCGCCGGAAAAGAGCTTCGATCGCGAGGCCACCTGGGCGTGCACTTCGAGGCCAATGACGACCTCCCAGTCACCCGTGGCGCCGCTGATGAGATTGCTTGCCGCCGCAGCGGACTTCACCTTGTCCTGCATCTCTTCACCATTGCACGTGCACCCGTTATCTGGTGATGCACCTCAACCCTTTCCAGTTTCATTGGCCGATGTCGGCCTTGTCCAGAAGCCGATGCCGGCCCACACGAGCCCGAACAGGAATTGTGCCAGCACGATTCCGGCTTCGCCGCCGAATCCCTTCACCCGCACGATGCCGAGGAACGTGACGACCCAGAACAGAAGGAATCCCGCGAGCGAGGCTGCGAAGGCTGCAATGAGCAGCTTCTGCCACTGGTCGGCATTTCTCCCCATCAGGAAGGCAACCGCGATGACCACTGGATTGAGCAGCGCGACGAGCACGACAGTCAACGGGTCGAATGGCGACAGGCCTGTCATGGCATCATCCTTTGCCGGCCTCGAGCTGGTCCTTCAGTTTTTCCTCCTCGTACTGGATGAACCAGCCGATCATCTGCCGCCACAGCGCTTCTGCGAGATCGGGCGGTAGCCCCTTCTCGGCGGCCTTGGCGCGAACCTTGTCGATCACCTGCTGGTTGCGCCACGGCACGTTCGCTGCGGTCTGTTCCGCGAGCTTGATCTGCCAGGCGCGTTCGACGTAGCCGAAACGCTCCGCCATCAACGAGACGATGGCGTCGTCGAGGCGGTCGATCTCGGCCCGCACTTCGCTCATGTCCTTGCAGTCCTGCGGCTTGCGCGGTGCCATCACTTGCCCTCCATCCACCAGGCACTTGAAGGCCTGAAACGTCCCGCAGCCTTTTCGATCACCTCGCCCATGCGGAATAGCGTCGCTTCGTCGAACGGCTTGCCGATGAGCTGCAGCCCGAGCGGCGTTCCTTCTGACGAAAGACCCGCAGGCACAGAGATCCCCGGCAGCCCGGCCATGTTGACGGTTACGGTGAAGATGTCCTCGAGGTACATGGCAAGCGGATCGCCGGACTTCTCGCCTGCCGCGAAAGCAGGCGACGGCGTCGTCGGCGTCAGGACGACATCGACGCTGTCCCAGGCGCTATCGAAGTCACCCTTGATAAGCGTTCGGACCTTCTGCGCCTTGAGGTAGTAGGCATCGTAATATCCGGCCGACAGCACGTAGGTCCCGATCAGGATGCGCCGCTTGACCTCCTTGCCGAAGCCCGCCGCGCGCGTTTCCTCGTAGGTGTCGATCAGGTCGCGCCCGGCAACCCGCAGGCCGTAGCGGACGCCGTCATAGCGGGCAAGGTTCGATGACGCCTCTGCAGGCGCCACGATGTAGTAGGCAGGCAATGCGTACCGGGTATGCGGCAAGGATATCTCGTGGATGGTCGCGCCCGCATCCTTCAGCCAATCAATGCCCTGCTGCCACAGCCGTTCGATCTCCTCACCCATACCATCGACCCGGTATTCCTTCGGAATGCCGACCCTGAGCCCCTTGATCCCGCGGCTGAGCTCTGCCTCGTAGTCCGGCACCGGCGCATCGACGGAGGTGGAATCCTTCAAATCGTGGCTCGCCATTTGGCGCAGCATGATCGCCGCGTCGCGCACCGTCTTGGTGATCGGGCCCGCCTGATCGAGCGAGGAAGCAAAGGCGACGATCCCCCAGCGCGAACAACGACCGTAGGTGGGCTTGATGCCGACCGTGCCCGTCAGCGCCGCCGGCTGCCGGATTGATCCGCCGGTGTCGGTGGCGGTGGCTGCGAGGCAAAGATCCGCGGCAACCGCTGCCGCCGAACCGCCCGACGAGCCGCCAGGGACGAGCTTGTCCGGCTTGCCGGTGCGCCGCCATGGGTTGACCACGGGCCCATAGTAGCTCGTCTCGTTGGAGGAGCCCATCGCGAACTCGTCCATGTTGAGTTTCCCGAGCATCACGGCACCAGCCGCCCACAAGTTCGCGGTCACCGTCGATTCGTAGCGCGGCTTGAAGCCGTCGAGAATGTGGCTGCAGGCCTGGGTATGGACGCCCTTGGTGGCGAACAGATCCTTGATGCCAAGCGGAATGCCTTCGAGTGGCCGCAACGCGCCCTTGGCGATCTGGTTGTCGGAGAGCTGTGCCATGGCGCGCGCCTGCTCTGCCGCGACGGCGACATAGGCGTTGAGACTAGGGTTCGCCGCGTCGATCGCCTCGAGATGGGCTTCCGTCAACTCCCGCGCAGTGAACTGCTTCTCGCGAAGCCCATCCCGGGCTTCGGCAATCGTCAATCTGTTGAGCTCCGCCATCACTCCACCACCTTCGGCACGACGAAATAATGGTCCTCGGCGTAGGGTGCGTTGGCGACGACATCATCCGCCTTGTCGCCGTCCGTCACCTCGTCGTGGCGCTGCTTGAGCTCGATCGGCACAACCCGCGTCATCGGTTCCACGGAGGTGGTATCCACCTCGCCGAGTTGCTCGACCCACTCGAGAATGTTGGTGATCTCGCCTTCGAGGCTTTTCGCCTCTTCGTCGGTCACCTTGATTCGGGCGAGGCGCGCAATGCGCCGCACGGTCGTCTCATCGACCTTCATGCCGGTCCTCTTGATCGGATTGGGCTCCATCGAAGTGAGCGCACTGATAGCGGGGTGGACTGCGGCGCGCAACCGCTGCATCCATGCTGGAAAAGCGCCCGGCCTCCCTTGCCGCAGGTCGGAAGCTCCACTAGATTAGAATAGTTCTAAATCATTTGAACCATCAGGCCGCCAGCATTTCCTAAGGGGAAGTCCGATCATGTCGAAAAAACCCACCTCCGCCAAGGCACCGAGTCTTACCTCCAATGCCAGGGGCGAGATCGCCGCCGCCCTCCAGCAGAGTATCGCCGAGACCTCGGTCGCCCAGATGAAGGCGCAGAATTTCCACTGGAATGTCGAGGGCATGGCCTTCGGCCCGCTGCACGACCTGTTCGGCAAGATCTACGAGGAGCATTTCGCAGCCATCGACGACCTGGCTGAGCGCATCAAGGCACTCGGCGGACATGCGGACGGGCGCTATTCGGAATACCTGCGGATTAGCGGCATCAGCGAGGCGAACGGGAAGGAGGACGCCAAGGAGATGTTGCAGGCATTGAAGTCCGACCAGGAGCAGCTTTCCGAAACGCTCCGCAGCCTTGCCGAAATTGCCGACAACCATGGCGACGTGGTCACCAACGACATGGCCATCGCGCGCGCCGAGGCACACGACAAGTTCGCCTGGATGCTCGCCGCACATCTTCGAGGCTGAGGCTGCCGCTCCGGCGGACGCCCCATTACTTCTTCTTGTAGGTCCGCCAGATCGCACCGACGATGTCGGAGAAATCATCGGTCCAGGGCGCCACTTTCGGCGCGCCCATCGCCGTGACGTTCTTCGAGGCGAGGATCGGCTCGAGCGCCTTCTTCGATTTCGTGATGAACATCACATGGCTCGCGGACTGGTCGAAGTTCTGGACTTTCGGCACGTCGTCAGCAAGCGCGGCGTGAGTTCCCGGCACCGCGTGCGCAGTAGCGCCTGCGACCGCCACCAGATCCATGTGCCGGTTCGAAATGTGCAACGCGAGGATTCCGTCCGGCCTAAGCTTCGAGAGGTACATGGCGATCGCCTCCCGGGTCAGCAGGTGCACCGGCACCGAATCTGAAGAAAACGCGTCGATGATCAGGTAGTCGAACTTCTGGTCCGGCTCCTTTGCAAGTGTCAGCCGCGCGTCGCCGACGACGATGTCTGCACCCGGACGGCAACGCGAAAGGAATGAGAACAGCTTCGGATCGCTGGCCAGCTTCACGACGACCGGATCGATCTCGTAGAAACGCCAGCTCTCGCTCGGCCTGGAATAGCAGGCAATGGAGCCGGCGCCGAGACCGACGCTGCCGACATTGAGTCCGCCCGCCGTCTTGCCTGACACCTGGCGCGCGAACTCAACGCCCTTCGCCATCGGGCTGCCTGGATAATAGTACGTCGCCGGCAGCGGGGCCTCGACTGGATTACCGTCCTTGTCCTTGAGCCGCTGCGCACCATGCAACGTCGTGCCGTGCATCAGCAGGCGCACGGCGCCGTTCTCCGCGATCATCACGCGGTGCACGCCAAAGAAGCTGCGCTCCGAGAAACCCTTGTTGAGCGCCGAAGGCAGGATCGCGATCGCGAGCCCCATCGACATCGCAAAGGCCAGTTGGCGTAGCGGATACTTCCAGGCAACGAGCATCAGCAACGTCCCCGTCAGGATGACGAGTTGCACGCTGAGACGCGTCACGAGCCCCGACAGCGCGCCAACCGCGATACCGATCGCAAGCAGGACGATGAAGCCCCCCACGAGGCCGCTCGCGACCGCCGTCTCTCGCCGCTCCTTGCAGTCCCGGAGCGCCGCTGCGAGGCCGGGCCGGCACATCATGCCAAGCACCAGAAGCAGCGGGTACTCATAGACTGCATTGAAGATCTGCGGTGCGATGAGGGCCGTGAAGATGCCGCCAAGCACACCGCCAAGCGACATCCACATGTAGAATTCGGTCAGATGCCGGCTCGCCGGCCGAATGTTGAACAGCTCCCGATGGCAGACCATCGTCGTCACGAAGAACGCACAGAAACCGACGGTGACACCGATCATCCACCCGCGGCTGCCACCGATCGAGAGACCGACGAGCGTTAGCGCCACAACGACCGGCTGCGCCGCCAGGAGCCACGAATGCGGTATGAAGGGCTCGTCGCGGAAAACCAGAACGAACGTTGCCAGGAACAACGCCAGCGGGACGACCCAGAGGAAGGGCGCCGAGGCGATGTCCGTCGTCAGGTAACTGGTGAAAGCGACCAGGAGGCCTGAGGGAACGAAGGCGAGGCCGATCCAGGCAAGCCGCTGCCGCCAAGTCAGCGCGTCACCATCTGTCATGCTGCTGAATGAGGGCATTGCCGCGGCCTTCTCGGGTGCGGCAACGCGCATTACGGCAGCACACAAGGCGATCATCAGCGCGAGCAGAACGAACGTCGTGGTCCAATGCCCCGCCTGGCTCGTCAGCCCGAAGAAGGGCTCGATCAGCACCGGGTAACCGAGCAGGGCGACCAGCGAGCCGAGATTCGAGGCGCCGTAGAGGAAATAGGGGTCGCTGGCCTGGGGGTGCCCCGAACGAGCGAACCATGCCTGCAACAGCGGAGCATTTGCGGAAATCGCGAAGAAGGGCAGCCCGACACCAATCGTCAGCACACCAACCAGCCAAAGATAGGCGTCACCGGCGGGCGGCTCCGAACCTTGAGGCAGCCCGAACGGCAATGCCAGCAGCGCAATGCAGAGAAGCGGAATGTGGACGAACGCGGCCCTGGTCGCCGACAGGTAGCGATTGAGCGCATGAGCGTAGCAATAGCCGGCCAGGAGCACCGCCTGAAAGAAGCACATCGATACCGCCCAGACGGACGGCGAACCACCGAGCTTCGGAAGCACCATCTTGGCGAAGATCGGCTGGACGGAGAACAGGAGGAGCGCCGAGAGAAGCAGCGTACTCGCGAAGAGCCAAAGGATAACGAGGTGGTCCTGGGCCAGGCTCTTGCCGCGCGCAAAGGTTGCCTTGAACGTAACCGCACTCATGTACTCTTCCCCGGTTGGCGCAATACTTGCCGGGGAAGGTAACCTTGAAAAATTGAGAATGGCTGAATTGACAAAGGGTTAAGCTTTGCCAGGCCGGCCTGCCGTCCTCAGGTGTCGCTCCCGCTCGTACGCCGCCGCCAATCCGTGCGGTAGAGGTCGAAGCGGCGGTCTGCCAGGTTCCTCACGCTTCCCGTCGACCGCGCGATCCTCAGGTCCGTAAGGCGAAGATCCGCGAACGCTATCGTCTCGGTATTGGCGCCGGTGTCAGCCGCCACGCCGTCGCGTGCAAAGGCGAAATCGCAAGGCGTCAGGATGGCGCTCTCGGCATAGTGTATGTCCATGTTGTCGACATGCGGCAGGTTGCCCACGACGCCCGACATCACGACGTAGCATTGGTTTTCTATTGCCCGCGCATGGCAGCAGTACCTGACGCGCAGGAATCCGCGGCGCTCATCGGTGCAGAACGGCACGAACAGGATCATCGCGCCCTGGTCGATGAGATGACGCGCAAGCTCCGGGAATTCGGAATCATAGCAGATGAGCACGCCGATCGGGCCGCAGTCGGTGTTAATGACATCGACGCTCTCCCCGCCCTTGATGTCCCACCAGTAGGCCTCGCTCGGCGTCGGGTGGATCTTGTCCTGCGAGTGCACCGAACCGTCACGCAGGAAGACGTAGGACACGTTGCGCACTTCGCCGGAGGCGAGCATTGTCGGATGCGAACCGCCGATGATGTTGATGTTGTAGCTGACCGCCAACGAACTCATCTGGTCGATGAACCACTGGGTATAGGTCGTCACCTCCTCGATCGCCTGCTTGTGCTCGAACTTCTTCTGCTGCAGCGACAGGAGCTGTAGCGTGAAGAGTTCCGGGAAGGTGACGAAATCAGCCCGATAGTCGGCAGCGACGTCGACGAAGTACTCGACCTGGTGCAGAAACTCCTCGCGGCTCTTGATGCCACGCACCTGATACTGGACCGTCGCCACCCTGACCGTGTCGACCATCGGCAACCGCGTACCCGCCACCTCACTGGATGGCTTCTCGGGAGCAAGCGGATTCTTCCAGATCATGTGTGTCGCATAGCCGAGCGACTGCTTGTCGGAAGGAAGGTAGTTTGCAAGCACCCCGATCGGTACGAACCCGTTGGCGAGATGAAATGCGATCACCGGATCGCGGACGTTCCTGGCCTGCGCCTCCTCGAGGTAGGCTTCGGCGCTGCCCACCTGCTTGATGCGTCGCGACAGCCCCGGCATGCGACCGCCGAACACGATTCCCTGCAGCTCCAGATTTTCGCACAGGCGCCGTCGCTCGTCGTAAAGGCGCTGGCCAATGCGCAGGCGCCGGTACTGCGGATCGACCGACACCTCCATGCCGTAGAGCCAGTCGCCGTTGGGATTGTGGCGCGAGGCAAACCCGTGGCCGGTGATCTCGGCCCAGGTGTGAGGGCTCTTGGCCAGCCGTTCGGAAACGATGAACGTCGCACAATGGCCGACGATGCGTCCCTCGTACTCGGCAACGAACTGGCCATCGGGGAAGTTGTTGATCTGCCCACGGATCTCACTGACGCGGTGGTAGGCCACGTTTCCGTAGACGCGCCGGCTGAGCTCCGAGAGCGCGTCGACGTCGGCCAGCGTCGCAAGCCGGATTCTGAGCTTTGGCTGCCTGAGCGCGCGCCCGCGATCCTGGTCCTTCTCTTTTGCGGCCTCCCCCTTCTCGATGGGCAAGCTGGGATGTACCGGGCGGTCGGTGGGTGTCATGGTTCTACTGTAACTCGCTTGTAGTCGATCGGTTCTATTTCAGCACCGTTGCAAGCATCGGGCGCAGGATATCGGAATAGTCGTCGGTCCAACCCGACAGCGGGCTCTCGCCCATTCCATAGGCATGTCGCATTCCGGAAATGTGCGTGGCAAGGTCCTTGTCCCTGGTAAACACGGCGACGGTCGTCGAGAGCGAATCATAGCTGTCGATCAGCGATTCCTCCGACACTATGAGCCCCGAGAGCTCCGGCACCAGCTTGCCCGTCGAGGCAACGACAGCCTCCAGATCCAGATAGCGATTGGAAATGTGCAGCATGACCATGCCGTCCGGCCTGAGCTTCCTGGCGTAGAGCTCGAGTGCCTCCTTTGTCATCAGGTGCACGGGCACTGCATCGGAAGAGAACGCGTCGATGACGAGAAGATCGTAGAGGCCGTCCTCCTCCTTGGCAAGGGTAAGCCTTGCATCTCCGATCTTGATTCCCTCAGATGGCGGACAATGCTTCAGGTAGCTGAAGTCCTCCTCTCGCGATGCGATCTTGACGACCAGCGGATCGATCTCGAAGTAGCGCCAGCGCTGACCAGGCCGCGCCATGCAACCGAGCGAGCCGGTACCCAATCCGACCACGCCGAACCGGCCGACCCGCCCCGCATCGCTTGCACGCTTCGTTGCCAGCCGCACGATGCTGCCCATCGGGCCGTCGGGGTGGTAATAGGTGGCGGGCTTTAGATCGAGCACGAGCGCACCGCTGTTGTCCCTGATCCTCTGCGCACCATGCAGCGTCGTCCCATGCAGCAGGATCTTGTATTTCTCGTCGTCGGTCGTCATTACCCGGTAGACACCGAAGAAGCTGCGCTGCGCGTCGCCACGCTTGACCAGCGAAGGCAGCGTCACGACCGTCAGCGCGATGAGCGCCACCGAGGCGAGCTGCCGCGCCGGCCAGCGATAGAGTGCCAGCGCCGCCACGCCGAACAGTGCTGCGAGTGCCGCGGTCGAGCCCCAGCCCCAGAAGAAGAACCCATGGCTTTTGGCGAAGCCCGGCAGCAGCAGGTAAACCAGCAGCCCGGCAGCCGCCACCAGCCACGCCTTCAGCCACTCGTCCTTGACGTTGAACAGCGACGTCACCGCGCCAGGACGGCATGCCATGGTCAACGCCAAGAGCAGCGGGTATTCGAAGACCTCGGAAAAGATCTGCGGCGCGATCAGTCCTGCGAAGATGCCCCCAAGCACACCGCCGCCCGCCATCCACAGGTAGAACTCGGTCAGGTGCTGCGCGGCTGGCCGGCTTTCATAGAGCGTGCGGTGCGCCACCATCGCGGACGTAAAGAACGCAACGATACCGGCAATCGCCGTCACCATCCAGTTCTCGTCCTTCGTTTGCGCGAGTTCGAACAACGCCACAACCAGCGCCACGAGATGCAGCCAGAGCATCACCTCCCGCGGCACCAGTGCTTTCGCTCGGAATACCAGGACGTAGGTGAGCAGATAGAGCGCCAGTGGCAGCACCCAGAGCAGAGGCGCCGAAGCAACGTCCGTCGCAATGTGCGTGGTCACCGCCGTGAGCAGCGCCGACGGAACGAACGCAAGGCCGACCCAACCGGCGCGCGCAAGCCAGGTCGGAGCCGCTGTCGGCACGCCGGCAGCTTGCCCGCCCGAATGCCCTGCCCCGACCGCCCGCGCCGCTCCCGCTTCCCGCACCTGCCAGTAGGAAAGCGCTATCGCGAGCCACAGCAGCACAAACCCGCCGGACCACATCAGCGACAGCAGCCGCACGCCGAACACAGGCTCCAGCACGAACGGATAGCCGAGCAGTGCCAGCAGGCTGCCGAGATTGCTGGCCGCGTACATGAAATAGGGGTCGGAAGCCTGCGCATGCCCGGTCCGGGCGAACCACGCCTGCAGCAGCGGCGCATTGGCCGCGATCGCCACGAACGGCAGCCCGATGGCAACTGCAAAAAGCCCAAGCTGCCAGAGATAGGGATTGGTGACGGATGGCTCCTGCCAGCCGCTCGGGATGGAGATCGGCAACGCGACGAAGGCGAGCGCGATGAAGCCCAGGTGGACCACCCCTGCAGTCTTCAAATCCAGTCGCGTCGTCAAGACATGCGCATAGAGATAGCCGCCGAGCAGCGCGGCCTGGAAGAAGCAGAGGGCCACAGCCCAAACCGATGGCGAACCGCCGAGCAGCGGCAGCACCATCTTCGCGAACAGTGGCTGTATCATGAACAGCAGCAGCGCCGACAGGAAGGTCGCGCCAACGAAGATCCAAAGCTCGTTTCCCGAACTCGTCGCCAACGGCTTCCCCACCAAACGGTCGGCTCCGCCGGCTGGCGTCTCGTCACTCGTCATCGGGCCTCCAACACGCCAACCGCGCAGATAAGGACTATCCCGTAGGAATGCTCAAATTGCAAGCAGCTGCCGGCCCCGAGGTGTAGCTCGTCACGCAGCCACGGAGGCACCGATCTTTGGCACGATGACCCCATGCCCTTCCATCTCCGCCAGGAAACCATCCGGCGTCTGGTCGATGATCGGGAAGGTGCCGTAGTGGCAGGGAATGATCGTGCGGAACTTGAAGAATTTCTTGCAGGCGTAGGCGGCGGTCCGCGCCCCCATCGTGAACCGGTCGCCGATCGGCACGATGCCGATGTCCGGCTTGTAGAGATCGTTGATCAACGCCATTCCCGGGAAGACGTCGGTGTCGCCCATGTGGTACAGCGACTTGCCCTCCTTGGAACGGATCACGATACCGCAGGGATTGCCAAGGTAGACACCGCCCGAGGAGGAAGAATGGAGAGCATCGGTGAGAGTCAGGTCGAAATCCTGGGACTTGACGGTACCGCCCGTATTCATCGGCTCCAGGTTGCTCGCGCCCTGGCTGCCGATATGCTGCGCGAGTTCGAACACCGCGAACAACGGCGCACCGGTCGCGGAACAGATCTCCGCGGCATCGCCGATGTGGTCGTCGTGCCCATGCGTCAGCGCGACGTGCGTCACGCCCTTCACCGCCTCATCGAACGAAATCCCCGCCCCCTGGAACGTCGGGCTGGACTTAAGGAACGGGTCGATGAGGATAACGCTCCCTCCCGTCTCGATACGGAAACAAGAATGACCGAACCATGTGATCTGCATGTTGTGTCCAATGCCTCTCGTTTGTCTCTCGACGTCGGGGTGTATCACCCGATCGCGCGAAGTATAGGCGTTCCAGTCGATCGAACAAGTACTTGGGCGCGATCTGCCGGGCATGAGCGGGATTGGTCGCATGTCTGAGAACGCACGAGAAGGCCAGCCGGATGCGCCGGCAGCGATCGTCACCGACGATCCGGCACAATTCATCGCCCTGCTGCCGGACAGCGGGCGCCTCATCGGCCTCGATCTTGGCACCAAGACGATCGGGCTCGCACTGAGCGACATGAACCGAATGGTTGCGTCGTCACTCGTCACCATCAGGCGGACGAAGTTCAAG
Source organism: Pseudomonadota bacterium (assembly GCA_046048295.1). Classification (GTDB taxonomy): domain Bacteria; phylum Pseudomonadota; class Alphaproteobacteria; order Rhizobiales; family Hyphomicrobiaceae; genus CBDCWA01. The sequence continues at coordinate 1,839 of JBJOGJ010000041.1, read as the reverse complement.
GCCGATGCCACGGAACTCCGGGCGATTACCGAAGAGCACGAAGTGACGGGGCTGGTAATCGGCCTGCCCGTGAATATGGACGGCAGTGCTGGTCCGAGGGTGCAGGCGACACGGGCCTTCGCCCGCAACCTGTCCCGATTGACGCCACTGCCTATCCTGTTCTGGGACGAACGGCTTTCCACGGCCGCGGCGCAGCGAACGCTGATCGAGGCGGATACCAGCCGTCGGCGACGGGCAGAGGTCGTCGACAAGGTTGCCGCGACGATCATTCTCCAGGGCGCACTCGACCGGCTACGTATGTTGGCGGATTAGATGTCGAGCGATAGCCCTTCGACATCGACAGAACTTTCGAGCGCTGCCTGGATATGTCCGACCACGGCTTCGCTCTTTTCGAATGCGCTACGTCCCCGCACCCGCTCCCACACGGAGCGATGCTTGGTCAGGCAAACATGCGCCTCGGCCAAGTCTGCCTCATCGCTCTCGATCGAGCACGTGGCCAGGTATGTCTGCCCATCCCTCGACAGCTCGACCGCCCAACCGTGTTCTTCTGGCCAGACTTCGGTTGCCAGAAACCCATGCTTCGCAGTCGCACCCGCGAGCCACGAAGCGAGCGCGTGACCGGATATCCCGTTCACGTTGTCCGCCAGCACTTCCGGGGAATCGATGAAGCCGCGCGTGCGGAAGACGAAATGTGCGTCGATCATGAACAGTTATCCGGATTAGGACATCGGAACATCCTAACCCGGATTTGCCAACGGCAGTTAACCTCTGGCCCTTACCGCTGGCCGGCTGCCGGGGGCGCCGCACGCCCTGTACCCGGCAAGGTCCACAGCGTGTTGGCGCCACTGTCGCCCCCCATGAACGTCGTCGGGAACGCGCCGCCCCAGCGCTCGACCTTCTTGTACTCCACCACCAGCGGGTTCTTAGCGAGCGCTTCGCCCATGATGCGGATGGCATCCGCCTGCGCCTCGCCCTGGACCTTGATCTCGTAGGCCCGGCCGTCTGCGCGGGCCTTGTCGGCGTCGCGCTGCGCGATTGCCGTTTGGGTCACCTGCTGCGTCGTCAGCTTCTGCCGTTCGAGCACGAAGCGTTCGGTCTCCGCCTGCTCGCGTGCCACCTGCTTGTCGCGGATCGCCTTCGTATACTCGGGGGGAAAGCCGATATTGACTATGGAGAACCCTGTGATCTGGATGTCATCCGGCATCCGTGCCCCGAACGCCTCCTGTGAGCGGTCGCGGTATTCCGTGCGCTTGCGGAGGAGATCGTTGACGTTATAGGCGCTGGTGATGCCCTTGACGGCATCGCTCAGGCGCGGCTGGATGATGCGCTTCTCGAACTGGTCCAGCGAACCGAACTGGATGTAGAGGTCCTTCACCTTGTCGCGCTTGACCAGCCAGTTGACGGTAACCTCGATCGGCAGCTCCAGAGGATCCTGGGACGCCGCGTCGAGCTTCATCGTGAAGGCGCGCTCACGCACCTCCATCTCCTCGACCGTATCGGCATAGGGGACTTTGAGGTGCAGGCCCGGATCGTTCACGTCGATCACGTTTCCGAAGCGCTTGACGATGCCGACATGGCCGGCGTCGATGCGGTAGATGCCGAGATAAAGTGCGCCGAAGGCGAGCAGGGCCAGGATGGCCAGCAGAACCCAGCCGGGCGTGAACGCCGGCATCTGCGGCTGATGTGACTGGATGGTCGGAATTCTCGAATTCATCGGAATCACTCCTTGGGCACGGAAAGCTCAATCTCTGCGCAGCCGTCGCCGGTCCCGATTGCGGCACAAGCCGGCGGCCATCTGGACGCACAACGGCGCACATCTTTCCATTCTATACACGGACG
>JBJOGJ010000040.1:0-22635 GCA_046048295.1 Pseudomonadota bacterium | reverse complement strand
ATCGCGCATGCAGAAACCTTGTCTATCCGTCGTTCCAGCAGGGTCAAAGCCGAGGTGCCGAGTCAGGGTTTCTGCATGCGCGATCTGCCAATTTCCTGGAGCCGCCGGGCGACACTTATCCTTGGGCTCGCAGTCTGCACGACGGCTTCGATGGCCCAGGAAACGGCGCAGAAGGTGTCTGGCGCCTATACGATTTCACTTGCCGGGATCAAGATCGGGGATTTCTACTTCCAGTCGAAGTTGCAGGGTACGCGTTATGCAGTCCACGGAGACGCCCGCATCTCGGCCCTACTGGGCTCGGTATCTTGGAAGGGCAAGGCGAATTCGGAGGGGGTGGTGTCCGGTAGAGTTCTACTGCCGGCCGCCTACCGTATGAAATACCGCGCATCCCGCAAAAAGTCCGGCGACTTGAAAATAAGCTTTGCCGATGGCGTCGTAAGTCGTATCGAAATGCAGCCGCCGAGTAACCCCGCTCCCGACCTCGTGCCGGTGCGGGCGCATCATCTCAAGGGGGCCTACGATCCACTTTCCGCCATGATGGCCTTGGCGTCCGGATATACCACCAATCCTTGTGCCCGCCGTGTCAGCGTATTCGATGGCAAATTCAGGTTCGATCTAGCGCTAAGTTTTCATCGCCGTGCATCGATCAGAGGCCTGCGCGGGGAGCAGACCTCGGTCGCCACTGTCTGTCGCGTTCGGTTCATACCGGTGGCCGGGTACCGGGACGACAAGAACATGCGAAAAATGGCTGCCGCGCAGGGCATGGAAGTCTGGATGCGGGGGGTACCTGAAGCCGACCTGATGGTGCCCCACGAGGTCCGGGTTCCGACATTCGCGGGGCAGGTCGTGCTGCACGCCCGACGGGTCGACATCGTTTCGCGCAACAATCGACAAATTGCACTGGTCAACTGACCGCTCCGCATGGCAGAACCTCCGGGGCCGCTCCTTGGGCTGCTGCCGGCGACCGAACGGTTAGGTTCATCGCTGACTTTGAATGCGCTTGATCCAGTCGGGCGTAAACACATCGTGAGGTGTCCGGACAGCGATAGGCCCGGCCCCTTACCTCAAACAGGCAGGGGGCTGGCATCCTCGATTTTGCCAGGTCCGCTTACTCAAGGAGACCGCGTAAATGTCTCTTGAAGTCGAGCATCGCTCTCGCAACGTGACCGCCGTCCTCGGCCCGACTAATACCGGCAAGACTCACCTTGCGATCGAACGCATGCTTGGGCACGAATCCGGCATGATCGGCTTGCCTTTGCGCCTACTTGCGCGGGAGGTTTATGACCGCATTGTCTCCCGGGTTGGGGCTGCAAATGTCGCACTGATAACCGGTGAGGAGAAGATCAAGCCCGAAGAGGCGCGCTACTGGGTTTCAACAGTCGAGGCCATGCCGCGCGAAGTTTCAGTCGATTTCCTTGCGATCGACGAGGTTCAACTTTGTGCTGATCCAGAACGCGGCCATGTATTCACCGACAGACTGCTGCATGCCAGGGGAAAGCTCGAGACGCTGCTCCTTGGGGCTGGTACCATCCGCGAAGCGATCGCAGATTTGGTGCCGGGGGCGAATTTCATTACCCGTCCACGTCTCTCCAAGCTCATCTATTCGGGACAGAAGAAAACAACCAGGCTTCCAGCGCGTACTGCGGTCGTCGCTTTCTCTGCCGCCGAGGTCTATGCAATTGCCGAGCTGATGCGGAGGCAACGTGGTGGCGCTGCTGTTGTCATGGGGGCCTTGAGCCCACGTACGCGCAATGCGCAGGTTGCTCTCTACCAGTCTGGCGATGTGGACTACATGATCGCCACTGATGCCATCGGCATGGGACTCAATCTCGATGTCGATCACGTGGCTTTCGCCTCGGCGCGCAAGTTCGATGGCCAGAACTTCCGTCAGCTGACACCGGTTGAGATCGGTCAGATTGCCGGCCGGGCCGGGCGGCATATGAACGATGGCACGTTCGGAGTCACGGGTGACGTCGAGCCTTTCGATCCGGAGTTGATCGATCGGCTTGAGAACCATGTCTTCGAGCCCGTCAAGGTGCTGCAGTGGCGGGCGCGAAAGCTCGACTTCTCGAATCTTGAAGGACTTCGTGAGAGCCTTCGCCAGTTGCCTTCCAACCCGCGGCTGGTCCGAGCCCGCATGGCGGACGACGTGATTGCTCTCGAGACGGTGGCGGTCGACCGTGACATTGCAGAACGGGCGCGCGGTCACGCAGAGGTCGAGCGGCTGTGGGAGGTCTGCCAAGTCCCCGACTACAGAAAGATATCACCACAAAACCACGCCGAACTCGTCGCGCAACTGTATCGATTCCTCACGCAGGCGGACGGTGTGATCCCGGAAGACTGGTTCGCGCGCCAAGTCAACTTCGCTAACCGTACGGACGGCGATATCGATACGCTTGCCAACCGCATCTCCCATATCCGTACATGGACTTTCGTCTCAAACCGGGCGGAATGGTTGCAGGATCCCGCATATTGGCAAGAGCGTACGCGGGAGATCGAGGACAAGCTTTCCGATGCCCTGCATGAATGCCTGACCCAACGTTTCGTGGACCGGCGAACCAGCGCCCTTATGAAGGGGCTCCGTGCGAACGATGAGTTGAATGCCGACATCACGGATGAAGGCGCGATCATGGTCGAGTCGCATTTCGTCGGCCGTATCAAGGGATTTCGCTTCTATCCAGACCAAGCTGATGGCGTCGACGGAAAGGCGGCTCGCAATGCCGCCGCGCGCGTCCTCACCAAGGAGCTTGCGATGCGGGCCCGCCGTGTCGCCGCTGCCAAGAACGACGCCTTCAAGTTGACGACCGACGCGCGGCTTCTCTGGCGTGGAGAGGAGATCGCCCGGCTCGAGCCGGGGGAGGACGTCTTGAAGCCTCAGATCGTACTCATCAGTGACGATAATCTCCAGCCTGCGGACCAGGGGCGGGTGACCGAGCGGCTCAATTCGTGGCTCACGACGAACATTTCCGAGCGCCTCAAGCCACTCGTCGACATAGCGGTTGCCGATGACATCCAGGGGCTTGCGCGCGGGATCGCGTTCCGGATGTGTGAAGACCTTGGGGCTCTGAAGCGGGATCTGGTGGCCAACGAGGTCAAATCTCTGGACCAGAACGCACGCGCGCAACTACGCAAGTACGGAGTGAGATTTGGTGCCTTCAATGTCTACTGTCCAGTGCTCCTAAAGCCGGCTGCGGCGGAACTTACGCTGACCTTGTGGACGCTAAAGCACGCCAAGGCGCATGGCCTCGACCCCGCCGCATTGCCTGAAACGCCGCGTGCAGGTCTCACTTCCGCGCCGACGGATGTTGCCATCCCAGAGGATTTTTACCGGGCCTACGGGTTCCATGTCTGTGGGCCTCGGGCGATCCGGATCGACATCCTGGAGCGTCTAGCCGATATCATAAGGCCGCTCCTCTCGTGGCGCGGAAATGTGGGCGAAGCAAGCGCTGCCCCCCCGAAGGGCTCGACCGGAGATGGCGGTTTCATCGTGACGCCGGATATGATGTCCATCCTGGGCTGTTCTGCGGATGAACTCGGCAAAGTCCTGTTGTCGCTGGGCTTCCGTTGTGAGCGCCGAAAGATGGAGATCGCTTCGGCGGAGGCTTCCAGACCTGTTCCCACCGGCGAGCCGTGTCCGGGCGAATTGTCCTTGGCGACGGAAACGACGGTTGCTGGTGTGCCGGGTGGTGAAGTCGTCAAGAACGACGAGCTGGCCGAGAGCCTGGCCCCTGCCTCATCCCAGTCTGTTGAGACTGCGACGGTTCTCGAGACGGAGCCGTCCGCACCGGAGTCAGCTGAACAGCAGCCTTCCGCAGAGATGTCGGCGACTCAGGAGAACAAGGAAGCCGCGACCGAGGTTTTGGAGCAGTTTGTCGAAATCTGGCGCCCGAAGCGCAAGAACCGCCCACAGCAGGGACAGCATCGAGGGCGCCGACAAAACAATCAGCCATCGGCTCGGAGCAATATTAGCGAGGCTGTGGACGCTTCATCCGAAGCCAGCACGGGAGTTGGGGCACGAGAGCGAAATGGCGGATCGGACCGGAAAGGTCAGCGCAATCGTTCTCGTCCCGGTGGCGAGCGGAATCAGTCGCGCGACTTCAAGCAAGGTGGGCGCCAGCAGCAGGATCGTAGACGCGATGATGACAAGCGGCCATCGCAGAGGCATTCGTCCAAGTCAGGACAAGCCAGCAAGGCGATTGATCCAGATTCACCTTTTGCTGCTCTTGGTGCCTTGAAGGAAGCACTACAAAAGCGTGCGCAGGATCCCTCGTCTTCTTCGTGAGGGTTAGAATGGCCCGGAAGCCCGACAGGGAGGATGAGGTCGCTGACGCGGGAACGCAGCGTATCGACCGCTGGCTGTGGTTCATTCGTGCGGTGAAGAGCAGGACACTGGCTGCCGGACTTGTGGGTGATGGAAAGGTGCGGATCAACCGCGTCAAGATCGACAAGCCGAGCCACGCAGTCAAGCCGGGTGACGTGATTACACTCGCTCTGCGCGGCAAAATCAGGGTGATCGAGGTTGTTGCAGTCGGGACCCGGAGGGGGCCGGCTTCAGAAGCCGCCGGTCTCTTTGCCGAGCTTTCTCCCATGGCACCGGCCCGACATGAACCCGAGCAACTGGCCAATGTCGATTCTCGGGGACCGGCAACACCGCAGGACGAGCCTCCTCAGCGGGCGCGTGGTACTGGGCGGCCGACTAAACGCGAGCGACGTCACCTCGACCGTCTAAAGCGTGGCAATCGAGAAATATGAGCGCATTCAAGTCTAGGTTACTGCTACTTCCTGCGCCAACTTAGTCGTTGCGCATTCGCGTCGGATCGATGTATCCGAACCTGGACCATGAGCTTTTGAAGTGAGGCTATATGACAGCCGCGCTGCGTTCTGGGACGCGGTGTGTGATCAATCGAGGCGTGAAGAATGACTTTCGTCGTCAACGAAAACTGCATAAAATGCAAATTCACGGATTGCGTCGAGGTCTGCCCCGTCGATTGCTTCTACGAAGGCGCAAACATGTTGGTGATACACCCTGATGAATGCATCGATTGCGGGGTTTGTGAGCCAGAGTGTCCGGTGGATGCCATTAAGCCTGATACGGAGCCAGGAGCCGAGGCTTGGCTAGAGCTGAACCGCGAGTACTCAGAGAAGTGGCCAAATATTACTTCCAAGAAGGCGGCGCCGGTCGATGCAGACGACTACAGAGATGTTGCCAACAAGTATGAAAAGTTCTTCCTGCCCGGTTCCGGAGAGGGCGATTGAGTAGCAGGTCATGTTTGCATAACGCTGCGACTATTGTTCAACCACTTGAAATTATGAGATTTTGCAGGTTTTTTTCAAACCGAAGCGGCGATTCGCACGTTTCGAAAACCCTAACTGTGCTGAGCCCCCTTCATTTTATGTGAAGACTGTGTTATACAATCCTCGGTGACGAGCGCAGAGCACGAGCAAGAAACAAACCTGGAACGTCGAAGCCGTTCGGGTTCGGCCGTACAGCAGCGCGTGGCAAGTTAGGAGTGTATTTTGCTCAGACAAGCGGCGGCTCTGATCACAACTTCCAAAAAAATGAGGGCAGGGAGACTGGGGGCTTTGGCTCCCTCAACGATTGGGTGTGCCTTCTAACAAATGCTTGTCCTGAACATCTAGTGCGGATGCTCGTGTATTCGCTGCGTTAGCGATTGCATGCCTGTCCCGGCAGCGCGTGTTGCCGTGGGTAACCTGTAGCAAGAAGTGAGACGACGCCGATGGCTAAAACCAAGAACATCCCCTCCAAAGCCCACTCGTCGAAGAGCGCAAAGGTAAAATCCAGTCCCACACGGTCAGCTGCCACTGTTTCCAATGGTGGTGGAACGTCGCCGTCCTCTGCCAAGAATGCATCAGCAAAGCAAGCCGCACCTGCAAAGTCAACCGCAACCTCTGCCAAGACCAAGTCGCAAGCCAGCCACGTGAAAACACCAGCGAAGTCCGCCGCCCCGAAGGCGCCTGCGAAGGCAACGACCAAAGTTTCCAAGTCAACCACCGCCAAGAAGGCCGCGGTCGATAAGATTGCTGCTGCCCGGGTGGCAGGGCCCAAGGCCGTCAAGACCTCCAAGCCCGTATCTGTGGCACCGAAGGTTGCGGCAAACAAAGCCGATCCGGCAAAGCAGCCAGCTGTAGCCAAGAACGATGGCGCAGCAGTTCAGCGCGCCGTGCCGGCTGCCGTTGCCAAGCCTCGTGCGCAGAAATTGTCGGGACCTGTGGAATCGTCGAAGCCTGCGGCTGCGAATCCTCCCCAGCCGGCGAGCGAAGCCGAGAAAAAGCCGGTCAGCCAGCGGCATGGCTTCAAGTGCAACGAGTTTATCGTCTACCCGGCTCACGGCGTTGGCCGGATCGTCGGAATTGAGGAGCAGGAGATTGCGGGCATGTCGCTCGAACTCTTCGTCATTACGTTCGAGAAGGACAAGATGACGCTTCGTGTTCCAACCAGCAAGCTGGATAGCGTTGGAATGCGCAAGCTTGCCGACGAGGACGTGATCCGGAAGGCGACGGAAACACTGAAGGGCCGCGCCCGCGTGAAGCGCACCATGTGGAGCCGCCGGGCTCAGGAATACGAGGCGAAGATCAACTCGGGCGATCTGGTCGCGATCGCAGAGGTGGTCCGCGATCTCTACCGTTCCGAGGCCCAGCCGGAGCAGTCGTACTCCGAGCGCCAGCTTTATGAAGCTGCGCTCGACCGTATGGCTCGCGAACTGGCCGCAGTCGAGAAACTCGACGAAAGGGGAGCGGTGCAGAGGATCACGGAGATCCTGTCAAAGAGTGCCAAAGGCCGCAAAGCCGTGAGCGATGCGCAAGAGGCTGAAGTCGATTCGGTCGAGGCTGCCTGACCTTCGGTGTCTTAGCCCTTTCTGCCTGATTTTCTGAGCGCCCCGCGATATCGCGGGGCGCTTTTTTGCGTCTCGATTATTCGCGTACGAGGCGTTGAAGCCTCGGTCTTTCGCCGGTTGCCTTGCCTGCTATCGGCGGCTTGGGCAGCCGTGAGGCGCCGGGCTCCAGCGTGAAAGTGAAGTGCAGTTCGTACCATGCTCCTTCGAGACCATCTGTATCGAAGCCAGCAGGCGTACCATCATCGTGGCGCGTGAAATTCCCAATGAGCCTTTCAGTGACGCCGAATTGCACATCGGTTTCCAGGTTTGGATCCTGGCGCAGGTAGACCTGAGAGGTCTGTGTCTTGAAGCCTTCCTTGGCGATGAGGAAATGGATGTGTGCAGGGCGCATGTTGTGACGCTTCAGCGTGCGTGCGAGTTCGCCTGCGGGGCCATCGACCGGGATTGGATAGCCGGTTGGCAGCACACTTCGGAATTTGAACTCGCCGCCTGCATTGGTTTTGAAGCAGCCGCGCAGGTTCATGTCCGCCTGGTCGGGATCCTGGTTCTCGTAGTATCCCTCCGGCGATGCCTGCCAGATGTCGACGTCAGCGTCCGCGACAGGGAGGCCGTTGGTATCCTCGACCCGAATGGTTGCGAACAGCGCCTGGCCGGGTGTCGGCGATCGAATGATCGATGCACCGCTCTCCATGAAGGGGGCGCCGGCGCGCCAGAAGGGGCCTAGCAGGTTCGCTGTCGTCTCTTCCTGCCCGCTGCGACCATTATTCAGTAGGCAGATTAATGTGGATAGTCCGAGTGAGCCGGCCGTCAACACCGCCTCGTTGTGGCTTTCCGTCGTCCTCTGGCCGAGTGCCACGACATAGCCGATCGCGGCCTGGAATTCGGCCTCGGTCAGCCGGACCTCGCGAGCAAAGTCATGCAGGTGGCGGACAAGGGCCGACAATATTTCAACAACTCTCGGGTCATCCGCGCGAGAAATTTCGGCCAATACTGCAGCGGTAACGTCTTGCTCGGTCTTGATGATCATTTCAGCCGGTCGGCATCTTGTCGAAGTTCTTGGTGTCCTCGCCGATAACAATGAACGGCAGTGCCTTCGCTACGTAGACGCTGACCTGGGGCCTTATGTTACCGACGTCGTCGAAGCTGCCGATCCTGACGTTCTTCAGGCCAGGGCGGCCAGAACTCGCACCGAAGACCTGAGCGCCGCAATTGTCGCAGAACTCCTTGGTCATCGTATTGCCGCTGTCGGCTGTGTGGTGATACCGTTTGGGGGCACCTTTGGTTACCGAGACGTCAGTCTCCTTGAAGAAGGCATTCGTTGAATAGGCTGCCCCGGTAGCCTTGCGACAGTCGTCGCAGTGGCAGTTGCCAACGAATGCCGGCTCGCCATCGATTTCGTACCTGATCGCACCACAGAGGCATCCGCCCTGATATTTCGCCATGTCGCACTTCCCTTTGTTGGTTCACCAAGGTGTAATCAAGCATTTCGAATGCAAGGTAATCTATTAAGGTTTCATTAGTGAACGCCTGTTCAGTGATTTCCTCCGGTCGATAGTATCCCAGTTTGGACCTGGGAGGATATCGATGCCAACAGACAAAAGATCAGCAGAATTCGAACTGCTAGCCCGCCTACGCCGCTCTCCGGCGCTGCGGGCCCTGGGTTGCGATGCGGTTCGGGGGCTTTCCGGATCGGTGTGCCTGACCGTGGCCGGCCGGGCAGTCGGTGCGTGGTGGTGTGAGGAAGGCCAGTACCGGTTCGCCCAGGTTGCCTATCGCCCCCATACCCACGAGACACCTTCTGCCGAAGCGGCAGTGGCGGCGTCGGTCGAGTACGCAGCACACATGGTCGGCATTGTCGGCCGGGTCGACTGAAGAACCGGCCGTCCAAAAAGCCAGCGGCGTTGCTATCGATCACGGATAGCCCGGGAAGGTTCCGAATGAGCCGAAGCCCCATTTGCTCCGCCAAGTGTCAGCCGGCCAAATCTTCGGGCGCTGGGGCCGGTCCTCGTGCCAGGGACGCGGCTCGAAATAGCCAAGCTCCTCCGATAGCATCACGTCCATTTCGCAGAACAGCTCGACGCGGATTTCATCCGGATTGCGGTGGTAGGCTGCTACGTTGTGGCCGACGAGGTGGCGGATCGGGCCCCATACAAGCTGGATGTCGTTGTTGGCGAGCTGGTCGCAAGCCTGGTGCAGCGTCGAAACGTCCTTGACCTCGAATGCTATGTGGTGGAGCCGCTCCTCGTCGAAGCGTGCGAAATTGATGGTGTGGTGATCGGGGCCGCAACGGAGAAACGAGAAGCGATCGCCCATCCAGTCGGACACCCTGAAGCCCAGGACGTTGCAGTAGAAGTCCGTGAGCTTCTTTGGATCGTTCACGCGATAGGCGACGTGACCGAACTTCTGCGGCCGGATACCGACCTTCTTGCCGTCGTCCTTTGCAAAATCGTAGTCCGCGTAGACCTCGACGAGGGTGCCCTTGGGATCGGTGAATACCACCGCGTCCTTGACGCCGGGACTAATCCCCGAGCGACGATCGGTCTTGACACCGTGCTCCTGCAAGTTTGCTTCAAGCTCACCCAGGTCGCTGCCCGGGGCAACCTGGAATGCCAGCCGCTGCATGTGTCCGGGAGGTCCCTTCTCGAGGACGATTGCCTCATGGCCGAATGGCGTGCTCAGGAAAACGCGGCCGTCGGAGCGCTCGACCTCCTTGAGCCCGATCACGTTGGTCCAATAGTTCACCTGTTCTTCCACGTCGGGTGACGAAAACGTTGCGTGCGCGAGCCTTTTGACTTCAATCATTTGCTTCTCCGTCGTTACCAGGGGGCGTCGCCGAAACTTACCAATGTTATACAGTCCCTGCCGCGGTGCCGCCAACGGTTCTGCAACGCGTGCAGGGGGAGTTCAAGGGAGATGGTAGATGGAATTCGGGGTTTTCGATCATGTGGATGCGACCGGGAGAGACCTGTGCTCCTACTACGATGAGCGTCTCCGCCTGACGGAGCTCTACGACGCCCTCGGCTATTCCCGATACCATGTCGCCGAACATCACGCGACGCCACTGGGGTTGGCACCGTCGCCTTCCGTGTATCTGGCGGCCGTCAGTCAGCGTACCCGGAGACTTCGGTTTGGACCAATGGTCTACGCGGTGCCGCTCTATCATCCACTGCGGCTTGCCGAAGAAATTTGCATGCTCGACCAGATGAGCGGGGGACGCCTCGAACTCGGGTTCGGTCGAGGTGCTTCGCCAATCGAAGCGTCTTTTTTCGGCTGGCAGCGCGCCGATATGCCGGAAGTCTACCAGGAGGGGACGCGGATCATCCTCGAGGCGCTCGAAAAGGGCCATCTCACGCACAAGGGCAGACACTTCTCGTTCGATGGCGCGCCGCTCTGTCTGGAGCCTGTACAGCGTCCGCATCCGCCGCTCTGGTACGGTGTGCATGCGGCGGAGAGCGCCGGCAAAGCTGCAGCGCGCAAACTCAACATGATCAGTCTCGATAGCGCGGAAGAGACTCGCGCATATGTCGATGCCTATCGGGAGGTCTGGCACAGGGAAAATCCGGCAGACGTGCCGCAGCCCCTCATCGGAATCAGCTACTTCATCGTCATCGCCGAAGAATCGGCGGAGGCCCTCGAGGTTGCGCGTCGTTCGTATCCGGTCTGGCATGCGAGCTTCAACTCTCTTTTCCAACGCCATGGCACGGCGCCCCGGCATCAGAGGCCGGGCGACTTCGATGGCATCATGCGAGAAGGCCGGGCGATTGCCGGTAGTCCTCGTCAGGTCAAAGAGTTCCTCGCCGAAGCGTGCGCCGTTTCCGGCATCAACTATGTGGTCGGGCAGTTCGCCTTCGGCGACCAGACGTATGAGGAAACAGCACGATCCGTCCGCCTTTTCGCGGAATTCGTCATGCCGGGGCTCAAATGAGCATCCGCCATCGAGCCGCTTGACGGGCAACCCGTCAGGGTCCGACAATCGATGAAACAAGCCGAGGAGACGCCAATGGCAACAAAGCGCGAGAAGCCGCCCCGTCCTACACTGCCCGCGAACCTGCATACTCTTTTCGCGGCCGAGTTCCCGCATTTCTCGAAGGCCGAGATGCAACGACGCCGGGACGCACTCGCGGCAGAAATGGAGAAGGCGGGCGCCAGTCACGTCCTTTTCGCCGGCGGCGACCGCAAAGGTTCGGCGATCCAGTGGCTCACCGAGTATCCCGCCACCAACAGCCACTATCTGGCGTTCACACCGGGCAAGCAGGACGCCTTGTCGGTGAACAATCCGAACAACGCACCGCTGGCCCGGATCCTGGCACCTGCCCTGGCGGTCGACTGGAGCCCGGAGGGAAGCCTGACACTCGCGCTGGCCGAGTTGAAGCGGCGGGGTGCCGATGGCAAGACCGTGGGTGTCATCGGTTCCTATTCCCACGCATTGCACCAGAAACTCGTCGATGCCGGCATCAAGCCGTTGGACATGAATCGCAGCTACACGCGGCTTCGTCTCGTTAAGTCGAACGAGGAGTTGCAGTGGCTGCAGATCGGCTGCTCCCTGACCGACCTTGCGGTGGAGGCGCTGGAACGGGAGACAGTGCCGGGGCTCGATGAGCACGACCTTGCCGACATCATTGAGCGGGCATATGTTCCCTGGGGCGGCATGACCCAGATTCACTACACCGGCCTGACCTCGATGACGGATCCGGCCTGTCCCGTGCCGTGGCAGATTGCCCGAAATCGCAAAGTTGCGAAGGGTGACGTGGTGTTCACGGAGATTGCAGCAAGTTTCTGGGGCTATCCCGGGCAGATCCAACGTACAATTGCCGTTCAGTCCGAGCCGACGCCACTCTATCGCGATCTCCATGCGGCCGCGGATCAGACGTTCAACGCGATCTTCGAGGTGCTGAAGCCCGGGGTGCACGTGGAGAAAGTGCTCGATGTTGCCAGCTGCATAGACAAAGCCGGGTTCACCATTTGTGACGATCTCGTTCATGGTTACTGCGGCGGCTACCTGCCCCCCGTTCTCGGGACCAGAGAACGACCGTCCGGACCGGTTCCCGACTTCACGTTCCAGGAAAACATGACGGTGGTGATCCAGCCATCGGTCATGACGCATGACGGGAAGGCGGGCGTTCAGACGGGAGAACTCGTGCTGATCGCAAAGGACGGTGCGCGGCGCATGCATCAGGCGCCGATGGGTTTCCGCCGCACAGACGCCTGATCCTTCTCAAAGCCCGGCTCTCCAGCCGGGCTCGCCTTGCATGACATCACTACCAGACCGGGGAGCTCTCGCCGCTCAATGTTCCATGCCGACCACTCAGTGCTGCAGATCCTAGGCCATGTTTGCATCGCCACCTTCTTTCTCGTCATTGGCGTGCGCAATCTTGCCATATCCGGAAACCACGTGAATAAGTTCCGCAAGATGGGGATCCCGTTCCCCAAGGCGTTCCTTGCTGCGGGGTATGCATTTCAGTTCGCAGGCGGCTTGATGGTGCTGCTGGATTTCCATGCCTGGGTCGGGGCCATCCTGCTTATCGTGTTCACAGTCATGGCGAACGCGCTCTATCACTGCTGGTGGTGGATCGACGACATCGAGCTATCGCGTCGACACATGAACCTGTTCTTCAACAACATCGGTAACCTCGGCGGCCTGCTGTTGCTCATGAGCATGGGCTGAGCCGGTGAGCAGTTGCTAAAAGAAGCTGATGCCAAGCCGGTGCACCACGGCTCTGAATAGATCTTCCGAGCAGGCGAAGTTTATGGCCTGGCAGGATACCTCATGTGATCCGCGGTAGATCATATCTGCTGCGACCCATGCGATGATGGCCAAGCCGACCCAGGTGATCCATGGGAACCTGCCAAGCAGTCCGGCGATAAAGTGCGAAGCGACAGCCATGAGCACGATGGCGAGTGCGAGGCCGATCACCAGAACGGCGACGCTTTCACCGGCGGCGCCCGCAACGGCGAGCACGTTGTCGAGTGACATGGAGACGTCAGCGAGCACGATTTGCCAGACAGCGGTCCAGAAGCCAACCGTGGCGGTGCCCGAGTCGACAGCCGAGACATTGACCGTCGCGGCGTGGCCATTGGAGCTGACAAGCTGGCGGTAGAGTTTCCACGAGACCCAGAGGAGCAGGATACCGCCTGCGAGGGTAAGTCCGACGATCGCAAGGAGCTGTTGCGTCACGCCAGCGAACAGGATGCGGAGCACCACTGCTGCGGCTATACCCCAGAAGATGACCTTGGACCTTATCTCAGGCCTGACCTGGGACGCAGCCATGCCGACCACGATTGCGTTGTCACCCGCCAGCGTCACGTCTATCGCGAAGACCTTGAGCAATTCGTCCCAGTGTGAGTGCCACCAGCCGGGTGATGCCAGCTTCTCGAATTCGGAGACGATGGCCGTGAAGGAAGAAAGAACGTCGATTGCCGCGAGTTCGAACATTGCGGAGCCTATGCCTGCTGGTGAGAGTGTCCGGAAGTGCCGGCGAGGAGATAGTGGGTGTGGCCAGTGGTTGTCCAGGGGAGCTGCGGCCCAGAGACGGTTGCCAACATGCGCTCGGGTGGATTTGGTGCGGGCGGCAGCATTGAAAAATATTTTTCTTAAACCATCGTGCTCACGGACCTCGCTACTTCTTCAAAAGCGCATGGATGTCGATCGCGATGATGACGGCAAGACCGCCGAGAGCCAGCAATGCGGTTATCGGATCGAGCCATCCGAAAGCGCGTGTCGCATTGGCCCACAATACGAACGCAGCGGCTGCCAGCGCTAGCGCCAAAGAGATCCAGTTGTGCTTCACCAGTCCCCTCCCGTTCCGAGTCTCGACGCCCATGTTGTGGGCAATCCGAGGCTTGATTTGCCTATATTATGACGTTGCTTGCCGAGTCTCCCGAACCTAATCTCAAGGCGAGTGGATCTGCCGAGGACAAGGGGTCGTGAGTCGGATCGTGCGCACGAAGTACCAGGTATCCCCCACCGGCTCGCACAAACTTCCGACCTCGGCAGCCACTCACCAGGACGTTCCAACTGAAAGGAACGCGACAAACCGGCGACCGCCTGCTGGTCGTCGCCAGAGGTCATGGTGTTGAGATGATACATGTTCGATATGCTTTCGGCTTCCTGATCGGGTCAGCTTCCATCGTTCTTGCTGCGATTGCGGGCGTGAGCGATGCACAGAGCGATCAACTCTTCTATGCCGTCGTCTCGCTTCTGTCGGCAACGCTTTCACTGGGGCTGGTGCTCGACAACGAGTTGCGGACCGCGCCAAGGCGGAAGTAGACGAGACAGGCCTGCCGGGCCTTGTGCTCAGGCAAGAAAAACGTGATCCTTCGACGGACGCATCAAGCAACGACCGAGGGATCGCGTAACGTATGACTGCTTCGAAACCATATTCCGCCATTCGGGACCTGCTGATCGCACATGCCTCTGACGTGCATGTGGACAACGATTATACCGCACGACTATTCGGCGGGGATGGAACAGGCGGACTTCAGGCGGTGCTTGCCGCCGCCGCGAGCGCAGGCGCCGATGTCGTGCTCCTCGCTGGCGATACCTTCGACAGCCACCGGCAGCTGGAAAGCGTGATCGAGCGAGCTGCCGCAGTCATTCGCGAGTTTGCGCTGCCGATCGTTGTGCTCCCTGGAAATCACGATCCGGCGGTCGATGAGGCGGTGTATCATCGTCCGGCACTTGCAAAACTCGACAATCTGTCAGTGCTTGGGGTGACGCACAATTGCGCGGTTCACATGCCGGAGTTCGATCTCGAAGTCTGGGGAAACGCGCACCGCGACTACTTCGACATGGACCCGCTCGCCGAGGTGCTGGCGCGGCGGGTAAGGTGGCACGTGGCCATGGCGCACGGCCACTACGTGCCAGAGCCGGACCGGTCGACGAACGCGCGTCCATCCTGGCTCTTCGGGGACGAGGATATTCGTTCGACGGGTGCCGACTACTTGGCGCTCGGGCATTGGAACCGGAGGGTGCAGGTCGGCTGCGGCGCCGTGACCGCCTGGTATTCCGGTTCGCCCGATTACGCGCGCAGTATAAACATGGTCCGGCTGAGCGGGGATAAGCCGGCCGAGGTTTCGCGTGTGGCGCTTGAGTTGCCCGAGGATTTCGGGGCGGGAATCCTCGATTAGGATCAGATCTACTTCAATCCCACATCACCCAGGAAATCGAGCAATGCCTTGCGGCAGTCCTCAGGGCGCTCGATCTGCAGGAGATGGCCGGCGTTGTCGAGGCCGACGTAGCGGAAGCCGCCCTCCCTGGCGAGGGCTGCATTGGCCGGGCCGGTCGGCGGACCACCGCGGCCCTGGGGATCGGCGCCGACGAGCAGGGATGGAACCTTGACCTGCTCGGCAGTCGGCCAAAGATCGAGGGTGAGCGCGGCGAGGTAAATCGAGGCCTCAAGCTCGCGCCGGCAGGACAGCGTGTAGCCTTCGCCGGTTTTACGGAGGACGGCCTTCGCCATATCGGCGCGGGCCTCCGGCAGCCATTTGGAGCTGGCGCGGGCGGCTGTGTATTCGGCTTCGAGTTCGCCGGGCGTCGCGTAAGTCTCGCTGCGCTCGGTTGCCCATTGGACGAGCTTTAGTTCGAACGTGCGCATCGCTTCGAATATGGGATGGCCTGGCGGCGGTACGCTCGGTGGGTCGTAGAATGCGACAGCATCGTAGGGCGAGCCCAATTCGACGGCGTTCTTCATGCCGGCGCGGGAGGTCATCGAATGGAAAACGCCGACGCTCGGGGCTTTCCCGAGCCTGACGGTGACTTCCTGGTGGATCGTCGAAAGGTCGCGGGAGAGCTGGAGGTAGTTGTGGCCGTCGGCTCCGGTCGGTGTGTTGAGGCCATGGTTCCGGGTGTCGAACAGGACCACATCGTAGTCGGCGAGGAGGGGTTGCCAGAAGACGCGGTAGCCGTCGACGGCAAAACCGTTGCCGTGGGTGATGTAGAGCCGGGTTTTTCCTGGCTTTGCGTGGTGGCGGACAATGATGTCGGCGCCATCGTCCATCTTGACGGTGAAGGTATCGGTGGGAGTCGAGATTTCGCTCATTGGAAGTGGCTTTTTGTTCTGGCGTAAGGGCCGTTGAATGAATCGGGGCTGGCGGTTTCGTCCCTCTCCCCGTGGCCGGAGAGAGGGAGTGATCGGCCTAGTCCTTCTTGCCCTTGGCCTCGTCAAGCTCCTTGACGCGGCGAACCTCGGTATTCATGGCGACGTCCGAGCGGCGCTGATTGGCGATGATCTCGCCGGTCGTCCAGTACTCGCTCTTGACGGCACGGTCCGCCATCTCCTGCTGCGACTCGTCCCATTCGCCGAGAGAATAGCCGTACCAAGGGACCTGCGGCTTCAGCGATGGGAGGTTCAGCTCCTCCCAGATCTTCTTGGCATTCTCCATGTATTCTTTCTTGGGGAGCGAGATCGGGGGGAACGGTTCCTTGAGCGTCGCGTCGAACAGGATCGATGCGTCCTCTCCGTCGTTACGCAGGCTGCGGGGGCCATGGCCCTGGTCGCGGTGCTTCAGGATCTCGACGTCGAGGGCCGGGTTGCAGCGGTAGGACATCGCCCAGAGGACGCTGTCGGCGTTGTCGATGTCGATGTCATCGTCGTCAACGGCGATGATGAACTTGCCGATGGCGCGGTGCTGCGAGGCCATGCCGTACAGTGCGCGCCAGACCTCGACGCGAGGTGTGTTGCGCTCCAAGTGGATGAGGACGACCTTGCGGATGTTGGTCAGGGGCTCGTGCATGCGCACCGCCTTGACGTAGGAAAGGCCAAGGCCTTCGCGTAGGCTCTCGGTGAGAAGCGGCTCAAGGGAGACGCGCTTGATGAGGCTCGACTCCGATGGCGTGACCTGGGAGATGATCGAGGTCAGGACGGCGTCCTTGCGGCGGGTGATCGCCGTGACTTCCATGAATGCGTTGTATTCCTGCAGGTTGACATGGCCGTGGGATTCGCCGAACGGCGCTTCGGGCTCCAGGATGTCGGTGCGGATGTAGCCTTCGATCACGACTTCCGCCTCGGCAGGAACCAGCAGGTCCACGGTCTTGGCCTTGACGACGTTCAACGGTGAGCCGACCAGGCCGCCGGCAACCGCGAGTTCGTCCAAACGCTCCGGCAGCTTCTGTGTCGAGCAGAAGGTAACGCAGGGCGGTGCGCCGAGGACAACTGCGGCCGGCATGCGCTCGCCGCGCTCGCGGTACTTCAACCAGTGCTTGTAGATTCCAGGGCGCAGTTCCAGCGACGGGTTCATGCCCATGCGGTCTGGCGCTTTGATCTGGCCGCGGTAGTTGCCCATGTTCTGGATGCCGGTATCGGGATCCTTCGAGATGTACTGGGAAAGCGTGGTGTAGGGCGCGTTGTCCCAGCCGGGGGTTGAGATCGGCACCGGGATGCCGTCGAGGCCCTGGCCCGGCTTCTTAAGATCATCGCCCTTGAATACGATCTCCTGGCAGGGTGCATCTTCGACGATCTTGGGCGGAATCGGGTTGCTGGCAGCCCTGGTGTAGGTCTCGGCGATCTTGTCCAACTCGCAGCCGAGGCCCAGACGGTAGATCTCCCGGTTGGCAGCGAGACCGCCGACGATGACCGGGATGTCGAATTTCCGCCCCTTGGAGTCGACGACGTTGGTAAACAAGAAGGCCTTGCGGTCCTTCTCCGGGATGCCGCCGCGGAACTGCCAGCGCACCAGCGGGTGCATCTCGGTGTCCTTATTGATCTCCCGGTCGACCCTGACCAGCAGGCCCGCCTTGTCGAGTGCGTCAATGTGATCGTGCAGATCAGGATATTTGCGGGTGGGGGCCTTGGACGTCATGTAGCTTTTTTCCTCTTGGTTCTGGCCGTGGGGCAAAAAAACTTGCTCAGTGGATGTTGTTTTCGAGGCTTCAATATCGCGGAGTGGACGATTGTACAAATCCCTGCGTCGATGCTAACAAGCGCGGACGGATAAGAATATCCCGCGTTAACCCTCAAGACTGCGGATGCTTCAGCCCGATACTGCTTTGCCGGCGAACGGCCGACGATCCATTCGGGGGCGTCGAGCGATATCAGGAGGCGTCCCGGGCCGGGCGCAGGAACAGAATATCGGTGAACCAGAAGGATGGGACAAAAACTCATGCAGCGTGAGATGACGCACCTTAGGGATCTTCGCAGCACTCTCGATTGGTTGCGGCAGCAGGGCGACCTGATCGAGACCGATAAGGAGGTCAATCCCGACCTCGAGTTGACGGGGCTGCAGAAGCTGATGGATGGAGGTTGCCCGGTACTGTTCCACAACGTGAAGGGTAAGCCAGAGCACAGCCTGGTCACGAACCTGTTCGGCGAGATCGCTACGATGAACAAGATGTTCGGCTGGGCGAACGATACCGAGCGTACAAAGAAGCTGGCGCATGCGCTTTCTAATCCGCTGAAACCGGAAATCATCGATGGAAAGGATGCGCCTTGCCAGCAAGTCGTGATCGAAAAACCAAACAACGTTTATGACTATCTTGTTCCGATCCGCCACACGGAACACGAAAAGGAGTTGACCGTCGGCTCCGGCATTCGCGTCGTCTCCGGAGATGCGTTCGGGGGCGGAACTGATACCGGCTTCAACCGAATGAATTTCCGTTGGGGCAACGTCGGTACTTTCCAGATTTCGCCGGGATCTCACATGTGGCAGGTTACGTCTGACGCGTATCGCGCCCGTGAAACCGTACCGATCACCATGTGCTTCGGTGTTCCGCCGGCCGCCACGCTGTTGGCCGGAGCGGCTTTCGATTACGTCATCCTGCCCTATGGTTGTGATGAGCTCGGGGTTGCTGGCGCGGCGCAAGGGTTCCCGATCCGGCTGGTCAAGGCCAAGACTGTCGATGCCTATGCGCTGGCTGATGCCGACATTGTTCTCGAAGGCTACCTGGACCCGCGCGACAAGCGTTTCGAGACCGGCGAAGCGGAGGCAGACCAGAGCCAAGGGCGCCATCACTTCCATCCAGAGTGGGCGGGCTATATGGGCAAGTCCTACAAGGCGCCGACATTCCACATCACCGGCGTGACGATGCGCAATCCGGACCAGAAGCGACTGGTCTACGCTCTCGGAGCCCATACCCTCGACGAGCACAACATCGACACCTCCATCCGCGAGGCTGCCATGTTCGAGCTCTGCAACCGCATGCAACCCGGCGTCATCCAGGACGTCAACATTCCCTACTGCATGACCGATTGGGGCGGAGCCATCATACAGGTTAAGAAGCGCAACAAGATCGAGGAGGGGTGGCAGCGCAACTACATGGCGGCCCTGCTCTCTACGTCGCAGGGAATGCGTGTGGTCATTGCCTGCTCCGAGGATACCAACATCTACTCGATGGATGAGGTGATGTGGGCCATCACGACACGTGTGAACCCGCACACCGACATCATCAATCCGACGCCTGGCGGCCGCGGCCAGACATTCATGCCGGCCGAACGCATGACGGCGGGCGACAAGGAATGGACTGCTTCCAACACCCGCTACGAGGGCGGCATGGGTATCGATGCCACGGTGCCGTTCGGCTATGAGGAGGATTTCCTGCGTCCTGCGTATCCGGTCGACAAGGTGAAACTCGAGGACTTCTTCAGTTCTGATCAGATCAAGAATGTGAAGGACCGCATGCAAGGCTGGACGGAGATCCTGGCGCGTACTGGTCACTGACGATTTTGCCGCCATCGCGTGCCAAAGCTCGTGATTTGGTTGCCTCTTTCCCGCAAGGGGACAAAATGCGTGACGGCCGGCTTTGTCTGGATCGGCTGGACGTCACGCAATCATTATCGGCTACAAATGCCGGATGAGGATAAAATTCGCCGTCACGGAGGAGTTCACCCATGGGAGTGTTCGATGGCCACGATCTCGAGGTTCCATATGAGCCGCTGGCCGATCTGCTGAAAAAGTATGCCGCCCTGCATCCAGCAAAGACGGCAATCGTCGATGTCGACAACTATATCTCAATCGATTTCGCCCAGCTGCACCAGACCGTGAACGATGTTGCAGGACGGCTGAAACAGCTCGGGGTGGGACATGGAGACCGGGTGCTGCTGCTCTCCGACGAGTCGATCGACAAGCTCATCGCCTGGCTCGGCATCTGGCGCATCGGCGCGGTGGTGGCGCCGCTCAACATCGAGCTCAACACCGGCCACCTGAACGACCTGGCGCGGATCGTCGAGCCGAAGCTGACGATCCATCACAACGACATAGACTGTTCGTCGTTCAAGGACGTGGCACCGCAGATCGAACTCGGAGCCTGGGACGCCGCGCGAAGCGAGGCCAACAAGAATTCGCTTTTCGGTTCGCTGCCGACGGGGACGACGGACGAAGCGCACCCCGAGCGAAACGCGGCGGAAGACGTCTCCTGCATGTTCTGCACCTCGGGGACGACGAGCAAGCCGAAGATCGTCGTCTACGATACGGCTGCCTACTGGCTGAGCGGTCTGTCGACGCTCGACATGCTCGGGCTCAATGCAGACGACAAGACGCTCGAATATCGCTCGTTCGGATGGAACTCGGCGCAGATCCTGTCGCTGATGCCGTTCCTGCAGCGCGGCCTTTCCATGCATATCGCCCGGCGCTTCTCCCACAGCCGCTTCTTCGAGTGGATACAGAAGTATGGCCTGACCTTCTCGGCAGGTGTGCCGACCGTCGTCAACATGCTGCTCAACAAGCCACTCGGATATTCCGCCAAGGACATCCCGACGCTCAGGCTGATGACCTGCTCGACGGCGCCGTTGAGTCCCGAGCAGTGGGTGAAGTTCGAGGAGATGTACGGCATCACGCTGTTGCAGCTCTATGGCATGTCGGAAGCGGGATGGATCTGCGGCAATCGCCACTATCGCAAGAAGATGGGAACGGTCGGCCCGCCGGCGAAGCACCAGGAATTCGCCATCGTCGACGAAAAGGGCGAGACCGTTGCGCCCGGCGTGGAGGGCGAGGTGACGATCGGTGGATCGCAGACCGCGCTCGGCACGCTCGGCGACGACATGATCCTGCAGCCGGTGCGTGGCACGCGGGTCAAGACCGGCGACCTCGCGGTGATGGACGAGAACGGGTTTGTGACCGTGACGGGGCGCACGAAGGACCTGATCATCCGGGGCGGCATGAACATCGCGCCAGTGGAGATCGACAATGTGCTGCTGGCCCACGAAAACGTGCTGGACGGGGCGGCGGTCGGTGTACCGGATCCGATCTACGGAGAGGAGGTCGTGGCGTTCGTGATGGCCAAGAGCGGGACGCTGACGCAAGAGAGCGTTATCGAGCATTGCGGTAAGACGCTGCCGTCGCCCAAAGTGCCGAAGAAGGTCTTTGTGGTGGCGGAGCTTCCGAAGAGCGACCGTGGCAAGGTGCTGCGGGACGAGTTGAAGAAGCTCTATGCGACGATGACGGAAGCCTGAAGGGGCGGTGGATGCGGATCCGGACGGAGGAAGCGTGAGATGGCGAACTACGATGGTTTCCGTCTGGAGGTGAACGGGGCGCGGGCGGACATCGTCCTCGACCGGCCACCGCTCAACGTGATCTCGTTTCCCGAGCGCACGCAGATCCGGGAATGCATCGAAAGCCTGGACGAGAACGCAGAAGTGCGGGTGATCGTGTTGCGTTCCGAGGGACAGCACTTCTCGAGCGGTGGCGACATCCGAGGGTTCCTCGAAGCCTCACCGGAAGCGGTGTCGGAACTTGCCGACAACGTCGCGGCGCCGGAGCGGTGCACGAAGCCGGTGATCGCGGCGATCCGCGGATATTGCTTCGGGGTCGGGTTCGAGTTGTCGCTCGCGTGCGATTTCCGTATTGCCTCGGAGACGGCGGAGTTTGCGCTGCCGGAGATGCGGATCGGAATGATCCCCGGATCTGGCGGGTCGGCGCGACTGCTCAGCATGATCGGGATCGCGCGGACGAAGGACATGGTGATGCGTTCGCGCCGGGTGCCGGGGCGGCAGGCGGAAGCGTGGGGCTTCGTCACCGAGTGCGTTCCCGATGGCGAACTCGAGGGGGTGGTGGACAAGCTCGTAGGTGAACTCGTCTCGTTCTCGCCGCTGGCGCAACGGACGATGAAGCGCGTGCTCAATCACGGCCAGAACCTCTCGGTGCACGGGGCGATCGAGCTCGAAGGCGGTGCTTACGGACGCCTGCGCTCCTCCGACGATTTCCGGGAGGGGGTCGAAGCCTTCTTCGAGAAGCGCAAGCCGGTGTGGAAGGGGCGTTGAGAACGTGGTTTTCCAATAACGCGATTTTGGCGTTGCTTGCGAAATTGGTTTGTGAAGGTTGTTTTTTTAGTTGCGAGCCGCGGGCGTTAACCTTTCGTTAACCGCTTCAGTCCAGAGGCATATGCGTCACATGCGGCAGTGAGACGTCTGTCCAAGGTGCGTAGGTCCGGTCTGCCGTCCAAATCGAGGGTTATCCGGCGGGGGCAGGATGCAGGACAAGATCGAGACACTTCTGAGGGCGTACCTCGAAGAAACGAATCGCGAGAACGAATTCATTGCCGAGGTTCTTGGCTCACTCGCCAAAGGCGTGGCGCAGCGCCGCCAAATGATCGACGAGATCGCAGCCGCGGCGGAGAAGATCACGGCGAGCCGTGACGAGGTCACAGCAGCACCGCCGCCCAAGCTCGGCCCTTCGCTGGAGCGGGCGATCCAGAAGCTGCGCGATGCGGGCGGGGTGAATGGTACGGATACGGCGCATTGATGCCCTTGTTTGATTTGCTCAACACCGGCAGGCCGGTGTTGAGGCAGTTCCATGGTTGATTTGTTTTCTCAACATCGGCAGGCCGATGTTGAGGAAGTTCCACGCCAGC
>JBJOGJ010000039.1:0-22718 GCA_046048295.1 Pseudomonadota bacterium | reverse complement strand
GATGAGGGTGACAAGGTCACGGTCACCGGCTTCTGGGACGACGAGGAGGAGGCCCGCGCCATCTCCGACGACATCGAGGCGATGCAGCGTGCCGGCCACACCCTGAACCAGATTGCCATCCTCGTCCGTGCCTCCGCCCAGATGCGCGCATTCGAGGACCGCTTCATCACCATCGGCATGCCCTACCGCGTCATCGGCGGCCCGCGCTTTTACGAACGCCAGGAGATCAAGGACGCGATCGCCTACCTCGAAGTCACCCACAACCCCGCCAACGATCTGAAGTTCGAGCGCATCGTCAACACCCCGAAGCGCGGCATCGGCGATACCACCGTCAAGCGCATTCACCAGCACGCCCGCGCACGCGGCATCCCGATGTGCCATGCCGCCCGTGAGATGTGTGAAGGCGACGAGATCGCGGCGCGCACCCGCAACCAGATTTCCCGCCTGATGATCCAGTTCGAGGACTGGCGCCGCCGCGCATCCGAGATGCGCCACACCGACCTTGCCGAGTTGATCCTCGACGAGTCCGGCTACACGGCCATGTGGCAGGCCGACAAGAGCCCACAGGCCCAGTCCCGCCTCGAGAACCTGAAGGAACTCGTGCGTTTCATGCATGACTTCGAGAACCTCGAAGGGTTTCTCGAGCACGTCACGCTCGTCATGGACGCCGACTCCGGAGATGACGGCGACCGCGTTTCGGTCATGACCCTGCATCAGGCCAAGGGTCTCGAGTTCGATACTGTTTTCCTGCCCGGGTGGGAGGAGGGTCTCTTCCCCCACCAGCGCAGTCTCGACGAGAGCGGCACCAAGGGTCTCGAGGAGGAGCGCCGTCTTGCCTATGTCGGCGTCACGCGCGCCCGCAACCTCGCCAAGGTCTCTTTCGCGGAAAACCGCCGCATGCGCGGCCTCTACCAGCCCGCGACACCGTCCCGCTTCATCGACGAACTGCCGGAGGCCCACGTCGAGGTTGCCGAGGCGGTGAGCCCGTTCGGCCCCGCCTACCAGCAGTTCGGCCCGGCCTTCGGCCGCCACAACCCGTTCGGCCAAAGCCGCTTCGACAACCGCGCATCATCCGCCGCCAACACCAATGCAAGCCACCAGACGCCCGGTTGGCAGCGCGCCAAGCAGCAATGGTCCTCCGGTGCCCAGCCGAAGCGCGGCCCGACGATCATCGAAGGAAAACTCGCCACGTCCACCACTGCCCGCGCGCCCGCCTATGAGCTCGGCGCCCGCGTCTTCCATGAAAAGTTCGGCTACGGCACCGTCGCCGAGACAGAGGGCGACCGCCTCGTCGTCGATTTCGAGAAGTCCGGCCGTAAGCGGGTGGTCGACAGCTTCGTCTCTCCGGCGTAACAAGCCCCTTCGAATTCACCCGCACTCATCTGCGGGCTACGAATGCCCAGGGACTAGACGGAGATCAGACCGATGGCACACCCCGACCGCTTCCTACTTGCCGGCGTGATGGGCTGGCCGGTGATGCACTCGCGCTCGCCGATGCTGCACAACTACTGGTTCGAGAAGTATGGTCTCGCCGGCACCTACCTGCCGCTTGCCATCGAGCCCGGCAAGCTCGCCCCCGCCCTGAAGGCCCTGCACCCCCTTGGCTTCGCCGGCTGCAACCTGACGATCCCGCACAAGCAGGAGGCAATGAAGATCGTCGACGAGGTCGACGACGTCGGCCGGAGCATCGGCGCCATATCGTGCGTCACCGTCCGCCCCGATGGCTCGCTGTTCGGCAACAACAACGACTGCTACGGCTACATCGAGTCCATCAAGCAGGAGCAGCCCGGCTGGCGCGCCGACAAGGGCCCGGTCGTCGTCATTGGCGCAGGCGGCGGCTCGCGCGCGGTCTGCTACGGCCTCGCCAGGGAAGGCGCCAGGGAAATCCGTCTCGTCAACCGCACCTTCGAGCGCGCGAGAAGAATCGCCGACGAATTCGGCGCGCCGATCAAACCGCTCGAATGGAGCGCCCGCAACGATGCCATCGAGGGCGCCGCCATGGTCGTCAATACGACCAGCCAGGGCATGGTCGGCCAGACGCCGCTTGAAATCTCCCTGGAAAGGCTCGCCCCCGGCGCGCTCGCCTCCGACATCGTCTACACGCCCCTCGAGACACCGTTCCTCAAGGCCGCCCGCGAGCGCGGCAACCCGACCATCAACGGTCTCGGCATGCTCCTGCACCAGGCCCGCCCCGCCTGGAAGCGCTGGTTCGACATCGAGCCCGAGGTGACGCCCGAGCTCAGGGCAATGATCGAAAAGACGGTTTGAGGGTGCAACAGCATTCGCAGGAAGAGGTTGCGCAACAACCCAAACGGCACTAAATTCGGCTCATCTGGCACGCTCACACGAACCGCACATGACCGAGACCATCGACATCACCCAATCCGAAGCCCGGCGCATCGCCCAGTTCATGAAGCTGCCGCGGTGGGAGAAGTACGACGATCTGGCGCTGGTGAAGTCCGTGAACAAGGGCTTTCCGCCAAAAACCGTGGAAGTCGTAGCCCGCCGCATCGACCCCGATGGTACTTTCCTGAAGGCGACCGACCTCGTCGCCAAGTCGACGCTCAGTCGCAAGATCCGCGCAAACCAGTTGCTGAGCAAAGACGACAGTGAAGCCCTGCTGGCGCTCTCGCGGGTCTTCGCCGAACTCATGCACATATACCGCGATGATCCTGAGAAGGTATCCCGGT
Organism: Pseudomonadota bacterium; assembly: GCA_046048295.1. GTDB lineage: Bacteria > Pseudomonadota > Alphaproteobacteria > Rhizobiales > Hyphomicrobiaceae > CBDCWA01. Next base: position 20,028 of record JBJOGJ010000039.1, on the reverse strand, counting down.
ATCTGCTTGCTCCCTTGCCGCGACTGGAAGGCCGCACGCCTTTGGATGTCGCGAAGGAATCGACGGCCGGCGCGGACCTGATTTTGAAGCTGCTCGCCCAGGCGGACGCCGGCGTGGCAAACTAGGGTGACCGTCCGCAAGCTCGAAAGCGCACTTCGCGCCTATCGCATAGGCGATCCCCACGGCCGCTTCCAGATCTATAGCGGAGAAGGAGCGGCCCTTGTTGAGGCGCGCTGGCATCGTAAGGGCCAGGAGGTCATCTACGCGTCCGAGCACTACAGCACCGCCATGCTCGAGAAGCTCGCCCACTTCGGTGGCGTCCTGCCCGACGGTCAGCACTTCGTAGAGATCGACATTCCGCATGGCACTTCTTACGAGGTAGTGACGAAGGACAGCCTCCCCGGTTGGATCGATGAAAGCATAGCGCGCGGCTTTGGCTCGAAATGGCTGGACGAGCATCGCAGCGCAATTCTGCTGGTGCCTAGCTTTGTGGCACGGGAGGAACGCAATATTCTGATCAACCCCAATCATGACGAGGCGAAGCGCATAAAGCCCGGCCTCGAAACCCCCATCTGGTGGGACGCCCGACTGTTCAAGGACGAACGCTAACCCATGCCTCCCAACCGCCACCACCGCCAACGCCCCATCATCCCAAAGAACCGCCGCTGGCTCGTGTGGATCGTCCTGGCGCTCGTCGGCGTTGGTGCAACGATCTACCGCGACACCACCCGCCAGCCCTCCGGCAACGCCCCCGCCTCAGGCTCCATCGCCGGCCGCGCGACCGCCGGAGATGGCGATTCGCTCCGAATTCAGAGCACCCGCGTTCGCCTCGTCGACATCGACGCCCTAGAACTCGACCAGTGCTGCCGGGATCGCACCGGCGCGCTGATCCGCTGCGGCGAAGTCTCCCGTGCCCACCTCCGCCGCCTGATCGGCGGCCGCGAGGTCTCCTGCACCTGGCGCGAAGCAGACCCGAACGGCCGCGCTCTCGCCACCTGCACCGCCGTCGGCGAAAACCTCAATGCCCGCATGGTCGAGGACGGCTTCGCCATCCAGTATTACCGCCGGTCACGCGGCGGCTGGCAGCCGAGCCCCGTCTACCGCGCCGAAGCCGAGCGCGCCCGCGCCGCCAGCCGCGGCCTTCATTCCTACCGGGAGATGGAGCCACCCCACGTCCTCCGTGCCAACCGCCGCAACGGCGCGCCGCCGCGCATTTCCGGGTGCTGACCCGCAATGACCACGGACCAACAGCCTGCTGCCCCACCTGAAACGGTAATCCTCAGCGTCGGGCGCGCCATGCAGGTGAGCCTCATCGAATTCTCGCTTGAGGTACTCTGGAACGGCGAGCAACTCGGCAAACTGTGGACCGGTCTTTCCGCGAACTACCGCGTGTCCCCCGGCAGCGGCACGCTGCAAATCGCGCTCTACCGCCGCTACTGGCGCCGCCGCGTTGCCACTGCGCCGCTCACTCTCACGCTCGCGGAGAACGACCAGACCGCCGTGACCTTCACTGCCGCCAGCCACACCCTCACCGTGCTCCGGAGCCATATCCACGCCGCCCGCAACGGTTTCGCCTACGACGCCACCTTCGGCATGCCAACCATCACCTTCACTGTGAACGATGGCCCGCCCGAAACGCGCTCCTGGATTATCCTCGCCTGAGACTTGCCGGCTAGATCGGCACGACTCCGCCCGTCCCCCGTCCCTTCGCCTTGTTGTCCGGCTCGACGTGGATCAGCACCTCCACGCCCTCGATCTCGCTCGCGAGCTGGTTCTCGATCCGATCGCAGATCTCATGCGCCGCGTTCACCGTCATATCGCCCGGCACCACCAGGTGGAACTCGATGAAAGTCACCGGGCCCGCATTACGCGTGCGGATATCATGCGCCTCGAGCGCACCGCCACCCTGGGCCCTGATGGAGTCCCGTATCGCTGTCTGGATCTCGGCTGGCGCCGCCTCATCCATCAGCCCGCTGAGAGAACGCCTCACAAGGCCGTATCCAACCCAGAGGATATTGATCGCCACGGCCACCGCAAGCAATGGATCGAGAACATGCCAGCCTGTAGCCGCCGCCAGAGCAATGCCGGCCAGCACGCCAACCGATGTCCACACGTCCGCCAAGATATGCCGCCCGTCAGCCGACAGTGCCGGTGATTTGAGCGCATCGCCCTGCCGGATGAGCAGCCACGCCCATCCCGCATTGATAATGGTGGCAACAAAATTGATGAGCATGCCTACCAACGGCTGATCGAGCGCACGCGGCTTGATGAGCGCCTGATATGCTTCTGCCAGGACCAGCAAGGCGGCCACGATGATCAATGCTCCTTCGAGCACTGCCGAGAACAACTCCGCCTTGTGGTGGCCGAATTGGTGGTTCTTGTCCGGAGGCTTCGCACTAACGGTGATGGCAATCAGCGCTGCAGTCGCCGCCAGAACGTTGACCACGCTCTCGAGCGCATCCGAGTAGAGCGCCACTGATCCGGTGACCAGGTAGGCGACATACTTGATGCCCATAACGGCAATCGCCACCACGATGCTCGTGATAGCGATGGCCCTGATCTTTCCATGTCTGGCGCCAGCGCTTGTCTCCAGTAGGCTCACCTCAAGCCTGCTCCGCCTCGATCAGTTGCGCCAGCATCCGCCTGGCTTGCAACTGCGCGGCGTCCGCCGTGATATGAACCAGTCCGTCGAGTTCGCCCACCTGCCGGTTCCGCTGTACCGCCTCCAGGAACACGACGTCTTCCTCGAACGTGAACTTCGAGCCTTCGAACAGGGTTTTCGACATCTCCTCGTTGTCGAGCTGGAAATTGCGCGCGAACGCGAACATGTAGTGCGTCGTCGTTTCCGTCTCCGGCGCGATCAGGTGATTGGACCAGATCGAGATCCCCTTCGACCTGTCGCCCTCCGGGGCGCCTGTGTTCGCCGTCGCGCAGCCGACGTCCAGAAATACTGTCGACGGCGGTTGCCACGTCACCCACTGCCAGCGGTCGACGTTGGTGTTGAAACCACCAGCTTTGACGAACAGCGGTGGTGGCTTCACGTCGAGCATCCAGCGGCCAACCTTTACGCCGTCCTCCGTCCGCTCCGTCTTCGTCGGCGTCGTCGCCTCGGCCGGATCCGCACCGATCGTGTTCCTGTGCACGTAGGCCACGTGTGTCAGGTCGAGAAGGTTGTCGACAAGGTACTGGTAGTTGCATTTGACATGCAGGTAGCCGGGCGTCGCCACCCACTCATCGCTCTCGAGCCACGGCAGCGACGGCACCTTGCCCACGTCCGCCTTCGCATGGTCGCCCATCCAGATCCACACGACGCCCCACTTCTCGTGTACCGGATAGCTCTTGATCTTGGCGCCCGGCGGAATACGCGTCTCGCCCGGCACCCTGACGACCTGTCCGGTCGTGTCGAACTCGAGCCCGTGATAACCGCACGCGAGACATTCGTCCTTCACCTCGCCGAGCGACAGCGGCGCGGCGCGATGGATGCAGGAATCCTCAAGCGCCGCAGCCTTGCCCGATGTCGTGCGGAACAGCACGACCTTCTCGCCGAGATACGTCCGCCCGACCGGCTTGCCGCCGAGGTCCTTCGACCAGAGCGCCGCATACCACCCGTTCTTCAGGAACATGCCGCTCCTTCCCTTCAGCCCTTGACCTCGAGCTTCGCCATGTGATGCGACCACGTCCGCTCGAACAATCCGCGGCTCCACAGCTTCTCGCTGCACAGCGCCTGCTCCCGCTCCGAGAACACATACGGCTTGCCGATCTGCATCGCCATGTACTGCCGGTAGGCATTCTCCTCGAGATAGTTGGCGAGCACGAACGCCTCCACGATGTCCTTGCCGGTCGCCACCGCGCCGTGCGACTTCATGAGCGCACACCGCCCGTTGCCCAGCGTCGCCGCAAGCCGCTCCGCCATCTCATAGGTGTTGATCGAGTCCGGCGTATCGAGCACCGGTACCGGCGATGGCAGCACGCCCTGAGCGAATACCGGCCGATAGGGCTCGCCCACCATGGTCAGGAACGTCGACCACTTCGGATGGGCATGCACCACCGCATTTACGTCGTCGCGGTGCCGGTAGATGCCGCAATGAAGGTGGAACTCGAGCGGTGGATTGCCCTTGCCCTCGACGAGCTTTCCCTCCCGGTCGATCACGCAGATATCGTCGGCCGTGATCTGGCTCCGTTGGCAATTGCCGATGTTGATGAGGATGCGGTCTGCGCCTGCCCGTATCGAGCAGTGCCCGTTGTAGTCGATGATATCGGCGTTCTCGAGCATGCGGATGCAATCCGCGAGCTGCTGTTTCAGTTCTGCCTCGGACATGTCTTCCTCCTCACATCTTCACGGTCGCCCGCCACAGGTGCCACGCGCGCATGCCGGCGGTCTGGTTCGTCACATCGGCGAGCTTGCCTTCATCTTCCGACAACGGTCGCATCTGCCCGCCACCGAGAATCATCGTCGCCGTCTGCACACGCGCCGAAACCTCTGTGTAGACCGCCCTGAACACCGCCGTCTGCAGCGTCGGCCCGACCGCAACCGAACCGTGGGCCCGCATCAGAACCACATCCTTCCCGCCCAGGCACTCGGCAAGCGCCGCCCCTTTTGCACCGTTGCCGACCAGCATGTCCGTTGCACCGAACTTGTCCTCGATCCGGAACGTCGGCACGCCCGCCGCCAGGAACGCCGCGTTGTGGTACATCGCCCGCATCGGCACGTCGACGTGTCCGAACGGGATCACCGACGGCGAGTGACTGTGCACGACCGAGTTGACTTCCGGCCTTGCCTTGTAGATCTCACCATGGATGAACCGCTCCAGGAAGCTGCCCCGCCCGTTCGCGTTCACCGGGTTCGAGTCGAGATCGTATTCGATGATATCCTCCGGCGTGACAAGAGCCGGCGCAATCGACTTCGCCATCAGGTACCGGTCCGGCGCATCGGGATGTCGCATCGAGACGTGCCCGAAGCCATCGACCACGCCCTGTTCCGCCAGGATACGCGCCGCCGCAGCGAGGTCCGCGATAAGCTCGGCCGCAACCGGACCGCCCGTCTTGGGCACGTATTCGCCCGCCGGTCTCGGATCTGCCGGCGACAGGAATGGGTCGAGCGAGAATGGACAGCCGCAGGCATTGATCATGAGCATTTCCTCCGTCGATGGGCATCTGCCGGATCTGCCCGGCCAACGCGTGCGCAAGGTCTAACACGAGCCCGCGTCGAATAAAAACGGTCAACCTGCAGGCCCGCCGCGGTTCCAGGTCGAACTGATACCCGCTCTTCAGCCTCTTTCAACGGGGAGATTGCGGCCTCCGCGCCGACGTACTATCTCCCCCGCAGTAAAACACGATGCCACCTCCCGACATTTCAGAGCAGCCGAACCTCAATGATGACACGCGAGCAAGCCCGAGAGATTGTTGAATCCAACCGCTTCCTGAAGGCAATTACCGCTCTTATCCTGATAAACGCAGTCACCTTGGGACTGGAAACCGACAAGTCGGTCATGGCCAGTTATGGGCCTCTGCTCTATTCGATCGACTTTCTCATCCTCGCGCTCTTTACGGTTGAACTCGCGCTGAAGCTTTATGCCTACCGCAGTCGCTTCTTCTCGTCGGGCTGGAACATCTTTGACTTCGTGATCGTCACCGCGGCCTGGCTGCCCCAGACCGGCCCGCTGTCGGTCCTGCGCGCGTTCCGTATTTTCCGGGTGCTTCGCCTGATCTCGGTCGTGCCGCAGCTTCGCCGCGTCATCAGTGCGATCGGCCATGCCATCCCCGGCATGCTCTCTGTTATCGGCGTGCTCTGCCTCGTTTTCTACGTTTCGGCGGTCTTGACCACGAAGCTGTTCGGCCAGCACCCTGATCCACGCATGCAGGAATGGTTCGGCTCGATCCCCGCCTCGGCCTACACGCTGTTCCAGGTCATGACGCTCGAGAGCTGGTCGATGGGCATCGTACGCCCGACGATGGAGCTGTTCCCGTATGCCTGGCTATTCTTCGTCCCCTTCATCATCGTCACAAGCTTCGCCGTACTGAACCTGTTCATAGGCATCATCGTCGACGCCATGCAGTCGGCACACGGCGACCCCGAGGAAAAAGAAGACAAGGTGATCGAGGAAAAGTCGAAGCACGATACAGCAGCGCCCGGCGTGAACGAGCTACACCATCGCTTCGATGAACTGGAGCGCGATTTGAAAGCCGTTCGCCTGCTCCTGGAGACGCATGCCGCCGACACGCAGGCAAAAAGCGGTCGTACCTGAGCGGTTCACGATGCTGCGATGGCAACTTGACCGCGCAGGCTTGCATGCTCAGATTCGGGGAAGTCTTATTGGATCGCTGCGGACGCCGGACAACCTAAGGAACTCTCCAAATGACTGGATATCTTCGAACCCTCTCCGGTGCCGCCGTCGGCGCCTTGGCCCTCTCGGTTACAGCCTTCTCGGCGACTGCGGCACCCGGTGGCGCAGGCGTTGCCGTGCCTGCAGCGTCCGGAATCGTCGAAAAGGTGCACGGAAGCCATTGCGGCTGGCGGCGCGGTCATCGCCACACCTGGGCTTGCAACCGCAACCGCTCGCGCGGCTATCGCTACCGCCGCGACGATGACCCGGAGCGCTATTGGGCTCCCTATCGCAACAATCGCTACAGCGACTACCCGTTCTGGGCCAACAAGGCCTTCACCGACGCCGAGGAGCGCGGCAACGGCCGACGCTGAATCAGGGGTTTTCCTCTGTAACGCGGACGAGCGTGGAATCCCTGGCCATGCTCGTCCTGCCCTTAACCTGGCCCAAGTCCCATCTGCTTGAGCGCTGCACGGCCCAACAGCCCGAACGGGCTCGCGTAGGTCTCGGTAATCTCAAAATGGTTGTAGCCCTCGCCGACAAGGAACGTGCAGGGCTTTCCCGCCTTCTCCAGCGCTGCCGCGAAGTCGCGGGCCTGGCGCTGGAACTCCGGGCTCTCCTCGGTCCCGTGCGCGACGATGAGGTCCGCCGTGATGCGGTCGAGATGGCGGATCGCCGACAACTCCTCGACGATCTCGTCGGTGAACGCGACATATTCGGATCGCTTCGACAGCCGTACGGGAACCAGATCGTACATGCCCGACGCCAGCACCGCGCCCTTCACGATGTTGGCAGGCAGGCCGTACTGGCCCCGCCAGTCCGTCGTCACGATGCATGAGGAGAGGTGCGAGCCTGAAGAGTGGCCGTGCACATAGAGCTGCTCGGGATCGCCGCCGAAACTCCCGGCGTTGCGGTAGACCCATGCAACGGCATCGCGCACCTGCCGCGCCATCGGCATCAGGTCGCCGCCCGCTTCCACCACATTGATGAAGTCCAGCACGATGTAGTGTGCGCCCGCGTTGACGAAATTCTCTGCCGGCGTCGAGAAATCCGGCGCCTTTCCGTTCTTCCAGGCGCCCCCGTGCACGTAGACGACGATCGGTGCATTGGGCACCGATGTCCGGAAGAGCTCGAGGCTTTCGATCGCCGTTTCGCCATAGCTCATACGCTCCGGCTCGCCCAGCGCCGCCCTGGCCCGTTTCGCCGTGATGCCGCGACGATGCTGCACGACCTTCTGATTCGGCGCCCACACCGTCTGATCGTAGGCGTCATCGAGCGCCTTCTGGTCCATGTCCAGCCAAACCTTCGGCCCTGCACTCATAGCCTTGTCCTCGCTTCTTTCCGTCGGGTTATCGTTCAAGCATCCGGATCATAGAGGATCTGGACGTCGTCGCCTTCGACCCGCGTCTGGTAGGTCTTGATGTCACGGCCGATCGGCGGGCCTAGTCCTTTGCCTGTCTTGATCTCGAAACACCCGGCATGCAGCGGGCACTCGACGACCTCGCCATCCAGGAAACCGTCGGTGAGCAGCGCGAACGCGTGCGTGCAAACCGCGTGCGTCGCATAGTACTCGCCATTGAGGTTGTAGATCGCAATGTCGTCCTTGCCAGCCTGCCCGGCCGCCATTTCCCCCGGCGCCACCTCTGAAGCCTTGGCCACGGTCACCCATTCTGCGCTCAAGTTGTCTCTCCGTTTTTCTGCTCCGGTCCCAGCGCCGCAGTTAAGCTGCTTTGAGCTGCCTGCGCAATGCCAGCCCCACCCCCTCGCGGCCCGGCTGCGCCAATTCCGCACTCCGCCGCGCCTTGGCATCGGCCCCCGCGCTATGTATCTTGCCGCCACGACAGCATGAGCGAATCCAACCGATTAGCCGGTGGTTCAAGTGGCCACGGCGGGACAGGATGAGAGCAATGAACTATCTACCGAGCGGCGACAGTTTTGTCGTCGAGGACAAGGAACGCCAGACCTTCTTCGTTAACCGCGAGGTCTTCGTCTCCCCCGACATCCACGAAATCGAGGCACGCCGGGTATTCGACCGCTGCTGGATCTATGTCGGCCACGCCTCGGAGCTTCGCAATCCGGGCGACTTCCAGACCCGTCCTGTCGCCGGCCGCCCGATAATCTTTTGTCGCGACCGGGAAGGCAAGATCCAGGCGCTCATCAACTCCTGTCGGCATCGCGGCGCGCTGGTTTGCCGTGAGCGATCCGGCAATGCCCGCCAGTTCTTTTGCATGTACCATGGCTGGACCTACAATACGGACGGCTCGATCAAGGTGGTGCCGGGAGAGGATGCCTACGGCCCGCACTTCGACAAGTCGGAGCTCGGACTGACTCCCGTTCCGCGCCTCGAGGAATATCGCGACTTCTGGTTCGTCAACTTCGATCCCGACGCCGAGGACCTGCACTCGTATCTGGCCGGCGCCAAGGACTACATCGACCTCGTCCTGGACCAGTCGCCCTCCGGCAAGATGGAGCTGATCTCCGGCACGCAGGAATACGAGATCAAGGGCAACTGGAAGCTCATGGTCGAGAACTCCGTCGACGACTACCACCTGATGTCGACGCACTCGACATGGCTCAACTACATGAAGAACTCGGGCGTCAACGTCGAGATCCCGAAAGGCTCCGGCCTGTTGCTGCCGACGAAGGGCTATGGCCGCGACCTCGGCAACGGCCACCTGACGACCGACAACCCGAATTTCCGCGGTCGCCCCGTTGCCAAGTGGATCTCGGTCTACGGCGAGGAGGCGAAGCCGGAGATCGAAGCGATGCGCAGTGAACTCGTCGAGCGCCTCGGGGAGGCCCGCGCCGCCCGCGTCGCCGATACCAACCGCAACCTCGTCATCTTCCCGAACCTCGTCATCAACGACGGCTCCTCGGTCACCGTCCGCCACTTCTACCCGCTGGCGCCGGACCGCATGCGCGTCGTCGCCTGGGCCATGGGCCCGGTCGAGGAGAACGAAGCCCAGCGCGCCCGCCGCCTACATGCCTTTCTGACCTTCTACGGCCCGGGCGGCTTCGCGACCCCGGACGACGTCGCAGCCCTCGAGCTCGCCCAGTCCGGCTATTCCGCCTACCGCGAGGTCCGCTGGAACGAGATGTCGCGCGGCATGGGCAAAAGCCCGGATGAGCAACTGCATACGGACGAAGGTCACCTGCGCGTCTTCTGGCGCAAGTGGCGGGACATGATGGAGAAGCCCGCGTGAGCGACACGAATAACCAGATCACACGTTTCGAGGTCGAGGAGCTGTTCTACAAGGAAGCCGAGCTTCTGGACGCCTGGCAGCTCGACGAATGGCTCGCGATGCTGACCGACGACGCGTGGTACTACGTGCCGCCCAACGACCTTCCCGAGGCCGACGCCCGCTACACGCTGTTCCTTGTAGCCGACGACATGGTGCGCCTGAAGGAGCGCATCATCCGCCTCAAGGATCCGAACTGCCACGCCGAGTACCCGCACTCGCGCACCCGCCGCTTCATCACCAACGTGCGCATCTCCGGCTACGAGGGAGACGTCGCCCTCGCGCACGCCAACTTCGTCGTCTATCGCTATCGCCGCCACGAGAGCCCGCGCATCTTCACCGGCTATTACCGCTACAAGTTGAAGAACGTCGGCACGGAATTGAAGATCCAGGAACGGCGCGCCGTCCTCGACGCCGAGGAACTCGGCGGCATGGGCGCCATCAGCTTCGTACTTTGATCGGACGGCGGGGGAGCATCATGCAAACCCGCCGCCTCGCCAGCACCGGTATCGGCCTCTCAGAGGTCGCCTTCGGGTGCGGCGGCAACGCCGGACTTATGGTCCGCGGTACGCACGGCGAACAGACCCGCACCGTTTCACGCGCCCTTGACCTTGGAATCAACTACTTCGACAACTCCCCCGACTACGGCAACGGTGCCGCCGAGGAAAACCTCGGGCGCGCCCTCGCTGCCATCGGCCACCGGCCATTGCTCAACTCCAAGGTCGAGATCCGCGCCGAGAACCTTGCCGACATCGCCGGCCACGTCGTTCGCTCCTGCGAGGCGAGCCTGCGCCGCCTCGGCGTCGATTACCTCGATGTCTTCCAGATTCACAACGGGCCGATTACCCCCGCTCCCCATCTCGACGGCAAGGTGTACACCCAGCTCGCCACGGAAGATTTCCTGCGCGCCGGCGGCGCCATCGAAGGGCTCCAACGCTTGCGCGACGCCGGCAAGGTCCGCGCCACCGGCTTCATCTGTCGCGGCAACGACGGCGAAGACGTTCGCCGGCTTCTGGCAACCGGCGTCTTCGACATCATCAACGTCCCCTACACGCTCCTTAACCCGACCGCCGGCATGGCAAAGCCCAAAGGTCTGACGGTACCGCGCGACTACGCAAACGTCATATCTGCCGCCAGGTCCGCTGGCGTGGGCTGCGCCATCTACAGTCCTCTTGCCGGCGGCTTTCTCACCGACGCAGCACTTACCCGCACGCAGCATCCGCTTGCCCGTGCCAAGGACTTTTCGACCGCCGCATCGGAACGCAACCGCCGTGCCGCCGAAGCTCTGGCATTCCTGAAGGACGAAGCCACCCCGACGCTGGCACAGGTCGCATTCCGCTTCATACTTGGTGACCCCGGCGTCACGACCGTTCTCGGCGGCTTCTCCTCGATCGAGCAGCTCGAGGAACTGGCCGAGGTCTCCGGCGCTCCACCCTTTCCGCCCGCGAAGCTTGCCCGCCTGGACGCGCTTTGGAACTCGGACTTCGGCAGCGAGGGTTGAAAGCCAGTACCGGGCGTAGCCCGCGGCCACCTCCTGCAAAGTATCGGCTCACATGCTTCCTCTACCCATCAGCCGTAATGGCGGCTGAGCTTTATTGTCTTTCCCATGAACATTCCGCAGGGCCCGGCCCGGCCAGGCCACGCAGTTCGTCTTGTCTTCCCACGTGCCTTTGGGACACAATGATCCGCAACGAACGAGACCGTCAGGCGAGGAGGACGCACCGATGATGACCCGAGAGCAGAATGAGAGGCTCGCACGCGTCGGACCTGGCACACCCTGCGGTGAGCTCATGCGGCGCTACTGGATTCCGTTCGCCGCCGAGGCCCAGCTCTGGGACAACCCGGTCCGCAAGGTTCGCATCCTCGGCGAGGATCTCATACTCTACAAAAACACGAAGGGCGGCCTGGGTCTCGTCGGCGAGCGCTGCCTGCATCGTTGCGTCGACATGCAATGGGGCATTCCCGACGAGGAGGGCCTCAGATGCCCCTACCACGGCTGGCTATACGACGAGACCGGCGCCTGCATCGAGCGCCCGATGGAGGCACAGCCGCGCGCGCGCATACCGCGCAAATTGAAGGCCTATCCCGTACGCGAGCTCGGGGGCATGCTGTTCGCCTACCTCGGCCCGCTCCCCGCCCCTGAGTTGCCACCATGGGACCTCTTCGTGTGGCCCAATGCCGTCCGCCAGATCGCCATCAACATTCTGCCCTGCAATTGGCTGCAGTGCCAGGAGAACACCGGCGACCCGACCCACAGCGTCTGGGCCCACGGCCATCTCTTTCGCTATGTTCTCGAACGCGAAGGCCGCCTCGACGAACGCGCGCATTACGAGAAACACACATTGAAGACGCGGCTCAAGTGGGGCGTCGGCATCAAGGAGCTTTACGTCAAGCCGACGCGCTATGGCATGGAGAAGGGTATCGTCTATTCGAAGGAAGCCGGCGCCGATGACGATGCGACACGCCGCCATTCGGCGGTGATTTTCCCGTTCTATACGCAGACCGGCGCCACCGGCGCACCGCGCAGCGAGTACCAGATCCGCGTCCCGATGGACGACACCCACACCCTGCATATCTGCTATCAGGTGTATGCGGCACCCCCTGGCGTCGAAGCACCGAAACAGGACTACGTACCATGGTACGAGCCCCCTCTTCACGATGAGAACGGCAAGCCCATCCTTGACTACGTGCTTGCACAGGATGCCATCGTCTGGTGGGCGCAGGGCGATCTCACCGACCGCTCGGAGGAGCTTCTCGGCCGCACCGACGTCCCGATCGTATTCCTGAGAAAACAGCTCGAGGAACAGATCGCCAAGGTCGAGCAGGGCCTCGATCCAATCAACTATTTCCGCGATCCGCCTGGCGAAATCCTCTACGGCAACGACCGTGGTCCGGGCGACTGGGCCGACCCGGACTGGGCATCCAAACGCAAGTACATGAGCCAGGACTTCCGGCGCAACTTCCACAAGGGGCTGGTCATCGACGATGCCGACCGCTACGGCCCGGCCGTCGACCTGGTGAAGGAACTGCATCGCCGGATCGAGGAGGTCGAGATCGCCGCCGGCGGCTCCAGCGCGGGTATCCTGACAGAATAGCTGTTCCCCGCGTGACAGCGCGGTTCCCGCTTATGGTTAACGTCACGATCATTCGAACGTAGTCAACCAGGCGATGGAGCCAGCCATGACCACAACCAACGGGGCCTCTCGGCTCGCGGCCAACATCGCGCTCGCAGGCGCGTTGATCGCATGTGCCACTGCCGTCCAGCCAGGAACGGCCTCAGCCGTCAGCATGAGCGTGCAAAATGCCTGCATGAGCGACTACTTTCGTTATTGCTCCAATCATGACGTTGGTACCCGCGGTCTCCGCCGCTGCATGCGGAACAATGGCAAGCGTCTCTCGAGACGCTGTGTCGATGCACTTGCCGCCGCCGGCGAGATATCTGGCGCCAAGGTCCGCAAACGCTCTTCGCGGCGACGGGTATCAAACGCATACTGAAGGCGTTTAACCGTTTGCTTACCGTTCGGCGCACATTTTCGTATCCTGGTCCCGTCACAACCATTGGAGCAGGCCCCTTGCGAAACTCGCCATTTCCAGAAGTCACGGCAAGCGAGTACGTACGTCTCAAAAATGGCAAGGTGCGTGCAGCGCTCGCGCAGCATGGCGACGACGGCAGCGTGCCCCGCCACCTGATGCACTTCCTCTTCAGGTGCGACGATGCGACGAAGACCGAGGCGGAGATGGCTTCCATGCTGATCCCGCTCGGTTTCGAGGTCGACCTGTCGAAATGCGAAGGTGGCATCATTGCAGAGGAACACAGAGAGGTTGCTTCCGAGGATTTCGACTGTCTCACCCAGTCGCTCTCCAACCTCGCAGAGGCGCACGGCTGGACCTATGACGGCTTCGAGTGCGCGGTCGAGGCCCTCCAGCCGCCGCCAGTGCCAGCAGGAGCCTGGGGCGGGCTCATCAAGTTGTTCGGCGGTTGATCTCTGTCCGGATCAACGGCCGCGCACACTGCAGGCCCCGGCCCGGCGCGAGGACAGACGCCTCAAGCTTCCGCGACATCTCGGGATATGAGGTCCCAGGCAATGTTGATCTGCTTGATGCGCGCCTCGCGTTGCTCGCGATCGGCATCGTCCCGCGCGTGATCCGGGTGCCAGCTCTGGCGCAGTGCATCGACGACCTTTTTCGCAATCTTCTCACTGACGTCCGGGTTGATGCCAAGCACTGCGAATGCGCTCTCCCTGTCCGTCGGCATGATCGGCGCCCCTGCACCGTTGGCGCTGTCGGAAAGGCTGCTGTTGGCGCTATCGGCGATTTCTTTCAGGCGCCGGAGGTCCGCAACAACCGCTTGCAGTCGTCCCCGCAAGCGACGCACCTGCTCGTCGTCCTCGGGCACCTCGCCAAACAGCCGCTCGAGCTTCTCGCCCGCTCCTTTCACTTCCTTCAGGAGGACCGTGCGGAGTGGCCATCCCGCAGGCAGCGCCGCCAGCCGTGGCTGGATGTCGGAGAGGGCGGCGAGTGCCATGGACTTCAGGGACTGCACCATCCCGTCCTCGCCCGCACTGGCTGCCGCCTCGGCCTTTTCCGTGAGTGCTGCATTGAGCGCATCTGCCGCGCCCAGCCAGGTTCGCGCTCTCTGCCGGGACAAGAAACCGCGGACCTTTGGGGTCGACAGCAAGAGCGCAAGCAGGCCGACGATGCCGGCCATCAGCGGCAGGAGGAACGCGAAGGGTTCCATCCGTTGCAGCGGCTCCGCCGTGACAGGCACTTCGCCCCCCGCGTCATCGGCACCGATCTCTGCGACCGGCACGACACGTGTAGTCCAGGCCCCGCCCGCGGCCCCACCACTAGCCCCGTTGGCTACCGCGACCCCCTCATCGCCGGAAACATCGGCCGTCAGTTTCATTCCTGCCACGAGCGGGTTGGCATTGTCGAACTCTGCTGTAGCCGGCGGCAGCGATCCGACGACGATGTCTCGCCCGGCTTGCGGGGAACGGACGATGCGCGCCTCGGCGAGGTGTGCAGGCGCAAATCCTGCCGGAAGCGTATGCGAAAGCGTTTCGATGCGCGGTTTCGGACCGGACCAGCACTCTTCTGCTCCTGGTCCGAACGCCTCGAGCTTGCGGAAGCAATCTCGGCCTGCTTCCACCTTGCTTCTGGTAACGAGCGTCATGCTGCCACGTGCGACGCCAGCCGTTATGCCCTTGATCCGTGCCGCAGCCGCTGCCACGTCGAGCCACGATGCCGTGGCCTCACCACACTTGATACGGAAGCGATGTACGATTTTCGTTGTGCACTGCACCTTGCCGGGCGCAGTGCAAATCCGGATGCGCCGCGTTTCGCGCCGGCCGACGATGGCATAGGGACGCGCTTGCGAGCGGTCGAGTACAACTCCCGCCTCACCCGCGCTGCACGTGTAGGGCATCACGACGAGTTCGTCGGCCCGAACCGGCGTTCCCGGCACCATCGCAAAGATGCATGTACCGATCGCCAGGCATGCTACGAAACGCTCCACCCCATCCCCGCTGAACGACCATCACCATGAAAGGAATGTCGCAAGGACATGGGCTGAAATGTGACAAAAGCGGACCTAATCAAGCCAAAACTTCGGCTTCTCCACCGCATCCCGCCATCGCTCGATCCGATTTCCCGGAAATGAGCAAACTATTGTCACTCTCCTCGGAGCAAATTAGTGAGTACAGCTGCATAACAGGATATTGTTGCATATGCGGCGAACTGAATGTGGTATCAGCCGAAGTCCCGGGGAAGGCCGCGCGATGTCGGATACGAGTGGAACGCTAGGTTTGAAGCCAAAGCCCAACGGCGCGGAAACTGCGGCCGGCGTGGATGCCCATGATCGCCTGATGCAGGGCGGGGAAGGCGTCTACCCTGAACTTGATGTTCTGGAGACCCCTCCCCCGCGTGAAAACTTCATTCCCATCGCCCGGTTCGCGCTCATCGACCGCTTGACTGACTCGAAGGCCTGGCCGGATGGTGGCGCTGCCGAAGCTAGGCGCTTCTTCAAGTATCTCGACTACTGGCGGCACCAGCAATACAGCGCCCGTCTCTTCGAGTTGGGACAGGACTACGAAGTATTCAGCCCGGACAGCGACCTGCTGCAGACCCGGGAATACACCGATCAGGAACGCCGCGACCAGCAGCGCCGCGTTGTCGAAGGCGTGGAACAGCTTCTGGTTCGCGCCAACTTTTCTCGAATCGACCCGAGCCACGTGGAAACGATCCTGAGCAAGGAAACCCACTATGGCCTCGACCTCAGCGTTGACCTGCGCGATTTCGAAGAACTCCTGATCTACTATCGCGGCGCATCCAACAAGACCCAGGAACGCCGCCGTCTCGTTCGCTTCATGCGCAAGGAGGAGTTCGAGGTCCCGACCTTCCGCCGGCTTTTCGTCCTCTTCAAGCTCAAGCCATTCGAACGGCGCGTGCAGGAAGTCATGGAGCGCCTTCGCCTCGACCGAAAGAACGCGGAAAAGCATGTGCGCCGTCTACGCGCCATGCTGCCGGCCGACATCAGCGAAGACAATATCTATCTCAAGCTCTTCAAGAATATGCCCCGCTCGGACATCGAGATGGCATTTCCCAATACTCGCATTCGCTTCCGCATGGTCGACAAGTTGAAGCTTGGCGTCACCAGCGGTGCCGGCGTCGGCATGAGCATAGCCGGCCTCGCCGGCAAGATCACGGTGCTTGCCAATCCCATAACTGCCATACCGGCCTTGGCGGGGCTCGGCGGCGTTGCCTTCCGTCAGTTCATGAGCTTCATGAACCAGCGCCAGCGCTACATGGTCATCATGGCCCAGAACCTCTACTTCCACGCCCTGGCCGATAATCGCAGTGCCATCCTGACCCTTGCGGACCGCGCCGCACAGGAGGACATCAAGGAGGATTTGCTTCTCTACACCGTACTCGCCAAGGAAAGCGTGAACCGCGGTGAACTCAAGCAGGTCGATGAGGCGATCGAAAAATACCTGCTGGACACCTTTGGCATTCATGTCGATTTCGACGTACAAGAGGCTCTCGGACGCCTGCTCGACGACGGTATGGTCGTGGAGGAAGCCGATGGTACGCTTCGGGCGCTGCCGCCGAGAGAGGCCGCACTACTCCTGGACCAGAAATGGGATGTCGTGCTCGACTTGATACCTGACGTGAAGCCCCACGAAGGCCGGGAGCGCGAGCTGCCAGGCGCCGACGATAAATTTTAATCGGAGAAATATGGAAACCTACAAGGTCGTCGCCGATCTCCCTTCAGGCGACAGTGCCCGCAGGCTGGCCGGCGGGATTACGGAGCTTGTCGACCCCCGTCCGGACGGATTGACCGTTTTCGAAGCCGCCAACGGCTGGCGGGTCGAGGCATACTTCGACACCTTTCCGGATACGACGACGCTCTCAGCCGCTGCCGAAGTCTTCGTGCCGGGAGAGCGTGTCGACCTCAGGGTCGAGACCGTGCCGGATGAGAACTGGGTTGAAATTTCCCAGGCCGGCCTGCCACCCGTCTTCGCCGGTCGCTTCACGGTGCACGGCAGTCATGATCGCCACCGGGTGCCACGCGGCCCGGCGAGCATCCTCATCGATGCAGGCGAGGCGTTCGGGACCGCGCACCACGCGACGACGTTCTCCTGCCTGCTCGCCATCGACGAGGTCACACGCAGGCGTTCTGCGGTGGATGAGATCGAATGGGCGATGGATCTCGGATGCGGAACAGGCGTGCTTGCGATCGCCCTGGCGCGAGCGGCGCCGCACGCCAGGATCCTGGCAACCGACATCGATGCCGATTCCGTTCGTGTCGCCCGCCATAATGCTTCCGTGAACGGTGCCAGCCGCCGTATCGCTTTCGCCCGGCTCGACGGTCCCCCGAAGACCGGCGCGCCCTTCGACCTCCTGATCGCCAACATTCTCGCCGGGCCCCTGATCGCCCTTGCGCCGCAGATCGCACGTATCGTGGCGCCGGGAGGAACGCTCATATTGTCGGGTATTCTGGTTCCGCAGGCGCCTGCAGTCGAGGCGCGCTACCGCTCGCTTGGCTTCGCTGTGAAGAAGCATCGCCGCCTCGCCGGATGGTCGACCTTCACACTCGAGCAACGCATCTGAACCACGGCTGCAAGGCAGAAATGCCCGACGGGCATGATCCAATACTATAGGAACGCCCAGCTCCCGGCAGGCGAAAACCAATTGCCGCAAAGCACCGACCCGCATAATGATCGCACATGCCATTGGACACTGAACCCCGACCTGACACCGCTACCCTGCGCAACCGCCTTTCTGCCCTTCGACAGGCAATCGAGCGTGCAGGCATCGATGCGTTCCTCATCCCGCGAGCCGACGAATTCCAGGGCGAATACGTCGCGCCGGGCTCAGAACGTATCGCCTGGCTTACCGGCTTCACCGGCTCCGCCGGTACTGCGGTCGTCGGACTGAAGAAGGCCGCGCTTTTCGTCGACGGACGCTACACCCTGCAGGCGCCCCGCCAGGTCGACACCCGCGATTTCCAGGTCCTGCAAGTACCCGACGAGAAACTTACCGACTGGCTCGCGGCGAATATCGGAGAGGGCGGCAAGGTCGGTTTCGATCCCTGGCTGCATTCGATTTCTGAAATCGAGGCGCTGAAAGAACCGCTGGCCTCGGCCGGCGTCGGATTGAAGCCCGTCGCGCGCAATCTCGTCGACAAGGTCTGGGGCCGGGAGCGGCCGCCCGCACCTGATGCCGAAGTCCTCGTGCATCCGACCAGATTTGCCGGCCAGCCAGCCGACGAGAAGATCGCTGCCGTTCAGTCCGTCCTGAAGAAGGAGGGCCAGGACGCTGTCATCCTGACAATGCCGGACTCGGTCTGCTGGCTCCTCAACATCCGCGGCCGCGACGTGGCGCACAACCCCGTCGTGCTCGCCTATGCGATCGTGCCACGTTCGGGACGCGCAACGCTTTTCGTATCCCGCTCGCGGCTCGGCAACGAGGTGCGCGCGCACCTGAAGCCGCTCGCAAAAACAGCCGACCCGTCATCGTTGCCTGAGCATGTCGATGCGCTCCGGCAGGCCGGAAAGAAGGTTCGCCTCGACCTCTCGCGCGCGCCCTTCTGGTTCCAGCGCCGCCTCGGTGGACGTGGCAGGATCGCTGCCGGATCGGACCCCTGCGCGCTTCCGAAGGCACGCAAGAACAAGACCGAGATCGAAGGCACTCGGGCCGCCCACCAGCGCGACGGCGCAGCCCTGTGTCGGTTCCTCTCCTGGCTCGACCGAACCGCCGCCACCGGCAGCGTTGATGAGCTCAAGGCCGAACGCATGCTCGAGAACGAGCGCGCTGCCACCGGCGAGCTTATCGATCTGAGCTTCGACACCATTTCCGCGTTCGGTCCAAACGGCGCCCTGCCGCACTATCGCTCCACCGCGGAGAGCAACCGGCCCCTCAAGTCCGGCGACCTTTACCTTGTGGACTCTGGCGCCCAGTACGTCGACGGCACCACCGATGTGACGCGCACCGTTGCAATCGGCGAGCCATCGACAGAGATGCGCCGCGCCTTCACTGCCGTCTTGAAGGGGCACATCGCCATCGCCACGGCTCGTTTTCCGAAAGGCACCCGCGGCGTCGACCTCGATCCTTTTGCGCGCCGGGCCCTTTGGCAGGCGGGCCTCGACTACGATCATGGCACGGGCCATGGCGTTGGCTCGTTCCTGTCGGTTCACGAGGGACCGGCAGGCATCTCGCGTCGGGCGATGGTGCCGCTCGAACCGGGCATGATCCTCTCCAACGAACCGGGCTACTACAAGCCGGATGCGTTCGGCATCCGCATCGAGAACCTGGTTCTGGTCAAACCGCTCGAGCCGATCTCCGGCGGCGAGCGCGAAATGATGGGCTTCGAGGATCTGACCCTTGCGCCGATCGATCGCCACCTGATCGATGTCGCGGCACTTACCGGCGAGGAACGTCACTGGCTCGACACCTATCACGCCCGCGTCTACCGCGAGATCGGCCCGCTTCTGGATCCGAAGGACCGGCGCTGGCTCAAGGACGCAACCGCACCACTTTGACAATGCGCGGCCCTGTTTCTATCCCCCGACAAGCTCCAGCCACTCGTCTTCCGTAAGCACTGTTACTCCGAGTTCTTCCGCCTTCTTGAGCTTCGAGCCTGCATCGGCGCCCGCAACCAGGTAGTCCGTTTTCTTCGAGACGCTTCCCGAGACCTTGGCGCCGAGCCGCTCGGCCTGCGCCTTCGCCTCGTTGCGGGTGAACTTCTCCAACGCGCCCGTGAACACCACGGTCTTTCCCGTCACGGCCGACTGGCGAGCCACCTGCCGCGCATAGGGCTCGACAGTCACCTGTGCGAGCAACTCCGCCAATGCCTCGCGGTTGTGTTCTTCCGAGAAGAAGTCGACCAGCGCATCGACGACGGCCTCGCCGATCCCTTCGATGTCGTCGATCTCCTGGTACGCATCACTGCCACGGCCTCCCGCCAC
>JBJOGJ010000038.1:0-22898 GCA_046048295.1 Pseudomonadota bacterium | reverse complement strand
AAGAAGTGCTGCATCGACGAGATCCGGCACGAGAAACGCGTACTCGCTCTCGATGGCGACGGGCGCGATATGGGCAGCGGGCAGCAGCGGCCTGTTCATACTTGGCTCTGTCGCAATCCGGTGCCCATGGAGCACCTGGACACTCGACAACGACGATCGGTGGTGCAAGTAAGGATGTTCCTGGTCGGCCAGTCTGAGTGCGACTGTCGGGCCGCGCACCTGGGTGGTTACCGGATTGCGGATTGGCTGCGCACCCGCTCGCCATTCGGACGACGCTGATGGTCAAGATTTGGAAATCACCGGCATGTCTGCACTGCGATCACAAATAACGCGCCCGCGGGCACTTCGCGCCACCATCGCGATGGTCCTCGCCGCTGCGCTCGTTATCCCCTGGCTGGCTGAAGCCCAGGTTGTGACCCGGCCGTCGGACCGCGTCCGCACATCCCTCACGTTCCTGACGACCGAAGACTTTCCGCCGTTCAACTATGTCGACGAGGAAGGCGTGCTGACAGGCTTCAATGTCGATGTCGCACGCGCCGTCTGTCTCGAGCTGTCACTGAGGTGCAACATCGCCAAGGCCGAATGGCCACATCTATTCCCACGCTTGAACCGCCGGCTGGGAGACGCAGTGATCGCCGGTCACATGATCTCCGCCAAGGCGCTCGCCGAGGTCAACTTCACCGACAGCTACTTTTTCACGCCGGGTCGCTTCGCCGCCCGCCGCGATTTGCCCAAGCTCGAGATCACGCCTGAAGGCCTCGAGGGCAAGCGTATCGGTGTTGCCAACGGCACGACCCACGCGGCCTTCGTCGGAGACTTTTTCAAGGAAAGCGCCATTGTCAGGTTCCCGAGCCAGGAACTCGCACGCGACGCCCTGATCGCCCGCAAGGTCGATCTTGTCTTCGATGACGGCGTAAGCATGGTACTGTGGCTCAACGGAACCTTGTCGAGGGCCTGCTGCGAATTGCGCGGCGGCGCCTTCCTGGAGCCGCGCTATTTCGGTGAAGGCGTCGCCATTGCCGTGCGCAAGAAGGATGACGAATTGCGCAACCAGCTCAACAGAGCCCTGCAGCGGATTCGCGAAAGCGGCCGGCTCGAGGAGCTGATGCTCCGCTACTTCCCCTTCCGGCTTCTTTAAGCAGGACAAGGACGGGTTGGACGCTCCGCGTTCGTGACGTATATATGACGTTCGGCTTCCCGGGGAAGCAGCAGGATGTGGGCACGGATGGTTCGGAGTGCGTAATGTCCCAGATTGCATTTATGATTGGCGTTATGTCAGCCCTTGTGCTCATCCCGCTGTTGCTGAAGACCGCCTGGGAGAGCGACTTTCGCATATGGCCACCTGCGCAGGGCACGTGGCAGAGCTATACGTTCTGGTCACTGTTCAGGACGATCAACGTCACCACGATAGCCGCTGCCTTGCTGTCAGTGTTCGATGACGGACAGGTTCAGTCCCTGGGGCTGCCGCTGCAGGTGCGGCTTCTTGCTTTCGCCGTAATGCTGATCGCGCTTTATGGTTATGTACAATCCCTGGTCTCGCTCGGCAAAAAGAATACCTATTGCGATCAGGACGGCCTCGTGACGCGAGGCATCTACCGCTGGACCCGCAACCCCCAATACGCCACCATTATCCCGTTCTACATCGCGATGGCCCTGGCCGCCGATACAGCTGCGACCTACGTGCTCGCCAGCGCGATGTGCACGGTGTATTATCTGATGGCCATGGTGGAGGAGCCCTGGCTTGCAGGAGCCTATGGCAAACCATACGAGGAGTATTGTCGCCGGGTCCCCCGCTTCTTCAATTTCCGCCGTGCCGTGATCTGGGTCCAGGCCCAGATCAGGCGCGCCCAGCGCCTGCTCTCTCCAGGCTGACCCGAAGGCCGCTTTGCACGCCTTTCTACGTGCTGCCGGTGGCCGTGACAGGGAAAAGATGTCACACTACTGTAACCCGACTCCGCCTTTGTACCGGCGTAAACAAGGCAACATGCCGTTCGGGGGACAGGTCCGATGAAAAGTTTTCGCACCATATTCGTCTCTGACGTTCACCTCGGCACCCGGACGTGCCAGGCTGACGCGCTCATTGAATTTCTGCGCGAACACGACGCGGAAACCCTATATCTCGTGGGAGATATCGTGGATTTCTGGCGCATCCGGCGCGGCACCGTCTGGCCCCAGGCCCACAACGACGTGCTGCAGGAAATATTGAAGAAGGTTCGAGCCGGCAGCCGCGTGGTCTACATCCCGGGCAATCACGACGATGGGCTGCGCGAATACTGCGGCACAAGGTTTGGCGGCATCGAGATCTTGCGCGATACCGTACACGTCAGCGCCGATGGCAAGCGTTATCTCGTCATGCATGGCGACGAGTATGACGTCGTGGTTCGCCACGCGCGCTGGCTTGCCTACGTCGGAGATCGTGGCTACGCCCTCATGCTCGCCGCCAACGTACCGCTGAACTGGGTGCGCAAGCGCCTCGGCCTCGGCTACTGGTCGCTTGCCGCCTACCTGAAGCATCGCGTGAAGAAGGCGGTGAACCACATGGGCGAGTTCGAGCGATCGCTCGCCGACCGCGCCACCAACCACGAAGTCTCAGGCATAATCTGCGGACACATCCATCGCGCCGCCTCTCGGGACATCGCCGGCATTCATTACCTTAATTGCGGCGACTGGGTTGAAAGTTGCACGGCCATCACCGAAAATCACGACGGCGAATTCGAAATCGTCGACTGGCTGGCGACGCAGCGCGCGCGCGCTCCGAGCGCCGGTGCGCGGACACTGGAGGCAGCCGCCTGATGCGAGTGCTGGTCGCGACCGATGCGTGGCAACCACAGGTGAACGGGGTGGTTCGGACCTACGAACGCCTCGACGCCGAAGTGGCGCGCCTGGGTGGTGAACTGGCGATGCTGACACCCAACGAGTTCCGCACGGTCCCCTGCCCTACTTATCCGGAAATACGCCTGGCGGTACCTGGCTACCACTACGTTATCGAACGCCTCGCCTGTATCAGGCCGGACGCCGTGCATATCGCAACCGAAGGGCCCATTGGCTGGATGACGCGGCGCTATTGCCGTATCAGATCGATCCCCTTTACGACCTCGTTTCACACCCGGTTTCCGGAATACCTGACATCGCGCTTCGGCATTCCCGAATCGTGGACGTATGCGGTGCAACGCCGGTTTCACAATGCCGGTGCCGGAATCATGGTGGCTAGCAAGTCGCTGGCCACGGAACTCGAAGCCCGCGGTTTCGAGCGCATCCTTCCCTGGACCCGGGGCGTGGACACCGAGCACTACCGGCCACGAGACGTGCGCCTGTTCGGCGATGACCCCGTCTTCCTGTTCGTCGGCCGCGTCGCCGTCGAGAAGAACATAGAGGCCTTCCTCAATGCCGATTTGCCTGGCCGGAAGGTCGTCGTCGGTGGCGGCCCGCTGCTGGAAACGTTACGCCTGAGCTATCCCGACATCCTCTTCACCGGCAAGAAGACCGGCGAGGAACTCGCCCAGTGTTACGCCTCCGCGGACGTGTTCGTGTTTCCGAGCCTCACCGATACCTTCGGCATCGTCATGCTCGAGGCCATGGCATCCGGCGTACCCGTAGCCGCCTACCCGGTGACCGGCCCGATCGACGTCGTGGAGGTTGGCCGCACCGGCATCCTCGACACCGACCTTGCCACTGCTGCCCGACGAGCGCTCTCTCTAGACCGCAAGCTCGTCCGCCAGCGCGCTGCCGACTACAGCTGGGAGGCCGCTGCACGGCTCTTCCTATCGAACATAGAAACCGCTTTGTTCGCTCGCCAGGGTCGCAAAATCCCGGCTCGTCGCCGCCTGCTCCCGAGCCCACGGCACACCGCCTAGTCCACCCCTGTAGCGATGCGATGAGTTGGGGATCGCCGAAACAGGCCACTGACGTTCGCAGGCCGAACACCTATCTCCAATCCAGCGTCCCTCCGTAGAGCGGGCGCGATTGCCGGAAAGGAGGCTTCATGCCGATCGAGTTGTCGATTTCCGATGCATCTGCTGGACTTTACGCCTGGGTCGCCGCGATCATCCCCAACCTCGCGGCAGCAGTTTTGCTTGTCGTCGCCGGCCTCTGGTTCTCGAGATGGGCCTCCCGATCAGTCGCCCAACTGATCGACGCCAATCCGCGAATCGACCCGACGCTGAAGGGCGTCCTCTCTAACATCGTCAGCTACGCCATCTTCGTCGTCGTCCTGATTGCCACGTTGAGCCAGCTCGGCATCCAGACAACATCAATCCTCGCCGCTCTGGGTGCCGCAGGCCTGGCCATCGGCCTCGCCCTGCAGGGCACGCTGTCCAACATTGCAGCCGGCATCATGCTGCTTTGGCTGCGCCCATTCCGCGTCGGCGATTATATCGATACGACGAACGCGGCCGGCACCGTCGAGGAAGTGGGACTGTTCGCCTCGACATTGAGAACCGCCGACGGTATCCATTCCTTCGTGCCCAATTCGGAACTTTGGAACAAGCAGATACTCAATTATTCGCGCAATCCGACCCGGCGCCTGCAACTGCGCATCGGCATCGGCTACGATGACGATATCGCCAAAGCACGCGACGTCTTCCGCAATCTCATTCATGCCGATGAACGGGTGTTGCCCGATCCGGCGCCTCAGATCTTGGTGGAGCAGCTCGGAGACAGCGCTGTCGTAATCGAGCTTCGGCTCTGGACTAATACGGCGAGCTACTGGGACCTGTTATTCGATCTCAGGGAGCGCGCGAAGCTGGACCTTGATGCAGCCGGAATTTCGATCCCGTACCCGCAGCAGGACCTACACGTGAGAACGATGCCCTCGTCGACACCGCGACCCGGTCCCGAGGAACCGGACCGGAACGCCACCACGCATTGAGGATAGGTGACCCGGCATCAGGCTTCGCCGAGGCCCCGCGACATCCGCCACACTTCTTCCTGAACCCGGATGTCGGCCAGCATACGGTCGATCAGCAATGCCGTACGCTTGAACAGCTCCGACCCCCGGCGGTAGTCGGCCGGCGCGAAGAAATCGCAGCGTCCCGCCTTGAAGAGGTCGACGCACTTTTCGCGCGGTCCCCCCGCCTGGTGGACTGCGATCGCATGGCCACCGTTCTTCCGCATCACAGCCATAGATGGCACATCCGTATCGCCGTCGCCAAAATAGATCATGTTGGCGAACGGGATCGGCCTTGCAGCCTCGCTCATGTGACTGTTGATGCTCTCGCCAAGGTCCTCGACGCCCTTGTTGATGCGGAACAGGTACTGCGTCTTGCCCGTGTCGGTGATGACGCGCTTCGGGTACGGCAGATCGTAGGCGTCGAACCAGTACTCGGATGCGAAGACATTGTGAAAACGATGGAAGATCGAGGTCCCCTCGACAATCTCGGTAAGGCCGGAGGACACGAGATAGTGGCGCAGCTCTACCCCCTGGCTTTCGGCGCGGATCCGGACATAGGCCTCGATCTCATCGAACCAGGATTCGACGCCGGGAAACAGCTCTACGGAGCGGCCCTGGGCGACGAGATCGTCGCGATCGATCCTGACCCCCTTCTCCTTGGCCTTCCGGTAGAGCAGGTGCATGTAGGTGATGAGAGGATCGGCGCGCTGTTCTGCGGCAATGCGATTGGATTCTTCCCAGAAGCTCTTCGCGTCTACCCCGATGGACGGAAGGAAGGCGTATTCCTGCATCGGCCTTGGCGAAAGCGTACCGTCGAAATCGTAGACCAGGGCGATGATCTTCTTGTCGAACTGCGCCTTTTGAGCCTTGCCGCCTGCAGCCGGCTTACTCGCGGCCCGCGATGGTCGGCGTTGGTCTCCGGCTCTGGCTGTCCTGCCGCCCGCCACCGCAAGTGCCGGCCGCCGTCGCGCTGTCTGCTCGCCCATCTGCCTGTGTCCCGGTTACGCTGTTCACCCTTTCACGCCAGAAGTCGCGTGATTCGGCGGCGCGATAAAGGCAGAATACCAGCGCGCCCGTGAGCGGGGATAAATCGCGGCGCGAGCGACGGCACTTGCCGGTGGAAGCTGGATCGTTCGCCGCTGCAGGCACTTGCGTCCTGAGGTTTGGGCGCTATATTCGCCCGCTCTGAGGAGAGGTGGCCGAGTGGTTGAAGGCGCACGCCTGGAACGCGTGTGTGCGGGAAACCGTACCGAGGGTTCGAATCCCTCTCTCTCCGCCAAAAACCCAACGCTGATGGTGAGTGAATCACGGCCCGCATCGGCATCATTGCGCGAACTACCGGCGACGAAACCGCCCTAGCGCAGAAGTCGCCGCCCCGCGTCATCCGGCGCATTGCCATCGAAGCGAAATTGTAGCCGAACCAGCCTTCGGCCTATTGTCGCCGGAAGATTGAACCAGAAAATCCATAACACGATCAACAGGCTACACTACAATCATAGTGTTGCCGGTGAGCCTCACGGCTCTGACATTTGCTGGCAACCTCAAGGCCCCGGGATGCAAATGTCAGAACCGGAAAACGTCATGGCTTCGGGCTGATGCTTGGGTGCGAAGCAGATGCTTCAGCACTAGGCATCAGCGTCGAATTTCTAGTTCTTGGGCTGCTTTGCGAACCGCAGATAGCTGAACACTTCCCTGAAGCCATCGAACTTTTTCTGTGCTTCTGGCGTCGGGACGGAAAGGGCGACGATCACATCTTCGCCGGGCCGCCAGTTTGCAGGAGTAGCGATCGGGTTCTTGTCACCGGCCTGAACCGCATCCAGCGCCCGCAGAATTTCGTCGAAGTTCCGGCCGACCGACATCGGATAGGACATCATGAGCCTGATCTTTTTGTCGGGCCCGATGATGAAGACCGTCCGGACGGTCGCGGAATGGGCAGGCGTGCGGCCATCCGGGAGATACGCATCCGCCGGCAGCATGTCGTAGAGCTTCGCCACCTTGAGATCGCTGTCATCGATGATCGGGAAGCCGACATCCGCCTCGGCATACTTCTCGATGTCGGCTGCCCACTTCTTGTGGTCCTCGACGCTGTCGACGGAGACACCGAGCACTTTGGTGTTCCGTCTCCCAAATTCGGCCGCGAGTTTCGCCACGGCACCGAATTCCGTCGTGCACACAGGCGTGAAGTCTTTCGGATGCGAAAACAGGATTGCGTAGCTATTGCCGATCCAGTCATGCAGATTGATCGTTCCCTGGGTGCTCTCTACAGCAAAATCCGGGGCAGTGTCGTTGATCCGAAGTGACATGATGATCTCCTTGATCTTGTAAGCCTGACAGTAGATCGCTCATTTGGCTGTGTGCCAAGCGGCCGATTTCTTCGAAAGCGCGGCATTTCCTGACCCGCATCCAGACCCATGTGACGGGCGGTTCCGCGACCTACGGGACAAGGCGAACCACAAAGCCCTTAGGCCTTGTACCGGCACGCTGCCATTGCGACGCCAACGATTTGGCATCTGGATAATAAAATAGCGTTCTCCAGAGGTTTTCAACTCATCTGGGTCGATGAGACCTCTTCAACCACCATCGCTCACTCGACCGGCCAACTATTCAACCATGCCTGGACCGGTGGTTCAGAAAACCGCGAACTTCGACTTGCGGCGATGTTGCAGCGGCGCAATACATTGCCACAAACTGGGCTTGACGCACGTGGCTGGCGTGCTGATGACCTCGAACAATCGATGTCCCCGGGCAACCAACCGCTACGCGCCTCGAGGCCGAAGGACCATCGGCTCACGATTGTCCGTGTTGTATCGCAGGACCTGGAAGACCCAGATGATCGCGCAGCGTGAAACCGCGATAGGCGGTCCGGAACAAGCCACGACGCTGTAGCTCCGGCACCACGAGTTCGACGAAGTCGTCGAGTCCGTTCGGCATCATCGGCGGCATTATGTTATACCCGTCGCAGCCGCCCCCTTCGAACCACTCCTGCATCGTGTCGACGATGTCGCCAGCAGTGCCGATGATCTGGTTGTGGCCCTTGGAAACCACCAGCATCTCATATACCTGTCGGACGCTCAAACCCTGCTTGCGCGCAGTCTCGACGACACCGACCGCCCGGCTCTGCGTCAGCTTTTCGACGTCGATGGCAGGAAGCGGGCCTTCCGGATCGGCACTTGTGAGATCGATGCCCATCATCTTTGACAGCGAAGCAAGACCTGCCTCGGGATGAATCAGCTCCAGCAACTGGTCGTGCTTGTCCTGGGCCTCCTGACGGCTGCGGCCAACGTATGGCAGAAGACCTGGCATGATGAGAACGTGGCGCGGATCGCGACCGCGCGCCTCGGCTTTCGACTTCATCCTTCCGTAGAATTGCCTCGCTCCGTCCAGAGTACGCTGTATGGTGAAGATGACCTCGCCTATGGACGCCGCCAGGTTCATGCCGTCCTCGGAGGATCCAGCCTGCACGAGAACCGGATTGCCTTGCGGGCAGCGTGGGATGCTGAGCGGACCTCGCACCTTGAAGTAGCTGCCGGAATGGTCGATCGTGTGTATACGCCCCTTGTCGAAGAATGTACCCTGCTCCTTGTCGATGATAAGGGCACCCTCTTCGCAACTGTCCCAGAGTTTGCGCACGACCTCGACGAACTCGCCTGCCCTCCGATAGCGCTCGGCATGCTCGAAATGAGCATCGTAGCCGAAATTCAAGGCCTCGGTCGCCGATGATGACGTCACGATGTTCCAGCCGGCGCGTCCGTTGCTGATGTGGTCGAGCGACGCAAACTTCCGCGCAACATTATACGGCTCGTTGAAGGAGGTCGTTGCGGTACCCACCAGCCCTATCCGGTTCGTCGCAACAGAGAGCGCCGACAGCAGCGTAATGGGCTCGAACCTGAAATTGTCGGTGCGGTTGCGCGATGTCGACAGAGAAAAGACGTCGGCGACGAACACCATGTCGAAGCAGGCACGCTCCGCGGTGCGGGCCGCCTTGACGTAGCTGCCGAAATCAAAGCCCGCTGGATAGGCGTCGGGGTGTCGCCACGCGGCCATATGGTGCCCGCCCGGCGCGAAGAACATGCCAAGCTTCATCTCCCGCTTTCCGTCGCCCATGTACGCTTCTCCTCGTCCGGCAAGTGCACCGCTCGCACTTCGTGTCCCTGGCGCGCAACGCCCAACCATCACGGCTGCGACCAGCCATCTCGCGCCATATGGGTGCCGGTAGGTCCAGGGCGCAGAAACCTCGAGCGTACAGCGGGATGAAGTGCGCAACAATACCGGCTGCGGAGGCGTAAATTCCGCGTCGCAGGCTACATCTTCAGCACGCCGGTCGTAGACTGCCGCACGAATTCGGCACCATAGCGCCGTGACATGCCACTGACGCGCGCGATGACACGCTCGGCCATCTCACCCGTCGCCCGCATCGGCCTGCCGCGTTGCGCGCGCGGCCTGCCGAAACCGAGATCTGTCGGATGGATACGCACCTCGGCGAGAGCTCCCGACCGGTAATGGCAGGTAACCACCATGTTCTCCCAGAATCCGGCATGTGCGACATGCCCTTTCGTTCCACCCCCCGTTCGGGCATGGAGAAAGTGGGATGGGGTAGCCTCGTAGGAGAGGCCGAAGCGCGCATAGGCTTCGGAGGGAAATGCCTCGACGGTTTCGTTCTGGAAGATGAAGTTTCCAAGCGAGTAGATGATCGGCTTTCCCTTATAGATCTCGATGCCGAGCGGCGTATGCGATCCGTGGCCGACGAACATGTCGGCACCCGCATCGATTGCCGCCCGTGCGTAGGCCGGGATGAAATCGGCGGGCTCGCTGAGGTCGATTCGGGTTTTTGCTTCCAGCAGGCTCTTGTGGGCGAACTCGTGACTATGCAGCGATGCAACGACCCAGTCTGCCTGCTCGCGCGCCTCCCTTATCCAGCGCAGATTGTCCTCGATGTCGCCTGCATCGGCCTCGCTGCGGGCAGAAAAGGCAGTACCACGCTCGATCGTCTTGCCGAAAAGGTCCAGTGCGTCGACCCGATCGGCCGGTGCCTCGGACTCGCTATAGAAGTGCGTCCGATTTCTCTTGCGTGTCTGCTCGAATCCCAACTCGCGGTTCATTCTCTGCAAAGCCTCGAAAGTGGCATTATCAACCGCATACGTTGTTGTTGAGGCCAGCGGATTTATGCCCGCGCGGCCAGGCATATCCGGACGCTGATCGCTTGCGATATTCCATGGCCTGTAGGTGGCGGTTGCTGCGATGAGGGCAACACGGCCCCGCGCCGTGTCGAGGTAGCCGGGCCGGCGCGCTTCGGCGAGGTTCCTGCCGCTGCCCGCATACGCGATTCCAGCCGATCTGAGATGGTTAATGGTCGCGAGCAGGCCCTGCTCGCCATAGTCGAAGGCGTGATTGTTCGCCGTGCCGACGATATTGACGCCAAACCACTTCAGCTCTTCGAGAAGGCCCGGCGGAGTTGTCATGTATGTGCCGCGTGTAATTCCAGGCGTTCCTTCGTCTGGATTGCGAACTACCGATTCCAGATTGACGAAACCTGCATCAGCCTCCCGGTAGATCTGACGCAGTGAAAGGAAATCCGGCTCGTCGAAAATGCTGAGGCGCCGGGTCAGCATGCAGTCGCCGGCCAAAGCGATGGTGAAATCGCCTTTTTCCGATGCGTAACTCATGTTCCTGCCTCTTCTCTAGAACGCGTATTTGTTGAGTTTTTCCATGTCCAGTCCGGCGCCGAACCCAGGGCTGTCGTCCGGAGTCAGTGTGCCATCGGAGAAGTTGAAATCTCCAATGAAGACATCGTCGGCTAGCTTGTCGAAGAAGTGCGTTTCCGTCGGATAGGGCGCGAGGCTTGGCAGCGCCGCCCGCAAGTGCATCCGGGAAGCCGCTGCGAGCCGGCTCTCGGAATCGGTACCGATGACCACCGGCAGACCTGCGGCTTCCGCGAGCGCAATGATCTTCAGCGATTCCGTGAAGCCGGTGCGCTTGAGTTTTACGCTGACCGCGCCCACGGCGCCAAGCCGGACCAGGGCTTGTACGGCAGCGAGCGAACTGCAGGACTGGTCTCCGAGCAACGCAACCGGTAGGTCAGCTGCAAGCGCCGCCATGCGCACCGGATCCGTGAAAGTGCATGGCTCCTCGATGAAGGCCACGTTGTAAGTGGAAACATTGGCGAGGATCGTCCGTGCCTCGGTCTCCGAATAGCTGCCGTTGCCATCCACATAGATGAAAGCACTGTCTCCGAGCTTTCTGCGCACCTCTTCGACGAGACGCACATCCTCGAGCGAACGTTTCCAGGTCTTGAGCTTCATGGAATTGTAGCCGCGCGTCTCGTGCATCTTTATCGCCTCGGCGACTTGATCCTGCCGCGAATTTCCATGCACGAGCCAGGTAAGCGGAACGGGCTTCGGTGTATCGCCCCCGAGCAGCCGCCAAACCGGCTGACCAAGCACCTTCCCCTTCAGGTCCCATAGCGCGACGTCGATGAGCCCCTTTGCGGTCCTGCAACCTTTCACGCGCCCCACAGCTGAAAGCGCGGCCAGATGTGCAAGGGGATCGTGACCTATGAGCACCGGCTTGAAGAAGGTTTCGATCTGGTAGGCGAGCATCTTCGCATCCTCGCCCTGCTGCTCCGGTCTGCAAATTGCTTCCGAAAGCCCTTCCGAACCGTCGTCCAGGATGATCCGAAGTACCGCATACTGCCCAGCGCTTTCACTCACCGATCGGAATTTTATCGTTCCCTTGTAGGGCAATTTCAGCGCGTGGCACTTTACGTCCGCGATCTTCAGATCCGAACTCCCGTCTCTTCGGGGGGAAGTAGCAGGCTTTTCTTCTGGCATGGTTCGAGCCTTTCTAGTCATCCGCCTTGCGCGTCAGGCGGTCGAGGACAAGCAACGTGAAGACAACCGCAAGCTGCAGGATCGACGCTGCGGCGAGCGTGCCCATTTCGCCTTCCTCGTAGTAGTGAAGCAGCGTGACCGTCAGCGTCTCCGTCCCTTCACGATAGAGCAGCAGGGGTATCGTAAGGTCGCGTGCAGCAATCGCGAACACGATGACGAAGGCCGCGAAGGCGCCACGGCGCAGGAGCGGTGAGAGAATGTAGCGCACCGTCTTGAACCATGTTCCCCCGTGGACGCGCGACGACTCTTCGAGCTCCGCACTGACCTGATGCACCGCCGACTGCATGGTGGCAGTGCCGAGTGGCAGCCCTTTCACGATGAACCCGAAGATGATGACCAGTGCCGTTCCGTACAAATTGAAGGGCTCTGGCGGCAGTGCCCAGGCCCAGAGCAGGGCGAGCCCCATCACTATGCCGGGTAGCGTCCATGGAGACCAGGAAACGAGTTCCAGCACATAGCCGAGCCAGTGGTTCGACCTCACGCGGATGTAGCCGACAAGCCCGCCGATCACCACCACTGCCGCCGCCGCGATGGCCGAGAAGACGATCGTGTTCCACAGCCCGGTCATGGCGCGCTGGTCGCTGAGGACATTGTTCCAGTTGTTGAATGTGATGAGTTCCCAGCTGTAGAGCCCGAAAATCTCGAAGAACGAGCTGACAATGATCATGCCGAGTGGAATGGCCACCGCGAGCAGGAAGTACACCACGAAAAGCGCGAAGATGCTCCAGCGCGCCGCATTCGGGAGCTTCAGGCGAGTTGGCCGGTAGCCCTTGCCGGTGACGACCGTGAAACGCCTCCCACCGAGCTTGTGCCATTGCACGATGAGAAGCGCGAACGTGGTCACGATGAGAATAACCGACAGAGCCGTGGCCGCGCCGTACTGTGGCGGATGGCGATAGGAAAGCATCCGGTATATCTCGTTCGAGAATACGTAGACGCCCCCCGGATTGCCGAACAGCAATGGGTTCTCGAACGACTCGAGGCCGCTGATGAACACCAGCAATGAGATGCTCAGGATTGCCGGCATGAGCATCGGAAAGGTGATCGTCATCATCACCTTGAACTTGCTGGCGCCGAGCGTTATCGCCGCCTCCTCGTAGGAAGCATCCATCTGGCGAAAGAAGCCGACCAGCATCATGAATATGAATGAGATCGTGTTCATCGAGGAGTGGAATATGAGACCGCCCCAGCCGTAGAGGTTGATGACACCGCCCTCGATGCCGAACCATTGCTGTGCCAACAGATTGATGACGCCATTCTGCGGATTCCCAAGCATCAGCCAGGCAAAGCCGGTCAGCAGATCGGGGATGAAGAACGGGATCGGAATCATCCACGTCATCAGGCCCGCGAAGGGGACGTCGGTCCGCGCTACCGCCCACGCGAACAACAGCGCGAAGAGGAGTCCGATCGCCAGACGCGCGGAAGAAAAGATGATGCTGTTGGCAAGGATTGGAAGCAGGTCCCAGGACTGGAACCATACGGCGTAGCTTGCGAGCGTGAAGGAGCCGAGCCGACCGGGTTGCCCCGTGAAGAAACTTGATACCAGAAGAACCAGGAACGGGTAGAGGACCAGGATCAGCAGGATCGCAAGAAGCAGCCAGTAGAATACAACCGGGTTGACGCGCAGCCTGGTAAAGATGGACTGAGCTGGCGCACCGAGGGTCGAAGCCCTCCCCTTGTCAATCGATCCTTCCGCGCTCGATGCCATCCTGCCTGCCTACACGTAGAGAATCATGTCATCGGGCGCGATGGCAAGCCGGACACTATCTCCCACGACCACCGCTTCACCCGCAGGGTGCTCGACCTTCAGGTCGGTGTCTTCGTTGATGGAGACGAGATACTCGACGTGGTTCCCGGCGTATGCTCGAGCCTTGACCTTCCCAGTGAGCACGAAGCGACCGGCTACGACATCATCGCTTCCCGCGACGAGGTTTATTCGCTCGGGGCGGATGAAAAGCGTTCCGCCATCCGAGGCCAAACGACCATTCTCCACCCGAATGTTCGCCCCGGGCACTTCAAAGGCAGTCACTCCACCCTCGATGGCTCTGAGCCTGACCTCCTGCCCGCCGCCCGCGGTCTTGGTGGTTTCCGGAATCGAGATCATGTTCCCCTTGCCGATGAATTCCGCCACGAAGCGGGTTGCCGGCTGCTCGTAGATCTGTACGGGCGTACCAACCTGCTCGACTACACCCCTGTTCATCACGACGAGTCGGTCGGACAGCGTCAACGCCTCCTCCTGGTCGTGCGTGACATAGAGTGCCGTCAATCCGATGCGCTGCTGCATGATCCTGAGCTCGAAGCGCATCTGTTCACGAAGCTTCGCGTCGAGGTTGGACAGCGGCTCGTCGAGAAGCAGCAGCTGCGGCTGGAATACGAGTGCACGTGCCAACGCAACGCGCTGCTGCTGGCCCCCGGAAAGCTGCGGCGAGGGCTTGTCGCCCATGCCCGAGAGCCCGACCAGGTCGAGCACCTGCCGCACCATGACATCTCGTTCGGATCGAGCGACGCGCCGCATCCTGAGAGGATAGGCTACGTTTTCCGCCACGGTCATGTGCGGCCAGATGGCGTAGGATTGGAAGACCATTCCAAGCCCACGGCTCTCTGGCGGAACGTCGATACCGCGCGCGGAATCGTAGACCGCGCGTTCGCCGATACGGATGCACCCGGCCGTCGGCTGCTCCAGGCCGGCTACCATCCGGAGCGTCGTCGTCTTCCCACAGCCCGAAGGACCGAGCAGCGTCAGGAATTCGCCGTCGTCGGCGGTCAACGTGACATCGTCCACCGCAATGAGCGAGCCGAACCGCTTGGAGAGATTGGCAAGAGCTATTTCGGGCACGGGCCGGCACCTTCAACGTATGCCAAACACACCCTCCATTTCCTTGAAGAAGAAGTCCGGCGAATCGAGCTGGGAATCAGGGATGCGATCCATCAACGGCACGTTCGAAATATCCATTTCCGGGATCGGCGCCTTGACATCCGGATGCGGGACGGGACGTGCATGGTTCGTCCACAGCTGAAGTTGCTCAACCTCGTAGAACCATGTCAGGACGACTTTGGCGGCATTCTGGTTCGCACTGCCCTTCAGGATTGCAATGGAAGATGGCGTCCAGGCCAGACCTTCCTCGGGCACGACCCATGCCAGCGGCGCGCCCTTGGGCAACTTCTCGAAAAAGTCGCCGCGGCCAGAGAAGCCGATGGCGAATTGACCTCGAATTACGGCGTCCCGGATCACCTTGCTGCCACCAGACAGAATGAACGGCTCGACAGTCGTCTTGAATTTCTTGATGTAGTCGATGCCAAGGCCCTTTGTATTGTAGATGCCGAGCATGTGCCAGGCGCCGCCGCCGGATGAACGCGGATCACGGATGCACACCTTACCCTTGAATTTCGGATCGAGGATATCTTTGTAGGACTTGATGGACTTCGGATCGACAAGCTTCGGGTTCACGACGAGGCCTTGAGCACTAACGTGCACGGGCCACCAGTACCCGACGGGGTCGGTTATGAAGGCCTTCTTGTTCATGCGGTCGAGCTCCGGCGCCGGCGGCTTCCACTTGATGAGCGCGCCAAGCTTGTGCAGCTCCAGCATGTACTGATCATTCCCGTCGTAGACATCTGCCACCACCCTGCCGACCGAGACTTCGGTCCGAATGCGATCCGTCAACTTCCTGTTGCTCGAAATGAGCTGCTTGATCTTGATTCCGAAACGCTTCTCGAACCTCTCTTGTCCACCGTTCCTTAGAAAATCTCGGGTGGTCGTACCTGCGTACCAGTTGATTTCGCCTTCCTTGAGCGCAGCATTCATGATTTCCGGCCCAAGCAGCTTGGCCACCGGATCGTTGGCGAGGCGCGCCGGCAGCTTGTCCTGCGCCGAGGCATTGCAGCCAATTGTCGCCACGGCGAGCAACGCGGCGGCGAAGAGTCTGGACACGATATTCATGGTCTCCTCCCAGATTTTGTCCGACGGGCCTTGCAGGACTTTTTCATACGCTGTTCTTGAAATCATCCAATTTGAGCTTGGCGCGCGGATAGGTGATCGCCGAATGCGACATGCCGAAATGCACGCACATTTCTGCGAACCTGATGCTCACGGCCTTAGTGTTGAGAACCTGCACGCCCGTCGCCTTTGCCAGATCGTCTGGATCCACGACGTAGGGAATGAGGGCACCACCGAGCGGCACGATGATTTCCGACTTCTTGTCGTCGACGAGAGACTTGATGAGCCGAGTCGTCGTCTCGACAATTTCCGCCTTGCGTTCCTGCACATTCGTGTAAACGCCGATCGGCTGGATGTCCGTGACAAATCTGTCGAGGCCGTAGGTCCTCAAAATCCGCCAAGTATACTGGACATGCGGCGGCAGCGGCACCGTAATGCCAATACGGTCTGCCAGCGTGGCCGCAGCATGTACGGTAGTACGAAGCGGACCGATGACCGGGATCCCAACAGCAAGCCTGCCGCCGTCGACTCCGGGATCGAAGGTATTCGAGGAAATGACCGCATCGTAGCCGTTCTGCTCCGCCCAGAAGATCTTCCTGACGATGGCGGGGGCCTCCATCAAGTGATGCAGGCCATTCAGCATGTTCTGGGATCCAACGGTCTCCATCAACTGGGAGCCCTCGTAAGGCTCGGGGAAACCGATCTCGATTTTCGTTCCAGCCGTGGCATAGCTGTTTAGCTGAGCCTCGATCTTGGCAACGTCGTAGGGCGGCTGCGACTTCTCTGTGCGCGGCGCCTGATTTAAGAAAAGGATACGCATGAACCGGCCCTCCGTCGGAAGCAGCACGAATACTCCACGTACTGGTGAACCCAGCACGCCGACGGAACCATCCGAGCCAAGCCTCCCATAGTGCTTCGCGACACATGGCCGCGAAAGTCCTTCGCCGAACTATAAGCGCAAGAAAGGCCGCCGCGCCAGAGCAAATTCATTATCGAAAACCCATTTCGGATTCCGCTGCATCGCAAAAATCCCAAAGCGTCCCCAAGACCGGCCGAAGTCCGGAGCATATTGACCGGCGAACGAACTCGGCAGACGATAGCGGCAAAAGAATATTGCCCTCGGAGGAATCATTGCTATGCGGATCACGAACACGATCCTTGCGGTGTCAGCGGTTCTTTATGCAGCCAGTACATGCGGCAGCGCGGTAGCACAGGAAAGTTTGGAGGCGTTCTACAAGGGGCGCCAAATGAAGATGGTCATCCGTTCCTCGCCCGGCGGCGGCTATGACACCTATGCGCGACTGCTCGCCCAGCACATCACCCGCCACATTCCCGGCAAGCCCACGATGATCCCGATAAACATGCCGGGCGTCGGCGGACTGATCGCGGCCAATTACGTTGCAATGGTTGCCCCGAAGGACGGGTCCGTCCTCACCATAGCAAGTCGCGGCCTGCCCATGTACCAGCTGACCGGTGGCAAGAAGTTTCAGGGCGATGTGCGCACGTTCAACTGGATCTGCGACTTGAGCGATTCCAATCCGCTGCTCGTCACCTGGCACCAGTCTCCCACCAAGACGATCGAGGATGCGAGAAAACGGGAAACAATCATCGGCGCCACCGGAGCAGGATCGATTTCCGTGCAGATTCCGGTCGCCTATAACAGGTTGCTCGGGACGAAGCTGAAAGTCGTCTTCGGCTACAAGGGCGGACAGGACGTCAACCTTGCAATGGAGCGCGGCGAGGTGGAAGGCCGAGCGACAAACAACCTCGCAAGCTGGAAGTCGACCAACCCGGAATGGGTCGCGGACAGGAAGCTCAACTATCTCATGCAGCTAGGCCTCAAGCGGGACGCCGAACTGCCCGATGTGCCGTTGCTTACAGACCTTGCGAAAGGCGATCCCGAGAAGGAGCAGGTTGCACGCTTCCTCACACTTGCCAACGTCGTCGGTCGCCCGATCGCCACCGGCGCAGGTGTACCTGCGGATCGCGTCGCAGCACTGCGCGAAGCCTGCAAGAATACGATGTCCGATCAGCAGTTCCGCAAAGCGGCAGGCGAACAACGGGCAGAGATCGGCTTTCGTCCAGGAGCGGAGGTTCAGTCGATCATTACCGAAATCGTCGATGCGCCCCAGAAACTGGTGGCTGCCGTGAATGACTACATGACGCCGCGCGGGCAGGAGGCTGCAAAGCGTGTCGCGAGTATCAGAAAAGTGGAATCGGCCATCATTTCCGTGGGGGCCAAGGGAGCCACCATCGTTATCCGTGACGATGGCAGGGAAACGACGGCCAAGGTTAGCGGCAAACGGACCCGGATCACGCTGGGCGGCAAGGTCTCGAAGCGCGGCGACCTCAAGGCAGGAATGACGTGTTTGGTGGAATATGAGGGAGCGGAAAGCGAAGCAAGCAGCGTCAGCTGCAGGTAGCCGCATTGGGTTGACTGGAATTGGATTCGAAACGACGAGCGCAAGGGTGTGAAGATGGCAGAAACGGCAGATGTGATTGTGATTGGCGGTGGCAGCGCCGCCTTCGAGGCCGCGGTCTCGGCAAAGCAGAGCGGCGCTGAGCGGGTCGTGATGCTGGAGAAGGCGCCGGAACCCGAGTTCGGCGGCAATGCGCGCTACTCACACACAGGCTTCCGCTTCGTGCACTCCGGCAAGGACGAAATCCACGCATTCATTCCGGAAGTCGATCCGGGTGAATTCTCCAAGATGGAGATCAAGCCTTACACCCGCGAGGAATTCATAGCCGATCTCAACCGCGTCACCCAGAACCTGATCGATCCAGTGCTCGCCGACATGCTCGTCGACGAATCGAACGCTGCAGCCCACTGGGCGCGCGAAACCGGCATAAAATGGATGCACGAGAAATTCGCGGTGGTCGATGGCCGGTATCACTTCGAGCCCGGTCGCAACGTGCAGACGCTGGGCGGCGGCAAGGGTCAGCTCGAGCAGTGGCGCCGCATCGCAACGGCTCTCGGCATCGACATTCGCTTCGAAAGCCGCGTCGGAGCGCTGCTTGGCAACAATCGCCAGATCAACGGCGTCCACGTTGTATCTCCGGATAAGGAGTACGACCTTGAGGCCAGAGCCGTGATCGCCTGTGCCGGCGGATTCCAGGCCAATCCCGAAATGCGCGCCCGCTATCTCGGCGAGAATGCCGACCTCCTGAAAGTGCGCGGCTCGAAGCACAACACCGGCGAAGTACTGATGATGTTCATCGCCATGGGCGCGCGCGCCACCGGCCACTGGCAGGGCGCTCACCAGACCCCGATAGATGCCGGCGCACCGAGCTTCGAAACCCCTGTGCGCGAAGACGGACGCGGCAACAAGATGAACCGCTACGACTACTGTCACGGTATTACTGTCAGTTCGCTTGGCCAGCGCTTCTTCGACGAGGGCGAGAGCTTCCACTCCTACACCTACGCCAAGACCGGCCGCGCCGTACGCACCCAGCCTGGCAACATTGCCTACCAGATCTACGACAAGAAAGGCATCGCGATGTTCCGGCACGGTCCCGACTTCCCGGCAACCTTCGAAGAGGCAGGCTCGATCCCCGAACTGGCTCAGAAGATCGGGCTCAATCCAGACGTCCTCGAGGACACCGTTGCCAAATTCAACGCCGCCGTCGACGGCACGGTACCATTCAATCCGTCAATCCTCGACGGCAAGCGAACCCGTGGCCTGAACCCCGACAAGACCAACTGGGCGCAACGCCTCGATGAGCCACCCTATCGCGCATATCCGGTGTCGGGCGGCATCACGTTTACGTTCGGCGGACTGGCACTCGACACCGAGGCACGTGTCCTCAACACGTCGAACGAACCGATCCGCGGGCTCTATGCTTCAGGCGACATCATCGGCCTCTTCTATCACAACTACCCGTCCTGCACCGGACAGACCCGGAATCTCGTGTTCAGCCGCAAGGCAGGACAGAACGCGGCACGGCTTGCCAATTGAGCGGCTGTAGCGCAGCATTGAGAACCGGAGCAGGAACAGCGCCAGTACCGTGCGGCAACAATTCGCTGCATGGTCTGGCGCTCTCCACTCGCACCCATTGAACCCGGTTCTGCCCCGACCGCAGGCAATCGGGCTATCGCCTCGAGGAGATACCGATGACGCGCCGTCCCATGCGTGTGAGCCTGCCGCCTGACCCCAACACCCGGCCGCCACACTGGAAGCTGCCGCCGGGCGCATGCGACACCCACGCCCATGTCTTCGGCCCGCCCGACATATTCCCCTACGCCGAGGATCGCCGCTACACGCCACCCGCAGCGCCCATCGAGCACTATCGCGACATGCAGGCGATCACCGGTCTCTCGCGCGCGGTCTTCGTCACCCCGACGGCACACGGCTACGACAACCGGGTGGTTCTCGATGCGATTGCCAAGATGGAAGGAGCGGCACGCGGGATTTGCAACTTTGACGCCACTTTTGACGAGCGGGCGCTCGATGCTCTCAACGAAGGCGGCATCCGCGGTGCGCGATTCCATCTGATGACCGACAGGCCAGGCAGCGAGGAGCACCTGACGGAAAACCTCCCCGCTCTGCAGAAGCGCGGCTGGGTGCTCGACCTGCATGTCGACCCCGAGGATCTGATCAACCACGAGAAGTTCATTCGCAGCCTTCCGACCGTCACCATCATCGACCACATGGCACGGGTGCGCGGGAAGGATGGCGTCGACCAGCCGGCCTTCAAGCTGCTCCTGGATATGCTCAAGGACGACCGATACTGGGTGAAGCTCTGCAGCTTCGACAAGATCAGCGCCGTCCCCAAGGCCCACGTCGAAGGCAGCCTGCCGTTCATGGACATGGTGCCGTTCGCCCAGGCTGTGGTTGCTGCAGCACCCGACCGTGTGATCTGGGGCAGCGACTGGCCGCATGGGAACACATTTACTCCTGGGCGCACACCCAACGAGGGCGACCTCCTTGACCTCTTGGCGGAAATCGCCCCGGACGAATCCCTGCGCAAACGCATCCTCGTCGACAACCCGGCACGGCTGTTCGGATTCGACCCGGCCTAGAATCCGAAATCCATTTTCCATGCCGATTCCGGCCGGGAAGCGCCGTGCTGCCTTGACTGGCACCGGCAGAGAGTAGAGGATACCGCCACTTCGCCAATTGAGGCGTGGAACGCCATGCGTACTCCAGCGTCGGACGAGCCGCGCCAAGCACAGGGAGACGTACCAATGGATGACACCAAACCGATTGAGCGCACGCCCAACATCGCAGTCGATGGCCCGGCGCTTTTCTCGCTGCGCAACACGCCACTTCTCGAGCAGGGCACAACCTACGACCCGCTCGCGACCGCTGAGAACCTCTGGGTCAACCTCAAGGTCTACGCCAGCGGCGGCGAGAACGCCCTGCACTCGCATGGCGGCGAAGATCACGCTTTCATCATTCTGCAGGGGAAGGCGACATTCACTTTCGGCGATGGCCGGACGCAGGTCGTGGGCAAGTACGAAGGTGTCATGTTGCCCAAGAACGCAAAGTACAAGTTCGAGGCAGATGAGGCGGAGAACCTCGTCATGGTGCGGGTCGGCGGCGGCGTCCGCACGGAGACCGGGCTCGACAATCTGACCTCGTTCGGCACCCCGAAGGACGTCGTGGCAAAAACCTCCTTCGCTGACGGTCAAGTCAAGATTGGCAACGATCCGAAGAACGGCGAATCTTCCAAGAAGAAGGTCTACGCCCAGGGCAAGTTCTTC
Source organism: Pseudomonadota bacterium (assembly GCA_046048295.1). Classification (GTDB taxonomy): domain Bacteria; phylum Pseudomonadota; class Alphaproteobacteria; order Rhizobiales; family Hyphomicrobiaceae; genus CBDCWA01. The sequence goes on along the minus strand of JBJOGJ010000038.1, from coordinate 1,482 downwards.
GCCGCCGACTGAATGGCTCAAGCCGGTGCGCATGCACGCGCCGGTCTGCGTAGACGAAACACGATGATGGACTGGGAGTGACAAATGGCAGAATTGGCTGTTGATGCCACCAAGTTTGCAGGCATGACCGAGGAACAGGCAAAGACCTTTCCGCGCCGCAATGTGGTTGGCGAGCACCTGACCGAAGACCAACTGGCTCATATGCCGAAGATGATCTCGACCGACGCCCATGTGATGGAGCCGGACGAACTCTGGCTCGAGCTCCCGAAACGGCTGCAGCAGCATCTTCCCAATGTGCCGTTCCGCAACTCTCCGCCGGGCGCGCTCAAATCCGAATTGCGCCTTCAGGATCAAGTGAACGACGGTATCGCCGCCGAAATCCTGTTTCCGAACTATGGCATGGCGCTCTATTCGGTCGATGACATCGAAACCCAGCAGGAAGCGTTCAAGCTCTACAACGACTGGCTGTACGACTGGTGCAGCCCCGACCGCAGGCGTCTGATCGGCGTCCCCCTGATCTCGGTCTACGACACCGATCTGGCAACCAAGGAGATGCACCGCTGTCTCGACAAGGGGATGCGCGGCGCGCTGATCTGGCAGGTTCCGGATCCGAAGCTCCCGTTCTCCAACACGGAGCATTACGACCCGTTCTTCGCTGCGTGCGCGGAAGCCGGGCAGCCGGTGATCGCCCACATCCTCACCGGCCACGGCTACATGAAGGAAGGCCACAAGCGCAACGTCGAGGGCATCAAGGACTCGACCAATACCAAGACCAACGATTCGGCGAACACGCTGTTTGACCTGATCTTCTACGGCTATTTCGAGCGTCACCCGAAACTCCGCCTGCTGCTGGCAGAAAGCGAGATCGGCTGGATCCCATTCCTCCTTCAGCAGTGGGACTACTACTTCGAGCGCCACCGCGGCTCCTACCCGGTGCCCATCACCCGCAAGCCGAGCGAGATCTTCTCCGAGCACGTCTACGGAACGTTCCTCGAGGACTTCGTCGGCACCCGCTTCCTCTCGTGGTGGGGCCAGCGGAATTGCATGTGGTCGAACGATTACCCGCACTTCAACATGACGTTCCCGCACTCGCGCCAGGTCGTCGCCCATCACTTGAAGGGGCTCTCGGACGAGCAGCACCGTCGCTACACGTGGGACAACGCGATGGACCTCTTCAAGCTCGACCTGTCGGAGAAGGACCGCGTCGTCAACTGACGCAAACTCTATCGTCATCCTACAGTCCGGCCCCGGCGCCTCAGGCCCGGGGCCTTTTCTTGCAACTGATCCAACCGATCCCAGCGTCAAGCGCCGGCAAGGCGCGGTGAGGGGAATATCATCAGTCGCCCAGCAACGACAGCGCCACAGGCAGTTGGCCTTGGCGGTTTGCGTCGTTCGTTCTGTTCTCCCCAAGAAGGGGGCGGGACGGCACGGGCCGTCGATTAGTTTTCAAGATGGGACCGGAGCCGTCCCGCGCCTGGGGCA
>JBJOGJ010000037.1:0-23015 GCA_046048295.1 Pseudomonadota bacterium | reverse complement strand
ACCAAGTATCGGCCTTCTCAGCCCATCATTTGCTCGACGTATTCCCAGTTGACCATGTTGTCGATGAAGGCCTCGAGGTATTTCGGCCGCGCATTCCGGTAGTCGATGTAGTAGGAGTGCTCCCATACATCGCAGCCCAGGATCGGCTTGACGCCCATCATCAGCGGATTCTCGCCGTTGGCGGTCTTGGTGACCTCGAGCTTGCCGCCCTTGACCACGAGCCAGGCCCAGCCGGAGCCGAACTGCGTAATACCAGCATTGATGAAGTCGGCGCGCATCTTGTCAAATCCACCGTAATCCTGAACCAGCTTCTCGAGCTTGCCGGGAAGTTTGTTGCCGCCGCCGTTCGGCTTCATCCAGTTCCAGAAGTGCAGGTGGTTGTAGTGCTGGCCGACGTTGTTGATCAGCGGCTGGTTCTTGGCGTCGTAGATCGCCTTCTGCATGTCTTCGAGGCTCTTGCCCTCGAAGCCGGAGCCGGCGAGCAGCTTTGTGCCGTTGTCGACATAGGCCTGATGGTGCTTGTCGTGGTGGTACTCCAGAGTCTCTTTCGACATGTAGGGCTGGAGAGCGTCGTAGGCGTAGGGCAGAGCCGGAAGCGACAGGGACATTGGTCATCTCCGTTGGTTTGGCGTTGGAAGGCGTAAATCTGAGGAGTCACGGGTTTAACCGCTTGGGCGCGGGTTGGCAAACGATGCCCGCAGCAATCTGGGCTTAACCGGTTCGGGCTGTCATGGTGCAATGCGCCGAGGGGACACGAGTTCCCCGCGCACGGAAACGAGAGATGGAAATGAAAATCCGAATAGACCTCGTAAGTGATACGGCAACGCGGCCAACGGCAGCCATGCGCAGGGCAATGGCCGAAGCGGAGGTTGGAGATGAGCAACTCGGTGAGGACCCGACCGTCAATGCCCTCTGCCGACGGGTTGCGGACCTGCTCGGCCAGGAATCTGCGCTGTTCCTGCCATCTGGTACTATGTGCAACCAGATTGCGATCGCCAGCCACTGCCGCCCCGGCGACGAGATCATTGCGGCGGAGAGTGCGCATATCCTGACCTCGGAGGGGGCTGGTGCCGCGGTACTCGCGGGTGCATTGGTGCGCAGTATCCAGACTCCTGATGGCGTCTTCGGCGCCTTGGACTTGGACAATGCGATCCGGCAAGCCGGCGTCAAGGCACCTGTGAGTCGCCTCGTCTCGATCGAGCAGACATCGAACCGCGGCGGCGGCACGGTCTGGCCGGCGGCAACGATTGCCGAAGTCGCCACTGCCGCGCGGGCGGCCGGCCTCCTCGTCCACATGGATGGAGCCAGGCTTATGAACGCGGTGGTTGCCTCGGGCGAGGCTGCTTCGATCTACACCCCCAAGCTTGATAGCGTCTGGCTGGACCTGTCCAAGGGACTTGGTTGTCCGGTCGGTGCAGTACTGGCTGGCTCCAACGACTTCATATCTCGCGCCAATGTCTGGAAGCACCGTCTGGGCGGAGCCATGCGCCAGGCTGGTATAATCGCTGCAGCCGGGCTTTATGCCCTGGACAACAACATCGAACGACTCGCCGAGGATCATGCCAACGCCAGGATCTTCGCCGATCGCCTTGCCGCCATCGACGGCATCGAGTTGGCTCAGCCTCGGGTGGAAACGAACCTGGTGTTCTTCGACGTCGGAGCGACCGGATTGGCGGCGCCGGACATCGCGCGCCGCCTCCACGACCGCGCCATTCGCATCGGCGCCGAAACGGCTACCCGCATGCGGGCAGTGACGCACCTGGGCGTTGACCGTCAGGGCGTTGAGGAAGCAGCCGACGCGCTGGCCGAGATCGTGCGCATTGGTTGAAGTGCGACTGGAGGGGGAGAAGGGAGGGGGTGCAAGACCCTGCGCTTTGCACCCCCGTGGATCACGCCGGGGAAGATTGATTGCAGGGTAACTCCAAATTAGCCATGCCAAATTTAATCGAGCCTGAATGCCCCGTTCATGCTCAGTTCATGTGCAGAACGGCGATCGACAGGGCCTGAAATTTGCCCATCGGTCGTTTTCGGGACGCCAGCTAACGCTCCATTAACCAACTCGGTGCTTACACTGAAACGAGTGGTCGCAAGTACGAAGCCGGCCTGTAGGTATGCGTTTGTGGAGTAGGAAATGCGTTGTGCAGTGTATCCGGCAGGAGCCGTCCTCCTACTGGCAGTGTTCTTCTCGGGTTGCGGCCATTCGGGTCAGAATACCGACTGGTCCCAGGCAGCAGGCGTCGGCGGTCCAGCGCCGGCCGTAGCAGTTCGCGCACCAGAGCGGGTCGAGATTGAGGCTGACGGCCTTCCGTCCCAATTGCCTCCACGGACCAGGAGGCAGCGCCTTCCAGACGATCCGAGTGAACCCTTTAGCCCGAACTATGGTGCCGCGCCACCTTCCGCTGCTCCCCCAGAAGCACCGTCGGCTGGCCCACCCGCGCCTCCGACTTCAGGCGTCTGACTAGCGCGACCGGTTGCCTCTATTGCTGCTAACTTCTGTTCAAGTTCAGGAAGTTAGTTGCGTCCCTCGTGCGCCTTCCACGCTTCCAATGTCCCGTTGCGTTGACTATAATGCCTACAAGTAGCGCGACGCGACGAATGCCGTCGCCGGTCTGCAGGCATCGGAGCGTGAGACCCGGCGAGGGTGAGAGGTTGAGTATGAGGTGTCATCCTGGCCGGTGGATGTGGGGCCTGATCCCGCTGACGATGCTGTTGTGGCTCGCCATGATGGGCGAGCACCAAGCCATCCAGGCCGATCTTCGTCTGCGCGCCGGAGAGAAGCTGGCGTCTGCGGGTTTGCCGTGGGCCTCCGCTGGCTTCACAGGGCGCGACGGAGTCCTGATTGGACACACGACCAGTGAAGAGGAGCGTCGGCGCGCCGCCGAGGTGGCAAACACCGTATGGGGCGTTCGCGTCGTCGACAACCATGCAGTTCTTTCGCTTCCGAGGAACCTGCTGTGGTCTGCTCTCCGGGAAAGCGAAACGGTCCGTCTGACCGGCTATGTCCCGAGCGAAGACGCGCGCGGCCAACTGGTTGAAATGGCGCGCAGCAGGTTCCCGAACCATTCCATAGACGATCGTATGGTAGTGGCTCGATTGGCAGAAGAGCGACCGGAATGGATGTCGGGCGCCCGCTTTGCCATGGGGCAGCTGGGGCGGTTGTCGAGCGGTCGCGTGGAACTTGAAGGTCATCAGTTGGCTGTTGAGGGTCGCGCCGGCACGACGGGCGACTATCGGCTTGTGCGCCGGGAACTTGCCCAGAGTTTGCCGGGCGGTATTCGTCTCAAAGACGAAAAGGTGCTGCCGCCGACCGTCTCGCCATACGGTTGGGGCGCGACGTACCGCAACAATCAGCTTGAATTGACTGGGCATGTTCCAGACGAGCGCCAGCGCGACGAGATCTTTGCCCATGCCAAGCGGACATTCCCGAAGGCAACCATCATCGACCGTATGGTCACCGCGACCGGGGAGCCGCGCGATTGGCAGCTCGCTGTCATGCGGGCGATGTCACGGCTGGCAGAACTCCTCGAAGGCCAGATAGAGAATTCGGACCACAAACTCGTCCTGCGCGGTATCGCTGAAAAGGAACAGACTGCGAGTCGCGTCAGTCGCGCACTGAGGGAGCAGGTACCGCCGTCATTCGAGGTGCACGACCAGATCACCTTCCGGCAACCGGCTATCCCGACGGTCGATCCCTACGTCACGGTTGTGGAGCTTTCCGAAGCTGGGGGCCGCCTGACCGGGCATGTTCCAGGCGAGGATGCGCGGGCTGCGGTGTTGAGCGCCATAAAGGCCGTGGCGAAAGGGCCGGTGCGCGATGATACCCAGCTTGGTGCCGGCGCGGACAAGGGCTGGCTGGCCTGCCTCAAGGCTGGCCTTGGCGGCTTGGCGAGGATCGGCGGAGGCAAGCTGGTCTTGACGAACCGCCGCCTCGATCTAAGTGGGCAGACGTCGGATGAAGCCTTGATCGAGGAAACCACGGCGACGGTCCGGGCTGCCACGAACCGAACGTGCGATCTCGTTGCCAAGATCGCGTTGATCGAACTTCCCGAGCCGGATCTGACCTGGTCGGCGCACCGCGATGCAGATGGCCTTTCGCTTGTGGGCGAGGTGCCGGACAAGGCAACGCAGGGCAAACTCGTTGCGCGCGCCAAAGAGCTGTTTCCTTCCATTCCGGTGCGTGACCAGACGACCGTCAAGTCCGCACTGAGTGCTAAGTGGCCGCAGGTGGCGATGGCCGGGCTCGATATCCTGGCAAAATTGCGGGAAGGTACGGCAGGCATCGAGGGTCAGGTTCTCACCATCAGCGGCGAGGCACCGGACACCGTGACGGCCGCCGCCGTGAAGGAAAGCCTCAAGCGGGATCTTCCGCACGGCTACAAAGGAGTTGATACCGTCCGTGTCCGGTCTGCTGCGATGCTTTGGGCCGACAAGGAGGCGAAGCGTAAGGCAGCCGATGATGCGCGCCGGAAGCTTGAAGCCGAGGAGGCTGAACGGGAGGCACGCAAGCGCGCTGACGAAGAGGCACGGGCCGAACAGGCGCGCAAGCAGGAAGCAGCCGCGCGTAAGGCGGCAGAGGAACAGGCGCGTCAGGCCGATGCCCAACGCCGGGTTCAAGCTGCAAGAAAGGCTGAAGCCGACCGCAGGGCAGCATCGGAACGCGAGCCGGCGAGGCTATCGACGCCGCCGGCGGCCACGACCGAGACATCCAGAACTGCAGCCACATTGGCGGAACGTCGTCGCCGCGAAACCGCCCGGCGCGCCGCTGAACTGGCGGAGGCCGATACCGGCCGCGCTGTCGCGGCACTGCAGCGCGACATGGCCAAAGGAGCCTCTGGCGCCGTTGACGAGCAGGATCGCAAGCTGCGTCTTGGGGAGACGTGCCGTGAAGCCATGCGCACGACGGTCCGAAAGGGCCGCATTAGCTTCGCCAGGGGCCGCGCCGATTTGACTCCGGAAAGTTATCCGACACTTCGCCGCCTCGCTCGCATGGTCCAGGTTTGTAACGCCGCAGTTGTCGAAATCGAGGGACACGCCGATAGCGACGGCCCTGCCGGCCGCAACAAGCTATTGTCCCAGCGCCGGGCGCGCGCCGTCATGCGCTACCTCATCAAGTCCGGCATAGATGCTGGGCGCCTGAAGGCAATCGGCTATGGTGAGGCCCGCCCGGCGGTGCCTAACACAACCAAGGCCAACAAGGCCTTCAACCGGCGCATAGATTTCACCGTGAGAATGAATTAGCTGCGCATGGCGACCATGGCCCTGCGATGCGTGAAGATCCGAGCGCGAGGGGGAGAAACTATGGACTATTTGTTCGTCAAACTCTTCTGGTATGTAGTCGCGGCGTTCGCGGTGGGTCTATTTGTCGGTTGGTACTCCTGCGGGCGCCGGACCGGGGACTGAGCCGCTGTCCCCGACGACGCTTGGCGTAGGGAGATATTTGGGATGACGGCACTTCTCTGGCAGACGGCGCTGCTCTTGCTCGCAGCATATTTTCTCGGAGCCTGGATCGCCTGCCTGATCAGGCGCACACTGTTCTGGCGTCCCCGGGAAATGGCGCCCGCCTTCGAGGCTTCCGATCCGCCCGCGGATGTGGCCAGGCGTCCCCCGCTTCCCGTGCCGGCACAATCTAGAGCTCCCGCACCCTCATCCGACGCACCAACGGCACCGTATACGCCCCCGCCATCCAACCGCTTCGAGCGCGCCCTCGTCGGCGAACCTGGCGCCGCCGCACCGGCGCCAACCGATCCCGATGTCTCGCGCCGTGTAAGAGCAATCCATGCAGTCGCCAGGGCTGCTGAGACCGAGCGTTCCTCGGAAATGGAGATCGCGGCCGATCCGCCAGTTGTCGTAGCGGAACCGGACCCAGAGCCGAAATCGCCGCAGCGCCCGTCCGACGCTGGTTTGCCGACAGCAGTCGCCGTTGCAGCCGCAGCAGCGGCGGCTGTGGCGCGTCGAGCCAACGGCCCGGAGCAGATCGTTATGCCCGTCGCTGCTGGCACCAGCGGTCTGGCAAGTGTCGCCGCAACGATCGAGAGCAATCAGCGGGTCGATGATCTCGAGAACATTCAAGGCATCGATGCGTCGGTGGCGCGACTGCTTCGTCGCAATGGCGCTTCGACATTTGAGCGGATCGCAGGCTGGACGGCGGCTGATGTTGACCGCGTCGAAACGCTGTTGGGCGAAAGCGGGCGGATAGCGCGGCAGAACTGGATCGAACAAGCCAAGATCCTGGCCGAGGGGGGCACGACTACCTACGCGGAGCAGCGCGCTCAAGAAGTCCCCCGCCGCGATCAATCCCCGCGACCGGACAATTCGGTGGCACCGGCGGATCTGCCCGCCGCACTACATTATCGGGACGACCTGACGGCGATCGACGGGATCAATGACGAGATCCAGCGTTTCCTAAACAATCAGGGCATATACCGCTTCAGCCAGATTGCCGCCTGGAAGCCAGGTGCACTGGAAAGCCTGGAAGCCTTGCTTGGCGTGCCAGGGCGCATCGAGCGCGAGAATTGGATCGGGCAGGCACGCAACCTTTCGCTTGGACATCCGCACCAGGCAACGGAAATTTCAGGGAGCTCGAAAGCGCTCGTGCCCTTCGTGCTTGGCGCCGAACCGGTACTGTCGGAGCCACCTCCCGGAGGCCACGACGATCTCAAGTTGATCCGCGGCATCGGCGTCCTCATCGAAAAGAAGCTGAACGCCATGGGCGTATGGCACCATGACCAGATCGCCGCTTGGACGGCAAGCGACATCGAACGCGTCTCGCAAGGCCTGGATTTCAAGGACCGCATCGAGCGCGAGGACTGGATTGGACAGGCGCGCATCCTGTCTTCGGGCGGTAGGACTGAGTTTTCAGATCGTGTCTCCGGCCGGAGCTGACCTTAGCCCTTCGTTGCCGCGAACGTTCGACCAGAGATCGGCTGGCCTTTGTCAGCAGCATTGAGAAACGATCTGATGGCTTCGATCGTCTCGGTGTCTTGAAGCAGCGGCGCATGCCCCTCGTCGCCGACCGTGTGGCTGGCGCAGGCGGGATGGCGACGGCACATTTCCTCGACTGTGCCTGCGGTCAGGATGTCGGAGAGCGCACCGCGAATGACGAGGACTGGCTTGCCCTTGAGTGCTGCGAAATGATCCCACAATGGCGGAATCTTGCCGTCCTTGACTGAGAACGTCCGGGCGAGCTTTGGATCGTAGCCGGGCGCTGGCGCGCCGTCCCGTTCGTTGTACCACTGCCGGGCGATAGCCTCCCACTCCGCGCCCTTAACCCGGGGGAAAAAGCGCTCGTTGCCCTGCCTGACCAACTCGGCTGCCTCGGGCCAACTCTTGGGCAGCGGCATGCGCCCAACGTAGCTCGAGATCCTGAGTAGCCCGGATTGTTCGATGACCGGCCCGATGTCATTGAGCACGACGCTTCCGATCGCACCGGGCTGGAGTGCCGACATGACCATTGCAATCAGGCCGCCGCGCGACGTTCCGAGAACGTGGGCACCGGCAATATTCGCGGCGGTAATGAGGTCCAGTACATCCAGGGCCTCGATCGGCACCACGTAGTTGCGCCAGTCGGGGTCGTGATCGGATTGCCCCCGTCCTCTAAGGTCGATCGCATAGACTGTTCTTCCGGAAGGCTCTGATGCCAGCCGGGCCGCAAGCACGTGGAAGTCGCGGGCGTTGCGGGTGAGCCCGGGAATGCACACCAGAGCCCTGCGCCGGCTCAATTCCGAACGGTAGCAGCGAACGTGAATGGTGAGCCCGTCCCGGGCGGTGAACCTGAGCGATGTCCAATTGTCGTCTTCGCCCGTACCCGCCATGCCGGTGCCCCGTCCTGGTTGCCCGAATCTCTGGCCGCAAGTGTGCATCTCACGCGATCCCGCGACAAGCCTGGGCGCGACAAAGTTGGTTCAGCTTCAGCTGGGAGTACTCAAGGTGCACCGACCCTTCAGGCTCGGGATCAACCGCGTTGGTATCACGCACCTGTCGGCAAGCGATTTGGGCTAGCCCTCTTCCAACCAGATCGGAGCGATCTAATTTGCCTCTGCACGCTTGCTTGCAACCGCCTCGCTAGGTACATGCACCGGCCCGGTGCGGTTGAGGTCTTCCGCAATTTTGAGCTTTACAGCACCCTCTGCGAGGCGGGCCCTGTAGATTTGCAGGTTTGAAAGCACCTTTTGCACATAAATGCGCGTCTCTTCGAACGGAATACGGTGGATCCAGTCGATCGGGTCTACGCCCTTGTCACGCGGGTCGCCGAATTCCTGCACCCACTGCCTGACCCGTCCCGGCCCGGCATTGTACCCTGCGATTGACAGCACGTAGCTGCCGTCGAATTCCGCCATCCGGTCGCCGATATAGGCGCTCGCCAGCTTCGTGTTGTAGGACTTGTCCTTCATCAGCCTGCCGATATCGCACTTGAGCTTGTAATCGCGGCAGACATGGCGTGCCGTTATTGGCATCACCTGCATCAGCCCACGGGCCCCGGCACTCGACTGTGTAAGTGTGTTGAATTCACTCTCCTGGCGGGCGATGCCGAGCAGGATCGCCGTCTCGGGTGGAGGCCTCAACGGCGAGTACGCGGGGAAGGCATGCACCGGATAGGAATACACCGTGAGGTTATGTCCGCGCGCGTTGCCTGATTTGCCGATTCTGACCGCCATCTGAGTGTCGCCGAGCGCCTCGGCGAGATGCGCGCTCATGGCAAGTTCGGCCTCGCTGTCGAAATGCCGGCGCAGGTGATTGAGGAACTGTCGTGAGATGTGTGGCGACAGGCCCGCCTTCGTCGCGATCACGGCGGCGTGAACGCTGTCCAGTGCATTGAATGCCTCGACTTGTTCAGCCGTCGGTTCGGATGGAAAGGCTATGCGTATCTCGTGTGCGCCGGACCCGAGTTTCGTCCTGGCCAGATGGCTGTCGAATGTGTCGGCGAACTTCGCAGCCCTCGCATAGGCTGCCCGGGCACTTCCGTCGTCGCCGAGCTTCTCCCAGGTCCGTCCCTGCCAATAGGCTGCGCGCGAGCGGCTCAGCGGACCATCTGCAGTCTTCGCAAGTGCCTCGAAATGAGCGAGCGCCGCTTTAGGCTTTACAAGTTTGCGCAGCGCCAGCCAGCCGGCCAGGAACGCCTGCTCGTTGGCCTCGTTGACGCTGATCGGGCCAGCATTCCTCACGAGGTCGTAGGCCACCTTCGCGTTATCCGACTTGAGGGCGTCGAACGCAGCGAGAACTCTTTCGTGCCACCAGCCGTCGAGGTCGGCGATGGTACCCGGGTCTGTGGGCGCCGAGAGCAGGATCTTCTGGGCTTCCAGCTTCTTCCCGGTTCGCCGGAATAGCTGCACCTTGTTGAAGGCAAGCCCCCAGTCCACCTCTTTTTCCTTGGGCAGTTGCCGCATCAACTTTGGAGCGCTCGAGGATTCCCGGTAGGCTGCAATCCGCGCTTTGACTTTCGCCTGTTCAGCTTTCGACATGTGCCCCAACACCCTGCCAGCCGCGGCAATCCGGCCCGATCGATGCGACCTCCACCGGACATATCCGCCGAGCAGCCTGTCGACGCGCCGCTTGTGGTCTTCCGGTCTCAAGGCCTCCTTGAACCTCTCGAGGAACATGTCTTCCACACGGCGCGGAAAATCGTATTCGCGCCACGCACGCCGCGCGAGTTCTACGGAGCGCGTCTCATCTCCCTTCGACTTCATCAAGCCGGTGAGCAGTGCGATCCCTGTACCTGTCTGAGGTTCGCCATTTCCGAGCATCTTCTGTATGAGAGCGGCGTCCGCCGGCCCCTCGAAAAGCAGTGTCTCGAGCCTGTTCTGGAGCACTCGGCGGCCTGGCCAGCCAGGATTGGCGGAAAGAAATGCCTGATAGGTCTCGACTGTTCCGAAGCCACGATAAAGGCTGTACCACTGGACGAGCTTGCGCTGTACTGGATCTGTCAACTCTTCGAGTAGCGCCCGCACGCGCCCCATTTGGCTCTTCCCGACTGCGGCAATTGCTTCGCGGATGCGCTTGGCATCCTCCGCGGTGACCGGGTGCTCTCGGGCCTTTCGTATGGCATTGTCGTAGCGGGCGATATGGCGCGCCTCTTGCTCCAGCGCACCGGGCCTGGGCGCGGGCTGCGAATGCTTGGGCGCGGCGCTGTCGTTACGTTCTGCACTGGGTTTCGGAGCGGGCGGTGGCGGCGAGGCGCCAGTCAGAGCGATCGCGGCAACCGCGATTGCAACCAACAGCCGCTTACGCATGCGTTCGCTAAGTCTGGTCCGCAAAGCTGCCCCCATGATCGCACGGACTGATCCATTGCCGATGGGTGAACTGCCACCAGAAATGGGCGGTTGCTTGGCGACCATGCCCGTTCGCAGAAGCGAAAGCAACTATTGCAGGTGAATTCGCCTTGCCATGATGCAGTGTCGCGCCGCACACGAGTTGCAACGGGAAGGGAGTGGGCTTAGGTTTCAGATCAACAAATGTCAGCCAAATGCTGTGCTTGGTGCTACCGGAAAACTGGGCGGAGCGAGAAGCCGGCAAGCATAGGTCTTGCCGTCAGAGGCTGTAACGAGGACATTGGATGATCAAGGGATCCTGCACGGCACTGATTACGCCGTTCAAGAATGGCATGGTTGATGAGGCTGCTTTTCGTCGGATTGTCGAGTGGCAGATCGGCGAAGGCTCGCACGGACTAGTGGCGGTCGGCACAACGGGAGAGAGCCCGACTCTTTCCACGGCTGAGCACAAGCGCGTAATCGAGATTTGCGTCGAGACTGCTGCAGGCCGTGTGCCGGTTATCGCCGGAACTGGCTCCAACTCAACGGACGAGGCGATAGACCTGACGCGCCATGCCAAGCAGGCTGGGGCCGATGCTGCACTTCTCGTCATGCCCTATTACAACAAGCCGACGCAGGAAGGCCTATACCTCCACGTCGCCGCAATAGCGGCGGCAGTCGACATCCCGCTCATCCTCTACAACGTACCGAGCAGAACGGTGGTGGACATCTTGCCCGAAACCGTCGCCCGTTGTGCATCGCTGCCGAATGTCATCGGCATCAAGGATGCCACCGCCAATCTCTCGCGTGCGACCGAGCAGCGTCTACGGTGCGGACCGGAGTTCTTGCTCCTCTCTGGCGAGGATGGAACGGCGCTTGGCTTCAACGCGCATGGAGGGCAAGGGTGCATATCGGTGACGTCCAACGTTGCCCCCCGTCTGTGCGCGGAGTTCCAGGAATCCTGCCTCGCCGGTGATTACAGGCGTGCCCTGGCCTTGCATGATCGGCTTATGCCATTACATCTTGCGCTGTTCGCGGAGACAAGTCCGGCCCCCGTCAAGTACGCGGCCCACCGCATCGGCCTTTGCGAGCCTGACGTTCGCATGCCGCTGGCGCCGGTAACGTATCTGACGCGTCAACTCGTCGACAGCGCGCTGGAGCAGGTAGGCGTTGCGCCATTCGCTTAACCGGCCGTTGGTGGCCAATGCAGGCAGGAGTTACCCTAGATGGCGGCCAAGAAAGAGCCCGGCCGCAAGCTGGTTGCCGAGAACCGCAAGGCGCGCTTCGAGTACCACATAGGCGAGGTCTACGAGGCCGGGATACAGTTGACCGGTACCGAGGTTAAGTCCTTGCGCAAGGGCCAGGCGAATATTGCCGAGAGCTATGCCTCCGTGGAGAGCGGCGGCGTCATGCTGATCAATGCCTACATCCCGGAATACCAGGGCGCCGGAAAATTCTTTCAGCACGAGCCACGGCGCCCACGCCGTCTGCTGCTGCACAAGAGCGAAATGAACAAGCTTGCCATCGCGATCGATCGCCAAGGCATGACGATGGTACCACTCGAGCTGTATTTCAACGAGCGCGGTCGCGCGAAGCTCAAGCTGGCGCTTGCGCAGGGAAAGAAGCTGCACGACAAGCGGGAGACCGAGAAGAAGCGCGACTGGAATCGACAGAAGTCGCGCATATTGCGCGATCGCGGTTGATCCGAACTGGAGGAGGGCTGTATGCCGACCTGGCCTTGGCCGCCCCCTGCGGACGACGGAGCAGCGAGGCACCTCGTTTCCGGGTTGGCACTTCCGCACATAGCACTACCGGCAACCACCGGAGGACTGGTTGACTTGGCAGATGTCCCGGGGCGTAGCGTCGTATTCTTCTATCCCTGGACGGGCAGGCCCGGCCTGCCAAACCCACCCGGCTGGGACGATATCCCAGGCGCCCACGGCTCGACGCCCGAGGCAGAGGGATTTCGCGACCTCTACTCTGACTACGCGACGAACGGCTTTGGGATCTACGGTGTAAGTCTGCAACCTCCCGCCGAGCAGCACGAATTCGCCGCACGTGCCGGGCTGCCTTTTGCTCTGTTGAGCGATGTGGAGAACCGATTCAGCGGCCAACTTGGGCTGCCGACGTTCGAGGCTGCCGGAACGGTCTATCTGAAGCGCCTGACAATGGTGGTGGCGAACGGCGTAGTCCTGCGCGCGGTCTATCCGGTTCATCCCCCCGACACGCATGCAGCCGATCTGCTCGATTCTCTGCTGTGCTGACCGCTCAACGTGTCGTGTCTAGAGCGAGCCTGATCTGCCGGAAAACATCGGTAAACATCTCTTCGGTCAGTCTGCGCGTGTTAGTATTGTAGCGGGAGCAGTGGAAGCTGTCGAAGAGTACCAAGTTGGGGCCGACCTCATGCCGGTTGCCGTGTCCGAAACCAAAGTCCTTGTGCCTGAGGCCAAGCGCCCCGACGGTACTGTCATGGGCGATCCGGCCCAGCGCAAGTATCACCCTGAGTTTCTTGAGCGAGGCGATCCGGAAACTGAGGAAGCTCTGGCAGGTTCTGATCTCAGCAGGTGTCGGCTTGTTCTGCGGCGGAACGCACCTCACTGCGTTGGTGATCATCGCATCTTGCAGTTTGAGGCCGTCGTCGGCCGTTGCGGCGTATTCTCCAAGGCAGAATCCGAATTTGGCAAGCGTCGCGTAGAGGAGATCCCCGGCGTAGTCGCCCGTGAACGGGCGACCGGTACGGTTCGCTCCCTTCAAGCCTGGCGCCAAGCCGACAACGAGTAGCCGGCAATCGTCCCGACCGAAAGACGGCACTGGTGCGTTGAAGAATTCCGGATACTGGTCCCGGTTCGCGCGCCGGAACTTCCCCAAGCGCTCGCAGCGCTCGCAGGTACTAGGCGGCTCGGGACTGGCTGCGGAAGCCAAATCGCCAACTCCAACCAGGGGCTTCGACATCCGTCACCCTGCACATGGACGCGTTCATTGGGCCTACCGGATACTCGGCCAGCTGTCCGCCCGAATGGAGTTACACACCTTCGGGCAGGTCATTCCTGTCGAGATCGTAAGGGACGGGACCTTCAATGTCATTCTGATCTCTGGGACCACGAGGTCCTCGCTCTGGCCGCTGCGGGCGCTGGCCCGGCGACCGGCAGATGAGGTCTTCGAGTTCGCCAAGATCTATGAACTGATCGGCTTGGCGGCGAAGTTCGTCGGCGATCATTGCGGGCTGCGTCTGCAGTGTAGAGACTACGCTTACGCGGCGACCTTCCTGCTGCAGTGCAGCTACGAGCACCTTGAAGTCACCGTCCCCGGAGAACAGCACGATGTGATCCACGTGCGGCGCAAGCCGCATAGCGTCCACCGTAAGCTCTATATCCATGTTTCCCTTGATCTTCCGCCGCCCCATCGAGTCCGTGAACTCCTTGGTTGGCTTGGTCACCATGGAATATCCATTGTAGTCGAGCCAGTCTATCAACGGTCGAATGGAAGAATATTCCTGGTCTTCGATCAATGCAGTGTAATACAATGCTCGTATCAAGCGACATCTTTGCTTGAAGATTGCGAGCAGCCGCTTGTAATCAATGTCAAACCCGAGCGACTTTGCCGTTGAGTAAAGATTGGCGCCGTCGATGAAGAGAGCAACTCGTTCGTTCGGGTGGAAGAGAGTTTCCAGTTTATGACCCATATGCTACGTGCCTGTTTGTTCTTTTCTAAAGTTGGCCGGGCAATCGACTTGTATCTGTCCCGCACACGAAACGATTTGTCGTAAATCCGACATGCCGACCCGGAAAACTATGTGACAGATCGCCATTACATAAGAAACTATTGCGGCGAGACAAAAGTTTCACACAAAAATTGAACTCACGATGTCGTCATCTGCAACTTTCCGCCATTATCGCCAGAGTGCCAGCATTGCCTTGATTGCGCTTGGGGCAAACGTCCGCGGGCCATGGGGAGCGCCGATCCAGTCACTTGCTATGGCTTTGGAAGCACTACGAGCACAAGGACTTACTATTGTTCGGATTTCACCGCTATATTTCACGGAGCCGGTAGGCATGCCGATGCAGCCGGGAGTGTTGAACGCCGTGGTCGCGGCAAGATACCTGGGAGCGCCGGCGGCTCTTTTGCGCATTATGCAGCGAATAGAGCATCAGGCGGGACGGTCCCGTGTCAAATTGTCGCGATCTAGGTGTCTGGACCTGGACCTTATTGCGGTTGGAGGGCGCGTACAAGGTTGGCCTGATGCCAAAACATCTGGTGACAAGCGAGGTCGTCTCGTGCTCCCCCATCCCTTCGCCCATCGCCGAGGGTTTGTGCTGGTGCCCCTCAACGATGTCGCGCCCAGCTGGGTCCATCCGGTTTTCGGGGTGCGTGCAACGACACTGCTGAGGCGAATCCCCCGCCTCGGGTTGCAGATCGCCGCCGAGCAGTGGGTTGATTTGAACGGTGTCTCATGCCACAATTGCAAGTCAGGTAAACGCGCGTGAGCGGCCAAGCCCCACGCTGCGTGTCGGTGTGCCTGAACGTTCTCTGCTCCTCGGAAGGATTGTCACATGGCCCGCGTCACGGTCGAAGATTGCGTCGACAAGATCGAAAACCGCTTCGAACTCGTGCTCCTATCGGCACATCGGGCCCGCATGATTTCGACGGGCAGCGCCATTACCGTCGATCCGGATAACGACAAGAACCCGGTTATCGCTCTGAGAGAAATTGCAGACGAAATGATCCCGCCCGACGATCTGCGCGAGAGCATGATCCACTCAATCCAGAAGAATGTCGAGGTCGATGAGCCTGAAGCTGAGGCTGCCCCGGTATTGACCACCGAGCGTCGGGCCCCCATTCTCGGCCGCGATAGCCAGTCGAGCGACACGATCGTTGATATTCTGACCGAAGAACAACTCCTCCGCGGCCTTGAAAGCATGACACCGACGGAACCATCTGCCGCAATCGGCAGTGGGACCGGACGCGGCGGCCGTTGATCGCTATGCAGCAGGCCGCCTTCGGCTGACATAGGGAGTGGGGGAACCTTGGATCCGGGCTCCTCTTGCGCAAAATCGCTATTGACTGATCGCAGTGCCGACCCGACTTTATCGGTGAGGGTTGCCCGGCCATGATGAGACAATACGAACTCGTCGAACGCGTCACTGAATATGATCCCAAGGCCGACGAGGCACTGATCAACCGTGCCTACGTGTACGCGATGCGGGCGCATAGTGAGCAGAAGCGCGCGTCCGGCGATCCCTACTTTTCACACCCTCTGGAAGTGGCGGCAATTCTGACCGAGCTGAAGCTCGATGATGCGACGATCGTCGCTGCCCTGCTGCACGATGTCATCGAGGACACCGACGCGACGCGCGCCGAGATCGATCACCTGTTCGGCGAACGAATTGGGCTCCTGGTGGAGGGATTGACGAAGCTCAAGAAGCTCGACCTCGTCACCAAGCGCGCTGAGCAGGCAGAGAACTTCCGCAAGCTACTGATCGCCATTTCTAGCGATATTCGCGTCTTGCTCATCAAGCTCGCTGATCGTCTGCACAATATGCGCACACTCGGGCATATGAAGCCCGAGAGTAGGCAACGCGTTTCGGCTGAGACGCTGGATATCTATGCGCCGCTTGCGGGTCGCATGGGCATGCAGGCGATGCGCGAGGAACTGGAGGACCATGCATTCCGCTGGCTTCATCCGGAAGCATACGAAACCGTGATTCGGCGACTGACGCAGCTGCGCCAGCGCAACGAAGGTCTGGTGGAGGAAATTCGCACCGCGCTAATTGAAAAGCTTGAACGGAACGGCATCGAGGCTGCCGTCAGCGGGCGCGAAAAGAAGCCCTATTCCATTTGGAAGAAAATGGAAAATCGTCAGATTTCGCTCGAGCAGCTTTCCGACATCTATGGGTTCCGGGTCGTCGTCGATCGCGTGGGCGATTGCTACGGCGTACTTGGTGTAGCGCACGCGTCCTGGCGTTACGTGCCAGGACGGTTCAAGGACTACATTTCGACGCCGAAACAGAACAGTTATCAGTCCTTGCACACCACCGTGGTCGGCCCGCGGCACCAGCGCGTCGAGCTTCAAATTCGAACTCGTGACATGCACGATGTGGCGGAGTACGGCGTTGCCGCTCACGTGCTTTACAAGGAAACGCCGTCAGCGGGCATCGAAGTGGCGAATGGTCATGCAGGTCCCCTTTCAAGGGGGGCGGTTCCGATCGCCGGCATGGGCGAGGCCAAGGACATCGGGCCCTACAAGTGGCTGCGCCATCTGGTAGAAATGCTCTTGGAGGGAAATAATCCGGAGGAGTTCCTGGAGCACACCAAGCTCGAACTCTTTCACGATCAGGTTTTTTGTTTCACGCCCAAGGGCCGCCTGATTGCTCTGCCGCGTGGTGCCACACCGATCGATTTTGCTTATGCGGTGCATACCGATGTCGGCCATTCGGCGGTTGGTGCTATCGTGAACGGGCGCCAATTGCCCCTGTCCACGACACTCCGCAACGGCGATGAGGTTAACATTCTGACGTCGCCAAGCCAGACGCCCAATCCGGCCTGGGAGAATTTCGCGGTCACCGGCCGGGCGAAGTCGTCCATTCGCCGTGGTGCCAGGGACGCGCTGCGAAGACAGTACGGCGAGCTAGGTCGAAGGCTGCTTGTATCGCGGTTTGAGCGACTGGGTGCGGTGTGGAGTGACGAGAAGCTGCAGGCTGCACTGCCGCGGTTCTCTCAGAAGACGGCGGAGGAAGTGCTGGCGGCCGTTGGGCGCAGTGAGATCCTGATCGACGACGTTGTCCGCGTGATTGCGCCGGAAGTTGCCGGAAAAGCCCAGCCAAGACCGATATACCGCCCAAAGAACCGCTACGATCATGGCCAGGGCCAGGAGGGATGGTTCAATCTTGCCAAGGTGATGGGACTCAAGTTCCGCTTGGCGTCTGGAGCGCAGGACCGTGAAGCTGACTCCACCCGGCTCGACATCGGCGTCCCGATCCGCGGTATCCGGAATGACTTGCCTGTAACGTTCGAGGATGGCGGAGCGCTTCCCGGTGAGCGCATCGTCGGCGTCTTGATGCCAGGGGAGGGGATCAAGATATTCCAGATCCATTCTCCCAGGTTGAAGGATTACGAGCATGAGCGCTGGATCGACGTAACATGGGACATCGATCCAGAACGCGCCGAACGGTTTCCAGCCCGAATCATGATCAGCGCGTTGAATGAACCCGGATCGCTGGCGGAGATCGCCAAGGTCATCGGCGAGGCGGACGGTAATATAGACAATCTGCGGATGGTGGAGCGGGCAGCAGACTTCACCGAGATGGTAATCGAACTCGAGGTTTGGGACCTGGAGCATCTGCAACGCATCATGAACGGGCTTCGAATGAAACCGATGGTAAGTAGAGTTGAACGCTGTTTTTCATGATTGTGCCCTCCAGATGAACACCTATGCTTCTGTATTGACGTGCAAAGGCGCGTCGGCGGAGGGTCGCGTTGAAAGGAGCGCTTGGCCGGCATGAATGAGACTGCTCATCAGGCCCTGCGGCTGGGTGTCAATATCGACCACGTCGCGACGATCCGCAACGCCCGCGGCGGCCATCATCCCGATCCTCTGCGGGCAGCCCATATTGCTCTAGAAGCAGGGGCCGATGGTATCACTGCACACCTCCGCGAGGATCGCAGACATATATCAGACGCGGATATCTCGCGCCTGAAACGAGAGCTGACGTTGCCCCTGAACTTGGAAATGGCACCAACGGAAGAGATGCTGTCCATTGCTCTACGCCACGTCCCTCATGCGTGCTGTCTGGTGCCGGAGAAGCGAGAGGAACGCACCACCGAGGGTGGCTTGGATGTCGCGCTTGCTGGTCGCAGTCTATCCCATTACGTTGAACGTCTGCGCGGCGCCGGTATCCGCGTTTCCCTGTTCATAGAGCCTGACGAGCGGCAGATAGAGGCTGCGGCGAATCTTGGAGCGGATGTTGTGGAACTTCATACCGGGCGCTATTGCGAACTGGCTCTGGCCGACGACGCTGCCGGAGTGGCGAAAGAACTTCAGCGCCAGCGCCGTGCCGCTCGTGCAGCTTCGGCGGCTGGCCTCGAGGTGCATGCCGGCCACGGATTGACCTTCAATACCGTGGTGGGAATAGCGCGCATTCCGGAGATAGTGGAGCTCAATATCGGTCACTTTCTGATTGGAGAGGCAATATTTGGCGGCCTTCATGCCGCGGTAGGCCGGATGCGCCAATTGATGCGCGAGGCGCGCGTCGAGAGCCCGGCCAAGCCGCGGTCGGAAGGGGCTGCATGATATTGGGGCTCGGCAACGACGTTATCGATATAGGTCGTATCGAGCGGACTATCGAGCGCTTCGGCGATCGGTTTCTCGACCGTGTCTTCACGGACTTGGAACGCAGGAAATCGGACCGGCGGGCACAGCGCGCCGCGTCGTATGCCAAGCGCTTCGCCGCAAAGGAGGCCTGCGCTAAAGCCCTTGGTACGGGCATCAGGCACGGCGTTCATTGGCGCGATATTGGTGTAGTGAACCTTCCATCTGGCCGGCCAACGATTGCATTGACGAATGGCGCAGCCCATGCGCTGGCGCGGATGGTGCCGCCAGGCTACGAACCACGCATAGATTTGACACTGACCGACGACTACCCGACTGCGCAAGCGATTGTGATCATTTCCGCCATAGCGTCGGGAGACACACCTCGCTGATGTATTCGCGACAACAAGTCAACCAGAAGTCGTTTGCGCCCGAACCATCGTTTGCGCCACTCGGGCTATCAGGATATAGGCAACGGCTACGGGTAGGGACTAGAACCCCAGGGAGTTTGAAATGAGCCTCGGGTCGAGTACACAGAGGTGGCGCGAGAGCGGTTGGTGGGATACCGCCAAGATCATCATCGAGGCTCTCATCCTCGCGATGATCATTCGCGTATTCTTCTATCAGCCGTTCAATATTCCTTCCGGTTCAATGAAGCCGACGCTGCTCGTTGGCGATTATTTATTTGTTTCGAAGCTCTCATATGGCTATAGCAGGTACTCCTTCCCATTCGGTTTTGACCTTTTCTCCGGTCGCATATTTGCCGGCAAGCCGAACCGAGGTGACGTCGCGGTATTCAAGCTGCCACGGGACAACAGCACCGATTACATCAAGCGCGTGATCGGGCTGCCTGGTGATCGCGTTCAGATGCGCAATGGCGTTCTGTACATCAATGACACGATGGTGCCGAAGGTAAGACGAGGGACGGTGACAACGCGGGAGCACGGTGGTGCGCCGCGGCCGATACCTGCTTATGAGGAGACATTGCCTAACGGCGTGAAATATACGGTTCTCGATTCTGATCCGCACGGGACGTTCGACAACACACCCGTCTTCCAGGTCCCTGCCGGCCACTACTTCATGATGGGAGATAACCGGGACAACTCAACCGACAGCCGGGCAGGCGAATTCAATGTCGGCTATGTGCCGTACGAGAACCTTGTCGGGCGGGCAGAGATCATTTTCTTTTCAGCTGCGTTCGACGATCCGGGCGCCTTCAGCTTGTTTTCTCCTTGGCGCTGGCCATTTGACATTCGCTGGAGTAGGGTTTTCAACCTTGTACGTTGAAGGTTGAGACTCGGAACTTGTCAGGCAGGGGCACGCGCAAGTTGGCCGCGTTGGAGCGGCAATTGGGGTATCGGTTCAAAGATCGCAAGCTCTTGAGCTGCGCTTTGACCCATGCGTCTGTTCGATCTGATCGCAGCGCCTTGGCCGATAATGAGCGTTTGGAATTTCTTGGTGACCGGGTGCTCGGGCTGACGGTGTCAGCAATGATTTACGAGACCTTCCCCAGTGCCACTGAAGGCGAGATGGCACGCCGTTTCAATAGGCTTGTACGTCGCGAAGCCTGCGCAGACGTGGCACGCAGCCTGAATTTGGGTGACGTCCTCATCCTGAGCGAAAGCGAGGCAGAGAACGGAGGCCGCCAGAAGGAGACGATCATAGCAGATGCCATGGAAGCAGTGTTGGGCGCCATATTTCTGGAGGCCGGCTACGAGCAAGCCAACGATACAGTGCGTGCTTTGTGGGGTGCCCAGCTCATGGCCTTGCCCCAGATCGCTGCGGACCCCAAGTCGGCGCTACAGGAGTGGGCACAGGGCCAAGGGCTGCCACTACCTCAATACATCGAAATGTCGCGAACCGGCCCCGACCATGCCCCGGTATTCGTGTCCGAAGTGCGCATCCAAGGGCGCGAACCAGCAAGGGGCGAAGGGTCCAGCAAGCGAGCGGCGGAGAAGGCTGCTGCAGGAGCGCTCTTGCTTCGAGAGGGCGTTCTGCACAAGTCGGCATCGGTATGAATATGCAGGGTGAGGGGCCAGCAGGGGACGAGGCCGCCAAGCGCTTCGGATTTATTGCGATCATTGGGGCGCCAAACGTCGGCAAGTCCACGCTCGTAAACGCTTTGGTCGGCACGAAGGTGACGATTGTCTCCCACAAGGTGCAGACCACGCGCGTGCCGATACGAGGGATCGCTGTTTCTGGCGGAAGCCAGATCGCGTTCGTCGACACGCCGGGAATATTCTCGCCGCGTCGCCGGTTGGACCGGGCCATGGTCGATGCTGCATGGTCTGGAGCCGGTGATGCCGACCTCGTGGCGCTAATGGTCGATGCTGTAAGAGGAATTGATGCCGACACTCACGCAATATTGCAGCGGCTCAAGAATAGTCCGCTCCGGAAATGCCTGATTGTCAACAAGATCGACAAGCAGGGCGAGAAAGACCAGCTTCTTGTTCTCGTCAGTCATCTGACGGCGGAAATGGCATTCGAAAGAGTGTTTATGATCTCGGCGATCGAGTCTGACGGGCTCGAGGCGCTACTTGAGTATTTTGCTGATGCTGTCCCACAAGGCCCATGGCATTATCCCGAGGATGAGATCTCGGACCTCCCTGTCCGCCTTCTCGCGGCCGAGATCACTCGCGAGCAGGCATTTCTCAGGCTCCACGACGAACTGCCCTACGCGCTGACGGTCGAGCCAGCGGTCTGGAAGGACCTCCGCGACGGATCGGTGCGGATCGAGCAGACCATCTATGTCGAACGAGACAGCCAGAAGAAGATCGTACTCGGTCATCAAGGTCAGACAATCAAAGCCATTTCGCAGAATGCGCGGCAGCAGTTGATGGAGGTCCTCGAACGGCGTGTGCATCTCTTCCTGTTTGTCAAGGTACGCGAGAGATGGGCCGAAGACCCGGAGCGGTATCGCGAAATCGGACTGGAATACCCGAAGGACGGGTAATCGACGCCGGAGACCACACATGCAGTGGACTGACGAGGCAATCGTCATTTCGATACGCGCTCACGGAGAAACGACCGCGATCGTCGATTTTTTTACACGCGAGCATGGGCGATGCGCAGCGCTCGTGCACGGAGGTCGCTCCCGCCGCCTTCGACCAGTTCTCCAGATCGGCAATCACGTTGACCTCACCTGGAAGGCTCGGCTTGCAGAACAACTCGGATATGCAAATGTCGAATTGCGCCGCGGCTATGCAGCTGAAGCCATGGAGGATGCCGCTCGGCTTACTGCACTTTCAAGCATGGCGGCGCTGGCTCGCCTGCTACCCGAGCGCGATCCGCATCCAAATTTGTTTGAGGTGTCCCTCTTCGTGCTCTCGTTTCTTGATGACGACAGCGCATGGCCGGCCCTTTATGCAAGGTGGGAGCTCCTATTGCTTGATGAGCTTGGTTTCGGCCTGGACCTCGCCAACTGCGCGGCCACGAATACGAATGACGACCTGATCTATGTATCCCCGAAGAGTGGACGGGCCGTATCGGCCTCTGCCGGTGAGCCATATCGCGATCGCCTCCTTAAGCTGCCGGCATTTCTTCGCCCCGGTGGTTCGCTTGCCCGACAATCGGATATCTCAGATGCGCTGAAACTGACGGGGCACTTTCTCGACGCTCGCATCTTTCGCCCAGGGGAGACTATAATGCCGGAGGTGCGGACGCGGCTTGCCGCTCTGATAGCACGCCAATCAGGGTGACGGCTGCTTGCTACCGCCTTGGAGCTTTAGCCTTTCGAGCGTGCCGGTCAGGATTCTAAGCTTGCCGCCCCTGCTCCGCTTCAGTGTGTAGGTACTCCCGTCATCGGGAATGAATGCCTGACTGTCTCCGCCGGGTAGCTTGATCGAAAGCGTGCCTCGTTGGCAGGCGGTTAGCCGTATGCCGTAATGTTGCTTCAGGAGTTGTTGTTTGCCGCTGAAGGTGAAGCTAGTATCCACGTTTGAACGGTTTTGAATCTCGAAGCGATATTTCTGACTTTCAGGACGCCCGAACAATTGGACCGAATAGTACCTTAATTCACCGCGCGCCTTGGCAATCGCGATGCCAACATCGGTGACGCTCGACTGCAGCATGTTCTTTCTGTGACCGGGCGAGTTCTTCCAGCCCTCGACCATCTTTCTGGCAAGCTGGCGTGTCTCGAAGCCTCGGCTGTCCATGAACATGGCCAAGTTTTCCGAAGTCTGGCAGGCATCGTAGCCCGCAGCCTTGACGCGATCGACCGGTCGCCGACCATCAGCGGTGTGTGACATCAATCGTGAAGCCGCCAGAAATTCGGCGTAGCGGCGTGCGGCGCTCGAAAGCTTCGGGTCAATGCGCACGATGGCGAGATTATTGCCCTTCCTGAACTCGTTTGTCATCTCGACAATGGCGGATTCAGCGGCGGGAAGGTCGGGAACCATTGGCATGAAACTCTTTCGAGCGGAGATTGCAGTCCTGCAGACGGTCCGGATGAATTTGATGGGCACAAC
>JBJOGJ010000036.1:0-23017 GCA_046048295.1 Pseudomonadota bacterium | reverse complement strand
CTGATCGTCGATCTGCGTTCTGTGACGCAAGGCGTGGGTACGTTCTCGGCAAAGTTCGACCATCTGTCGGAACTGACCGGGCGCTTGGCGGAGCAAGCGATCGCGCAACATAAGGAAGCTGCTGAGTAGGATCCCGGGGAACAAGGCGTCTCTTTCCCGCTTCCTCCGTCGCGGGGAAGAGATGCCGTGGCGCGGGTTCGTGCCGGGCACCCTCACTTGTCGCTACGGTTCGCGAGAGCTTCCTTCAGACGCTGGATGTCCGATGAGGCCGCACGTGAACCAAGAGTGTTTGCGATGTCGTAGAACATGGTCGCCATATCTGGGTTTGCCTCAGCATCGGGGTGGGGCGCCCTGTTGATGTAATTTGGGTCGTAGGTCCGTGCGAGTTCGAGCGCGAGATCGGCTTCCTTGAAGTCCCAGGCTTGGGTGAGAATTTCGCGGGCTGCTCGTACTTTTCCGGCGAGAAACAATTGCCTGCTCCGGGAGATCTTGTCGGGTATCGAAATGATCTCCGCCGATGCGGCGGGCGGCGTGGAAGCCTTGCCGGTGGCGCTGTCGACTACGGGTTGATCGGCGGAAGAGGCCTTGGGAGGCGGAATTCTTGGAATTGTGTTCTTTATCCCGTGCTGCCGTTGGTCTTCCCTCGCCAAAGACTGGAGCTGGACTCTTCCGCCCGGCGGTACTGCTGCGCGGGCGCTATGGCGACGGGGGACCGCTCGCCGTCGCTTCCACTTCGTGGGCCGCGATCGACGCGTTCTTGCTGCTGCCTTGGACGTCGGCCGCCAATAGTGGTCGTTTGCGCTTGCGCGCGCTGCGCGGACTTCAATAAGGCGTGCCGAAACATAGCTTTCGCGCGACGTGTAGGTGTGCGCGTTGAATTGGCAGCCTGTGGTGAGGAGAGCAGCCAGTACCAGTGCAATCGTGGTCGCCAGAGTTGGAATTGCGCGGCTCTGACATCCTGTCACCCTTTGCAACAACGGTGCACTCGAATTGGAAACCATTGCGGATCCTGTCGCATCTTCCAGCTTTCATCCTGCCATGGTTGCCAATAGGGAGATATTCGGCATTACACCTCTTATATTCAGTCCTGTTTCCAACAGGATATCTTGGGTGTGGAAAAGTCGATGGGTTGGCTCGGCCTTTTGCAGGGGCTGGAGACCATTCTGGAAGATTTTATCCACTGATCCAGAGATCACGAGGAGAGGGACGGGCTGCAGCTACTGTCCCGCTTCTGCGCCCCAGATCTGGCGTAGACGGGCGTCGCGGCCGCATCCTTGGCGATAGAAGTAGTAATGGCCAGGGTTCTTCTTATAAAAGTCCTGGTGATATTCTTCGGCGCGAGTGAACTCGCTGGCATCAGTGATCTCGACAACGATCGGCTGCTTGAGTTTGCCGCTCTTCTCGAGTGCCAGCTTGCTCGCCTCAGCTTTTCTCCGCTGGTCAGCATCATGGGTGAAGATCACCGGTCGATACTGGCTGCCGCCGTCGCAGAACTGGCCGCGGGCGTTGTGCGGGTCTACCGTTCGCCAGAACTTGTGTAGGAGTTGGTCGTAGGTGACCTTGGTGGGATCGTAGGTAATCTGGACGATTTCTGCGTGGCCGGTACGCCCGCTACTGACCTGCTGGTAGGTCGGGTTCTTGGTCTTGCCGCCCATATAGCCGGAGATGGTGGCGACAACCCCTTCCACTTTGTCGAAGTCCGATTCCGTGCACCAGAAGCAGCCCGTGCCGAAGGATGCGATCTTCAGGCCTGCCTGCTGAGGGTTTGCGGTCTTGCCGGCGGCGGCCTGGGCCATTGCGTGGTCCGAGGCTGTGAATTGCATCGCGACTGCCATTGCAACTGCCATGACAAACGCAAGCAAGAGCACGGAGGGAAGTTCAACTGAACGGCGCAAGATCGTTACCCCTGGGATTTGTCATCTTTTTTCGGCACGAACTTCAAGGCAACACCGTTGATACAGTGGCGCTTCCCGGTTGGCGGGGGGCCATCCGGAAAAATATGGCCAAGATGACCACCGCACCGACGGCAATGCACTTCGGTGCGCGTGTAGAACAATAAGTTATCCTCGGCGGTTCCAACGGCGTTATCAAGGGAGGCGTAGAAGCTCGGCCATCCGGTGCGGCTATCGTATTTTGTTTCGGAGGTGTAGAGCGGCAGGTCGCAGCCGGCGCAGTGGTAAACGCCTGGTGCGTAGTTCTTGTCGAGCGGACTTGTGAACGGGTGTTCGGTCCCGTGCTGGCGGAGGACGTAGAATTGTTGCGGTGTCAGGATTTTCCGCCACTCTTCCTTGGTCTTGCCAATCTCGAACTTGCCAGGCGAGGCGGCGTCCGATCGGCCCAACAATGCTGCGCCGGTCGCGGCACCGGCAAGTGCGGCGAGGCTTACGCGGCCGAAGTTGCGTCGAGTCATCATAGTGTCGGCTCCTTGAACGGCGAAGGATACCCCCTAATTGCTGCTTTTCACCCTGCCTGACAACACAAGTCCGTTCACAGTCTCGTGCATGAAGTTGAAGAATGGTTCTTCAACAGGCGAATTGAACTGGGCTGGATACAGCGATCGCTTCGGGCGAGAGGGTGCAGCGGTATGCGAGCGCCTCGACACCGGCTTGTCGGGCGTCGTCGAAGGCTTTCCCGTAAGCGGCATCGATGTCGCGGCAGAGATCGAAGGTCTCGGCGTCTGCACGCTGGATGAGGAACAGCATCACCGCACGATGACCCTCGGCAACCATGTTGGAGAGTTCCCGCAGGTGTTTTGCACCGCGTGCGGTCACGGAGTCCGGGAATTCGGCAAGGCCCTGTTCGCGCATCAGGTGGACGTTCTTGATCTCGACATAGGTGTCCGGGCGGTTGTTGCCCTGGAGAAAGATATCGATGCGGCTGTTTTCGCCATATTTCACCTCGCGACGGAGGCTCTCGTACCCTTGCAACTCGGCGATGGTTCCATTCTCGATGGCCTCGGTAACGAGGTGGTTGGGGTGACCGGTGTTGATGCCGACCAGGACTGGCCCGCGGCCGAGATCGACGGAGACCATCTCGAGGGTGTGGCGATACTTGCGCGTAGGGCTGGCGCTTTCCGAGACCCAGACCTCGAGCCCAGGATTGCAGAGCCCTCGCATCGAGCCGGTGTTAGGGCACGATGCGGTGATCTCCTCGCCGGTGGCGAGTTGGATGTCGGCCAGAAACCGCTTATAGCGTTTGAGAAGGCGGCCGGGCTGGAGCGGATTGGTGAACTGCATGGCTCGGTAAGCTAATAATGGGCACATGCGCTGGCAAGCGCGATGCCGGAGTTATCCCAGACAGGGCGGAGAAAGCGTGCGATGGTGGAAAATTCGGGGGCGGAGGATATCGTTACTGCAGCACTACTGGTGATCGGCGACGAGATCCTGTCAGGGCGGACGAAGGACCAGAACATCGGCTATTTGGCCGATCACTGCACGTCGATCGGCATCCAGCTAAAGGAAGTGCGGATCGTGCCGGACATCGAGAGCGAGATCGTCGATGCGGTGAATGCGCTGCGCGCGCGATACAGCTACGTTTTCACGACAGGCGGGATCGGGCCGACGCACGACGATATTACGGCCGACAGCATCGCAGCCGCGTTCGGAGTGAAGATCGACGTTGATCCGAGGGCACTGGCGCTACTCAAGCCTCACTACGAGGCTTCGGGTCGCGAGCTGACACCTGGCCGGCTCAGGATGGCGCGGATACCTGATGGGGGTGAACTTATCGAGAATTCGATTTCGATCGCGCCGGGGTTTATGCTTGAAAACGTCATAACGATGGCTGGTGTACCGAAAATCATGCAGGTCATGCTGGATGCGGTGACACCACGGCTGCGGACCGGCAAGAAGATGCTATCCGAAACCATCGATGTTCCCAGCCCCGAGGGGGTAGTGGCGGAATTGCTCGCCGAACATCAGGCACTCAATCCGGAAGTATCGATGGGAAGCTATCCCTATCGCCATGACGACCGGCCGCGTACGCAACTGGTGCTGCGGTCGACGGATCCGGATCGGCTAACGCGTGTGACCGAGGAATTGCGCCAGAAGCTCAAGGCGCAGAACATGATTTGAGCCTGTGGCCCGTTAACCATAGGACCGATTGTCCCCTGGTGCGTTTACCCTAACGCTGCTTTCCTCCCGCCCGCTTCGTTAACGGCACGGGGGAACCGTGCCTGCCGGGTCGCGTTGAGCGCCCGGTGCCGAATACAGGCAGAAGGTGCGGATGATGCGTGGGGTTATGCGTTGGGCGCTGATGGCGCTTGCGGGGATGATGGCGGCCGCCTCGGGGCCCGCCGAGGCGAAGACGCCGGGTAAGACCTATTGCTTCCTTGGCGTATGCCACCGGGTGAAGTCCCTGGAGGAAACCCAGCGGCTGGTCGGGAAGTCGGAGACGCTCCACGCCTCCCACTACAACGATGCGAAGCTTGACCGTTTCAACCCGAGCAACATTACATCGTCGGGAGCCTATTTCCATGCAAGCCGACCGGATAATGCGGCAAGTCCGATTTATCCGGACGGTACGATACTGCTCGTGTGGAACCCGCGCACACGCCAAGCCGTCGTCGTCAGGGTGAACAACGCCGGCCCCTACTATAAGAACCGCAAGCTCGACCTGTCACGGGCGGCCGCGGTCAAACTCGGCTTTGGTAAGCAAGGTGTGGCGCAGGTGGTCGTGAAGGTGCTCAAGGCGCCATCGAGAGCTGAGGCCCGCTACCGGCGTGGACGCACATATCCAGCGGTCGCCGGATATCTCGGGGCCTTTGCCTCTCTCGACGCGGCGGCGCGCCGGGCAGGGCTCGGTGGCGGCTCGCAGGAGGGCGTACCGGCAGACGGTATTGCGACCGGTGCGCCGGTGCAGGTGGCGGTTGCGCCTCCCGTGCGCAAGCCGCTGCTGCTTGCGGCACTGGCAAGGGCGGAAACAACCGGCAAGCAGGCTCGTGTGAAAGCCAGGATCGCAAGATTCAATCTTGCCGATGGATACCAGGGTTTGCGGGTGCGTGGCGACGAGTTGGCGCGTGCGCGTTCGCCGATACTTGTCAGCCTGAGCGGCGCGGGGCCGAGTTCATCGGGTGTCAGCCGGAAGCAGGAAGAGGCACACAGGCGCATCGCGCAGGTTGTAATTGGAAAGCCGCGGCTTGCACCTCCCGCGTGGCATTCACGCGCAGGCGGCACAGGACGCCACCGGACCTACGTGAGCGGCGGGGTCAAGAGCTTGGAGGCGGCAGGCGTCCCACGGGCATTGGTTTCAGTGCTCGAGTAGAGGTCGAAATAGAGCTCGAGTGCGTCGAGGACAGCGGCGGTGTGATTGAGTACGTCGCCCAAAGGTACGCGGCCTGCAACCAGCATCTGATCGTTGACCTCGATGGCGAGCTGGCCGACCAGACTGCCTTTGTCCAGCGCGATGAGCCCGCGCGAGCGAAGATAGTCCAGCGGATCGCCCGAAGTGGCGAACTCATGGCGGGCTGGGTCGCCGCATTCGAAGGCTGCATCCGCAAGGGCGGCGGTACCACCCGTGAAGAGGGCCAGCATCATGCGGAGCATCTTGTCCGTGCGTGGCATGTCGCCAACCCGCTTGCGCGCCTCAATAACGTGCAAGAGCAGCGCCAGTTCGTGGCGATGGATTGCATCGACGAAGCTGCGCAACTCGCTCGCGAAGGCGGTGTCCAATCCTTGCAGTGCGGGCGGCACGTCGATCGTCAGGCGGCGAACATCCTCGCCGGCTGCCAGGACGGCATCCAGATGATCGGCAAGCAAATAAACGGCAGGTGGCGCGTTCGACGGTTCGACAAGCATCGCGACCTCGGAACAAGTTGACGTTTCATGGGACGCACCGGACGTACCGGTGAGAACGCGAGATGGACGCAACGCAACCAGAGGGCGGAACAACGCACGGATTGGGACCACGCTCCCGGTCAGGAGCGTGGTGGAGGGAGCAGGTTGATCACGGTTTCGAGGGCCGTGTGCAGGTCGTTTCGCTTCAGCGCCAGCCAGTGTCCGAGGTTCGAGTTGAAAGCGGCTTTCCAGCGGGCACGCACATGTGACTTGTTTGCGATGACGCGCAGAGCCGCGAGGATGGCGTCATCGGGGAATGCGTCCTCGATGGCGAGGCGCTGTCGGACGATGGGTACGAGCTCGGCCAGGTGAAGGATCTGATCGGCGGCTACAGGAGAGGCATCGGTGGCTGCTGGCTCGAACGAGACGGCCGCGTTGCCGACGAATGCGCTTGGCTTACGGGCGAGATTGTCTGTCACGGGTCTTTTCCCTTTCGGGGACGCGCACGCTGTTAGCAACAGGCGGGGTGCCGTCGCAGGCACCCCGCCTGATCGTTCAAGAGCACCCGCTCGTCGAACCGCATGTGTTGCACTTCAGGCAGGTGCCGTTGCGGACGAGCGTGAAGTTGCCGCAATCGCCGCACGCCTCACCCTCGTAGCCCTGGAGCTTGGCCTCGGCGCGCAGGTCGGTCTCACTCTGGACCTTGAGGGCCAGACTTCCGTCCGTGTCGAAGCGGGCGGTCGCCTGCACGGATTCGCGTGCATAGAGGCTTGTGGTTCCCTCGCTGCCGGAATGGAATGCCGTAGCGACCCCTGACTGAAGATCCGCGACAGCATTGGCAGCGCCGCTAGCCGGCCCGATGTGGCTGACGATGCCGCGTACGAGACCGCGCGAGACAAATCGCTCGGCGGGAACGACGCGACGTGCCTCCTCTTCGAGTTCCTCATCCGAGGAGCCGAGCCCGGTCTCGCCGACGATTTCACGCGGGTCGACATGGGCGAGGTCGTGACGACCCAGATAGGCGACAGCAAGCTCGCGGAAGATATAGTCGAGGATCGAGGTTGCGTTCTTGATCGTCTCGTTGCCCTGTACGATGCCGGCCGGCTCGAAGCGGGTGAACGTGAATGCCTCTACGTATTCCTCGAGCGGGACGCCGTACTGCAAGCCGAGGGAGATGGCGATGGCGAAGTTGTTCATCAACGAGCGGAATGCCGCCCCTTCCTTGTGCATGTCGATGAAGATCTCGCCGAGGCGTCCGTCGTCGTATTCGCCGGTCCGCAAGTAGACCTTGTGGCCGCCGACCGAGGCCTTCTGGGTGTAGCCCTTGCGGCGGCCGGGGAGCTTCTCACGTTCCTGCTGGCGAACGCGCTCGACGATTTTCTCGACGATCCGCTCGGCTGCAATCGCTGCACGCTCAGGCATGGACTTGACGGTGATGGATTCGGCGACATCGTCGAGGTCGTCGTCATCGTCGGCGAGGATCTGCGAGTTCAACGGCTGGGAGAGCTTCGAGCCGTCGCGGTAGAGGGCGCAGGCCTTCAGCGCACGACGCCACGAGAGGTCGTAGGCCGCCTTGCAGTCCTCGACAGAGGCGCTGTTCGGCATGTTGATCGTCTTCGAGATGGCACCGGAGATGAAGGGCTGGCAGGCAGCCATCATCTCGATATGGCTCTCCGTGGAGAGGTAGCGCTTGCCTTTGCGGCCGCAGGGGTTGGCACAATCGAATACCGGCAGATGCTCCGCCTTCAGGTGCGGGGCACCTTCGAGCGTCATCGCTCCGCACACGTGCTCGTTGCAGGCCTCGATCTGGGGCCTTGTGAAGCCTAGGTGCGCCAGGAGTTCAAAGGACGGATCAGAAAGCTTCTCGGCCGGGACCTTGAGCGTCTCGGTGAGGAACTGTTCGCCGATCGTCCATTTGTTGAAGACGAACTTGATATCGAAGGCAGTTCCCAGGGAGGCTTCGATCTTGTCCAGCACGTCGTCGGTGAAACCCTTGGATTTGAGGCTGGTGCGGTTGATGTGCGGTGCCTGGCCGAGAGAGCCGTGGCCGACGGCATAGGCCTCGATCTCGGCAATCTGGGCAGCGGTGTAGCCCATGGTGCGAAGTGCTTCGGGCACAGCACGGTTGATGATCTTGAAGTAGCCGCCACCAGCGAGCTTCTTGAACTTGACGATCGCAAAATCGGGTTCGATGCCGGTGGTGTCGCAGTCCATCACGAGGCCGATAGTGCCGGTCGGCGCAACGACGGTTGCCTGGGCGTTGCGGTAGCCATGCTGCTCGCCCAGTGCAAGAGCGCTGTCCCAGGCGCGTTTGGCAGCCTCGATCAGCCGAGCGTCGGCGATCGATGCGTGATCGAGCGGGACGGGCAGCGTGGCAAGTGACTCGTAGCCCATGGACTGTCCATGTGCAGCGCGGCGGTGGTTGCGAATGACGCGCAGCATCTCTGCTGCGTTCGGCTCATAGCCCGGGAAGGTACCGAGTTCGGAGGCCATCTCGGCGCTGGTGGCATACGCGACACCGGTCATGATGGCGGTGATGGCGCCACAGAGTGCGCGGCCTTCCCTGGAGTCGTAGGAAATGGCGGAGGCCATCAGGAGACCACCGATGTTGGCGAAACCGAGTCCAAGCGTACGGTACTCATAGGAGAGCTGCGCGATCTGGCGCGAGGGGAACTGCGCCATAAGGACGGAGATCTCCAGGACGACGGTCCACAAGCGGCAGCAGTGCTCGAATGCTTCCGTGTCGAAGGTGTTGTCGTCGCGCTTGAAGGCCAGCAGGTTCAGTGAGGCCAAGTTGCATGCCGTGTCATCGAGGAACATGTACTCCGAGCACGGATTCGATGCATTGATCGGGCCCGATTTCGGGCATGTATGCCAGTCGTTGATCGTAGTGTGGAATTGGATGCCGGGATCGGCTGAAGCCCAGGCCGCGTAGCCGATGTCATCCCAGAGCGCGCGGGCATTGAGTTTCTTTATTGTCTTGCTGGTGGTTCGCGCGTTGAGCTCCCATTCGCGGCCTTCCCTTACGGCAGCAAGGAAGTCGTCGGTGACGCGGACGGAGTTGTTCGAGTTCTGGCCCGAGACTGTGAGATAGGCCTCGCTGTCCCAATCGGTGTCGTAGGTATCGAACTGAATTTCCTTGAAGCCCTGGCGTGCGAACTGGATGATGCGGGCGATATAGCTCTGCGGGATGTGGTCGCGGCGGGCTTCCTTGATGGCGCGCTTCAATGCCGGGTTCTTTACCGGATCGAAGCAATCGTCGCCGCTGCCTTCGCAGTTGACGCAGGCCTTCATGACAGCCTTCAGGCGCTTCTGGCAGATGCGGGAGCCGGCGACGAGGGCCGCAACCTTCTGCTCCTCCTTCACCTTCCAGGAGATGTATTCCTCGATGTCGGGGTGATCGACATCTACGACGACCATTTTGGCGGCGCGGCGCGTGGTGCCACCCGACTTGATGGCGCCCGCCGCGCGGTCACCGATCTTGAGGAAGCTCATGAGGCCGGAAGACCGCCCACCACCCGACAACTTCTCGTTCTCGCCGCGGAGCTTGGAGAAGTTCGAGCCGGTGCCGGAGCCGTACTTGAAGAGACGGGCCTCGCGGACCCAGAGGTCCATGATGCCGTTCTCGTTGACGAGGTCGTCATCCACGGACTGGATGAAGCAGGCATGCGGCTGGGGATGCTCGTAGGCCGAGGCGGAGGCGGTGAGCTCGCCGGTCTTGTAGTCGACGTAGAAATGGCCCTGGCCAGGGCCGTCGATGCCGTATGCCCAGTGAAGACCGGTGTTGAACCATTGCGGACTGTTCGGTGCACCCATCTGCATGGCAAGCATGTAGCGGTGCTCGTCGAAGAAGGCGCGGGCGTCTTCCTCGGTCGTGAAATAGCCGCCCTTCCAGCCCCAATAGGTCCAGGTGCCGGCCAGCCGGTCGAAGACCTGGCGCGAATCGCTCTCACCGCCGTGGCGTTCTTCGGCTGGCAGGTCCATGAGGGCGCGCTCGTCGGCAACGGATCGCCAGAGCCACGACGGTACCTGGGTCTCTTCGATGCGCTTGAGACACTTCGGAACACCGGCCTTGCGGAAATATTTCTGAGCGATGATGTCGGCGGCAACCTGGCTCCAATGCTCTGGTACCATGAAGCCTTCTAGCCGGAAGACGATGGAGCCATCGGGGTTCCTGATCTCGCTGGTTGCACGCCGGAACGGAATGGAGTCGTAAGGTGATTTGCCCGCCTCGGTGAAGCGCCTCGAGATCTGCATGTGTATTTGCCCCGCAATCGTTGTGCGTCCGCCGGGATGCGGACACATTTATCCCCCGTCCGCGCCGCCTGGTATGGCTGGCGCAGCGCCCTGTATTCCTGGTTTTCAGTGTTGGTACGCGTTACGAATACTCGATCCGGCGTGAACATTCGGCCCGTGATCGGCCTGCCGGAAGAACGCTACAGAAGTCATCCGGAGCGATCTTCCAACCGCTCCCCACTGCTTGGCCATGTCGCTTCACAGCGGTGGCCGGACGACTCGTTTATGGCCCGATTCGAGTGTGGCAGCCAAAGCATTTGTATGTTGCGCATCCCACACATACTAGATGTTGATGTTCTGTGCAGGGGCTGAGGAAAAGCTGGGCAGAAGTTTGGTGAGGCAGGGCGCAAATGGCCGGAATATGGGCTCGGCGGGGCGGCTGCACTTCGGGGCGGAAGAATTCCACGTCTGAAGGGTAGTCCGATTCCCTGGCACTGATGTGTGACCTTCGAGCCGCGCTACCGACAACACTGGACCGCGGCCACGTCGTGGGGTAAGCGGGATGGAGCATATCGCAGCAGGCTAGATGGAAATGAGCATTCTCTCCGAAATATTCAGTTGGTGGGGCGGCAACACTTGGTCGCTACGCCTGACAACGGCGTGGCGTGGGCGATTGGTCGGAACGGACGAGTTCGGCAACCGGTATTATGTGCAGCGATCGGGCGTGGGGCCACTCGGCAAGCCGAGGCGCTGGGTCGTCTACAAGGACCTGGCTGATGCCTCCAAGGTGACCGCCGATTGGCACGGGTGGCTGCACTACACTGTCGATAGCCCACCAACGGAGGAAGACTACGAGCCTCGCCCGTGGCAGAAGCCGCACCGGATGAACATGACTGGAACGTCGCAGGCATACCGGCCGCAGGGGAGCATCCTGACGGCGGCAAAGCGGCCGAAGGCGACAGGCGACTACCAGCCCTGGCGTCCGGAGTGATTACGGATTGCAATGCGATCGGCGCTTCTTGATGCTGCCCGAATCCGAGCAAATGATGATTAGGGCGGAGCAAACGGCGCTACGCTGGCGACGACAAAGGACTGGCCGGACGTGATGCGGATGCGGGTTGCACTACTGGCAGGGCTTCTGTTGGCTCTCACCGGCGGAGGCGTGCGGCAGTCCGTGCAGGCGGAAAAGATTCCAAACAAGGTCGCGGTTTTCGCGGCGCTGGACAAGGTGACTGCGCGGATTTCGAAGCTCGAGGTGCCGATCGGACAAACGGTGCAGTTCGGGTCGCTCAAGGTTACGCCAAAGGCCTGCTATTCGCGGCCGCCAACGGAACCGCCGAAGACTTCGGCCTTCGTCGAAGTCGACGAACTTCAGCTCGACAAAAACGAATCGAGACTGTTTTCCGGCTGGATGTTCGCCGAGAGCCCAGGGCTCAACGGCGTCGAACACCCGGTGTTCGACGTCTGGCTGACGGACTGCAACGCTCCGGAGCGAGCGGTTGCAGACGGCCGGCGGCGGCCCGAAGCGGGCGCGGGCGAAGAGGAACCTGCCAGACGCCGGCGCCGTGTCAGACGTTGACGTTCAACAGGCGGCCGCATCGCGGATGATATCGACAATGGCATCCGGCCCGGTGTCGATCGGCAGGCGATTGAAATCGCCCTGCAGCCCCAATGCGACATTGAGTTCGCCCTGAAACTCGCGCTTGTCGACCTCGATGGTACCAAACTGGCGCAAGTGCTCTGTCACGAATTGCGTGTCGAGCAGCGAAAATCCCCCGTGAAGCAGGCGGGCGCAGAGATAGACCAGAGAAATCTTCGATGCGTCGCGCATCCGAGAGAACATACTCTCGCCAAAGAACGCGCCACCGAGTGCCACTCCGTATAAACCGCCTACGAGTTCGTCGCCGTGCCAAGCCTCGACGGTGTGGCAATGCCCGCGCCGGAACAAGGCGCCATATAGTGTGCGGATCTGGGAGTTGATCCAGGTTGACGAGCGGTGGGGCTGTTCTTCAGCGCATCCGTCGATGACGCCTTCGAAGTCGCTGTCTATGCGAATTTCGTAGGGCTGGCTGCGGATGGTGCGGATCAGGCGTCGGGGCAGGTGAATGGCGTCAAGAGGGAGCACGCCTCGCTCGTCTGGCTCGATCCAGTAGAGGTGGCTCGCATCCGCGCTCTGGGCCATCGGAAAGATGCCACACGCATAGGCCTTGAGCAGGACGTCGGGGGTGATTTCGAAGGGCGGGTTGTCATGCGTAGCCACGGTCAGCACTCGCTTTGGTCGTTCCGGCAGCAACTGTAGCTGTCGCTTCGGGCACGTCCATCGCAGGCGCGCCGGAAGGGGTATCCGACATGATATCGTGCTGCATGACGGTCATGTAAAGCGACAAGGATGGGCAGGTGCCGGCAGTTGGTCAGGCGGCGCCGTTTGACAGGCTGTGGGGATGGGGGCCATAGACAATTTAGAAGACGATTGAGAAAGAGAACCGGGGATGCAGGAATCGACTTTGGACGTCTATGGGCAGAAGCTCCGGCTGGTGGAGGCCGGGACGGGGCCGACAATCCTGTTTCTGCATGGCGCGGGTGGTGCGAACTGGTCGCCGTTGCACGACAAGCTCGCTGGTTCGCACCGGCTGATTGCACCGGAGCATCCCGGTTTTGGCAAGTCACCGACGCCGGAGTGGATGTTGAGCGTGGGCGATCTGGCATTCTTTTATCTCGATCTCCTCAAGCTGCTGGATCTGCGGGACGTACATCTGGTTGGGCATTCGCTTGGTGGATGGACGGCTGCAGAGATTGCGATCCGCTCGACTGAGAGAATTTGCAGCGTGACGCTGATGGCTCCGGCCGGGTGCGCCGTACGCGAGGCAGCGTTCGGAGATATCTTTCTGTGGACGCCTGAAGAGGCGGCGCGTAACCAGTTCTACAATCAGGAACTTGCCGAAAAACGCATCGCGGCGCTGGCCAATGCCGATCTCGACGTGGTGCTGCAGAACAAGGCGACGACGGCGCGCCTGGCGTGGTCGCCACGGCTGCACAACCCGCAGCTTCCGCAGTGGTTGCATCGAATCGATCGACCGACGCGCCTTGTATGGGGACTGGAGGACAAGATCATCCCGTTCGCCTGCCGCAAACCCTTTCTGGAGGGCATCTCGGATTGCGATGTCTTACAGATCAAGGAATGCGGGCATCTGCTCCATAGTGAGAAACCGGGCGAGACCGCGGAGGCGATCGCGGCGCACATCAGGAAGGTTGAATCATGAAGGTCTATTTCTTCCACCTGATGCCTTATGCGAACCTCGATCTGGAGGCTTCGCACAACTACAACTCGGCATGGCTCAACCTGCCGAATTCGTTTTACGACCCGGTTGAGGGCGCGAAGCTCTACGACCGGTACATACGTGAGCTAGAACTCGCAGACGAACTCGAGTACGACGGGATTTGCGTCAATGAGCACCATCAGACGGCATATGGGCTGATGCCGGCTCCGAATCTCATCGCGGGCGCGCTCTGCCGTACGACGAAGAATTCGAAGATCGCGATACTGGGGCGCGCGCTGCCACTGGTGTCGAACCCGATCACGATCGCGGAAGAGTTCGCGATGCTCGACAACATGAGTAATGGGCGGATCATCACCGGGTTCGTGCGCGGGATCGGATCGGAGTACTTCGCAAGTGGGGCAAATCCAAGCCTCTCGCACGAGATCTATTACGAGGCTCATGACCTGATCCTGAGAGCTTGGACCGAAGCGGGGCCTTTCCGGCACGTAGGCAAGCACTTTCACTTCGAGTACGTGAACCTTTGGCCGCGGCCCGTGCAACAGCCGCATCCGCCGGTTTGGATTCCTTCTCAGGGAAGCAAGGAGACGGTGGAGTGGGCGTCGCATCCTGACCGCAAGTATACCTATCTCCAGACGTTCAGCCCGTATAAGACGGCACAGAGGGCCTTCCATTATTATTACGAGTGCGCAGAGAAATATGGATACGCAGCCGATGCCTCGCAGCTCGGCTGGGCGGTGCCGACCTACGTGTCGGAGACGGACGAGAAGGCGCGGAAGGAGCTGAAGCCGCATATCGAGGCATTTTTTACCCGGTTCCTCAGGTATCCGATCGAGATGCGGATGCCGCCAGGATATTCTTCCATTGCATCGACCAAGTTCCTGATCGAGCAGAAGTTCGCGGCACGGCAGGCGGCGCAGACCATCGACATGATGATCGAGTCGGGCCTTGTGCTGTGCGGCAGTCCAGCGACCGTCCGGGACCGGATATTGGAGGCCGAGAAAGAGTTTGGAATAGGTACCATGATCGCCATGCTGCAGGTGGCGACCATGCCCGAGGATATGACTGAGAAGAGCCTGAGGCTCTTTGCATCCGAGGTCATGCCCGCGCTGAAGGGGAGTACACCGGTTCGAGGAGCGCCCGCACAAGCTTGACACAGGCTCCTCCTTGGTGAAACGCAACCTTTACGTGCTTTTCTCGGGTGCTCGCGTTAGTAGTTTGTTAATATTATTTGACCATTGTTAAGGTTTGACAGGGGAGCGATGCGTGTCGCCCCCTGTTCGGGCTGCGATCATGTTGTGCGTTTCAGGCCTAAGAAGGCGAAAACGTGCTGCGCGGTACTCAAATAACATTCGCGGTGTTGCTGGCTGCCGTGTGTCTTCCAGGGGCGCGGTGCTATGCACAGACGAAGCCCATCGTGGCACAATCCGACGCGGCACTCGTCGATCGGTTCGCGTTCGCCGGTCGCATGGGGGCGTTCCTACTCGACTCGGGCGAATTGATTTCGCGGTGGGAATTCGTTGGTACCGTGGGGCGCGATGCGGTAAACCGGCTGGCGTACTCCTCCGAGCAGCTTATTGGCCCAGTTGTTTCCCGGGCCGATAAAATGGCTATATCCGAGAGCACATCTCTGGTGGTGCCAGATCCGCCGGCGGTTCAAAGCGGGGAGGTCGAGAAGGTGGCAGTCAGCACTGCGGAAGCAGGCGCTGGTGGTCGCGACGATACTCATTCGCCCCCTGTCGAAGCCCATCAGCGGGTGGCGAAAGTGGCGCCTGAGCCCACTGTAGAAGTCCCTTCCGAGCCGACTCGGTCAGCTGAAACAGTGGCACCGGTACCGGCACCTATGGTGGAGACCTCAGCGGCAAAAGAGGACGTCTGGGGGCCTAGTCAGGCACTTGTAATCGCGGACGCGCCGCCACTGGAACTTCCAAAGACGCCACCGACTATATCAATCGCAGAGCATCCGCCTGCCACTGCCACGCTCATTGAACCGCCGAGTGCACTCGGTGCTGTCGACGTGGAAAAGGTCGTGGAACCACGCACGCGCGTGAAGCAGCCGGCGCGTAGCAAGATGTCTGTTGCTGCACGCAAAGCCCCCAAGGCGAAGGCACAATCGCCGACATCATCCAACGGGTTTCCTCGATGGGCGGAAAGCGCGTTCGGTAACTAAGCCTCCCACTATTCAGCCTGCCCCAGTTCGGAAATTTAGCTGCTCCAAGCTGCGATCGATTCGGGGGTATGCCTTGATCGAGCCGGGAACAGGCGCTCCCTCGGCGTCAACATCGAACTAGGCGCGCCTTGGTGAGGTTGAGCCTGGAGCGGTTCCGCTTTTTGCGGAACCGCTCCAGGCCCGTTCTGGCTTGTTATTCGCTTCCGCCACCCATTGCCTTGAACGCTTCGACGATCTCAGCAGGTGCGGCCAGCGTCTCCTTGATGATCGCCTCGAGGTCTTCGGCTGATGTATAGCTCAGCGTCTTGTTAGCCTTGGCGGCCTCGGCGATGAGGGCGGGATCCTGCATCGCCTTTGTGAAAGCCGTGCGCAGGGCCTTGGTCACCTCTGGTTTCAGGTCAGGCGGCCCGAAGAACGGGCGTGCTGCAACTTCGGGTGCCTCGGCGAACAGGATCATTGGACGGCCCTTTGGCGTGGCAATGTCGCGGGCGCTTTCGGCGTGTCGCGTTTCCTCGTGGTTGCCCATGCGGCCGACGATGGTGAGCTTCTGATCCCTGATGAAAGCACGCATCGATTCATAGCTGCCGCTGGTCGCCTGAACTTCGCCGCGAGCGACTGCCAAGTTCTTCTCCTCGGTGCCGGAATAGCCGGTGATGACGGAAACCGGGTAGCCGTCGAATTCGAGCATCTTGACGCGCTGGTAAGAGGCGGCGCCCTTGCCGGTTCCTGAGAATTTGAGGGGGTCGCCTTTCCATTTGCGGAGGGCCGACAGGCTCTTTACCGGATGGTCGCCTCTTACGACCCAGACCCAGGTCTCACCGGCGGGCGAGCCGATCGCGGTCAACTTGCCGGCATCGTACTGGACGCCCTTGGCCTTCAGGAGCTGGGCGATCGTCAGTGCGCGCGAGAGTACGGCAATGTCGGTGCCGTCCTTCTTCGCGCGGGTCATGAGGAAGTTGGCAGCAACGATGCCACCCGCACCCGGCATGTTGATGATGCGGATGGTGGGATTGCCGTCGAGGTGTTTCTGCATGTGGCGGCCGACGAGACGACCGTAGTAGTCGTAGCCGCCGCCAGCACCCGAGCGAATATAGATGGAGAGTACCTTGCCCTTCCAGCTCGGCTCAGCGGCGGTTGCGGGCGAAACCGGGATGAGCGGCACCACGGCGCCTGCTGCCGCGGCGAGGGCGAGCGCGCGGATTGTCCTGGTGAAGTTGGGCATTGATGTCCTCCCGATTGTTCATTCGTTTGCAAAGTTGACCGTGTGGCGGTTCTGAACGGCTCCCGTCACAGACATTGGTGAAATTAGCGAAACAGACACGGGACGACAACCAGTGACTGCCTGACCGACCCGTCATCATCAGGATGATTGCTGAAGGTGCAGCGGCGGGACGGCTAGATCCAGCCGAGCCATTCGAAAATCGCTCCCGGTGGGAACGGCACGGTAATCAGGTAGTCGAACAGCCACCATACCGAGAGACCTGTTGCGAGCGGCAAGAGGAGAATCAACGCCAGCTTCTCGCGCTGGCGAACGAGATAGAGGAATACCGTAAGCGGTATGGCGATAAAGAAGCCCAGCAGATACAACATTGCGGCAAAGCCGTAGATCCAGGCAAACATTTCGGCGGTGCGCCAGCGGCCTTCGACGGAAGATTCCTCCTCGGAGAACGCAAGGTCCATCCCTGTGTCATTGTCGTCAGCGCGGCCGCTCGGGCGCATTTCGCTGATGAGCAGTCCAAGGAGGAAGGCGAGGGCGACGAAGCTGACGCCGAGAGGGAAGAGACGTGCCTGCAGCTCCATATTCCACGTTTCATAGGCGACATAGGCGAAGAAGCCGATGAAGGCCAGCGTGAGCAGGCTCCTGGTGCGAAAGGTGATGCCCATTTGATCAAGCCTCCTCAGCGGCCATTCGGCGCTGGTGACGCCAATCCTGCAACATCGGCCAGAGCACGCTCAAGATAAGGATCAAGAAGATGATGATCACACCCGGGCGAAGCAGGAAGCTCGCCCCGTAGAGCTGCACCGAAGTCCACAGGTGACGCTCGGCGATCGGACCCAGAACAAGACCCAGAAGCATCGGGGGACGCGGCCAGCCGGCGGCGCGCATGAAGTGGCCGAGCGTGCCGAATGCGAGCATGATCAGGATGTCTTCGTAGCGGCCTGCGGCGGCAAAGGCGCCAACTCCGGACATCACGAGGATGAGGGGGATCAGGATAGTCGGGCGGAGGCGCGTTGCCATGGCGAGCTGTCGGGTCGCGGCAAGGCAGACGAGAGTGGTGAGGACCGAGCCAATTATCAGCAGCCAGATCATGGAGAAGGTGATGTCGAGATCCTTGGTGAGCATATCCTTGCCGGGCTGAATCCCGACAATCAGGAGGCCGCCGAAAATCAACGCCAATGTGCTGGAACCCGGAATGCCGAAGGCGAG
This sequence comes from Pseudomonadota bacterium, assembly GCA_046048295.1. Taxonomy (GTDB): domain Bacteria; phylum Pseudomonadota; class Alphaproteobacteria; order Rhizobiales; family Hyphomicrobiaceae; genus CBDCWA01. Next base: position 5,134 of record JBJOGJ010000036.1, on the reverse strand, counting down.
GGTCGGGATGAGCGCGCCGCCGGCGCCGGCGTTAGTGGCTGCATCCACTGCGATCACGCCGCGCACGTCGCCGGTACCGAAGGTTTCACGCGCGCCCTTCTCGGTCTGTTTGGCATGGCCATAGGCGAACCAGTCGGTAACGCCCGATCCGAGGCCTGGAAGGATGCCGACCCAGACGCCGATGAAACTGCAGCGTATGACCAGCCACCAGTGCCGGAAAGCGTCCTTCACACCTTGCCAGCGGCCTTTGCTGAGATCGCCAAGCGGCATCGAGGAGATGCTGGTACCCTTGGCGGCCATATAGATCATCTCGGGGATGGCGAAGAGGCCGATGGTCAACGGAACGAGTTTGATGCCATCCATAAGGTGCAATTGATCGAACGTCAGGCGGTCGACACCGGTGAGTGAGTGAACGCCGATCATCGAGATGGCGAGACCGAAGGCGCCAGCGATGACACCCTTGATAGGGGCCTTGCCGCTCAGCGCTCCGACCATGGCCACGCCGACCATTACGAACATGAAGAACTCGGGTGGACCGAGGAGGAGTACGAGCGGCTGCAGGACAGGAATGGCGAGGAGGAGAACAAAGGCGCCGAAGACGCCACCTATGGCAGAAGCGGTGAACGCGGCGGCAAGTGCCCGGGCTGCCTCACCATTCTTGGCCATTGGGTAGCCGTCCAGGATCGTGGCCTGCGAGCCGCCACCTCCCGGGACGGAAAACAGGATCGAGGTAATCGAGTTGGCTGTGTTGGAGACGGCCCAGATGCTCATGATGAGGGCCACGGCTTCGTACTTGTTCAGCGTGAATGCAAAGGGCAGGAGAAGAGCAATGGCCGTCTTGCTGCCAATGCCGGGCATGGCGACCAGCGTCGAACTGATAATGATGCCTGTGATCATGAGCAGGAAGGCTTTCCAATGCAGGATGCCCAACAGCCCCTGGATTGAGGCGTCCACCATACTCATGTCTTCCCTCCCGATTCACCGCGTGCTCATTCTGTGCCACGGAGTAATTCACCCGGGGACCGCGCGGTTTTGCGGAGACTAGCCGAGAACGGGAAACCGGCGCAAGTCACCGGTGTGAAGGTGCAGAACCTCTCGTGAGCATGGTGATGCCCTAGAAGGGACGCTCGCCCTTCACAGTCGAGCGGTGCATGCGGCGTACGTGGGGAAGTTTCACGCCACCGAGCGCCAGATGCAGCGTCTGGCGGTTGTCCCACATGACGAGGTCACCAGGCTTCCAATTGTGGTGGTAAACGAAGTCGCGGTTGGCAATGTGTGCAAACAACTCGTCGAGCAGGGGCTGGGCCTCGGCATCGTCCATATCCTTGATGCCGATGGTGAAGCGCGGGGAAATGAAGAGCGCCTTCCTGCCTGTAGCCGGATGAGTGCGGGCTATGGGGTGATAGGCGTCCGGTGGGGATCTTTCGGCGTAGTATTCGGCTTGGTTCCTATGGCGGGATTTCTGAACGAGGCGAGGATTGCGCGTGCGGTTGAACGTGTGAATGCCGATCAATCCCTCGATGCGCGCCTTCATGTCGTCGCTCAGCGTCTCATAGGCTTTTGTCATATTCGTCCACTCGGTATCGCCGCCGACGTCAGGAACAATCACCGATTGCAGGATCGTGTAAGCGGTTGGGAAGTCGACGTAGGAGTGGTCGGAGTGCCAGTCGCTGCCAGCGTCGGGAATGCCGACGTTATTGCCGTTATCGTCGATCTCGGTGGACAGGATCAGTACTTCGGGCTGCCCCGGCATCATGTGCTCGCTGTTGATGTGGTATTGGATCTCACCCCATCGGCGGGTGAAGTCAGTCTGATCGGCAGGCGACAGGCCCTGGCCACGAATGACGAGCATGCCACTGTCGTGTAGTGCGTCCCGGATGCGGGCGAAGTCACCATCGTCGAGCCGGGCGGCGTCGGCACCAATGACCTCGGCGCCCATCGCTTCGGATAACGGCTTGATCTCAATGTTTTGCGATTGCGGCGTGGAGTGGGTCGTATCGGCTGACATTGGGCGTTTCTCCGTCCAGGCGCGGCCTGCATCAAGTTGTTCTTGACAGGGAGGATAAGAGCGTCAGGGGTGGAGCGTCAATCGTGAGGTGCGGCGGCCTCAGGGCGATTTGCCGGGAGGGGCCTGATGCTCGAGGGCAGCAGCGAGGCGATCCTGGTTGCGGTAGGCCCAATACCAGACGCCGATGCAGGACATTGCACCCAGGGCAACTGGGAGGCGCAAGCCCAGGTAGGCAGCGAGAAATCCCATCAGCAGGGCGCCAATGGCGGGACATCCACGGGCAATGAGCGAGTAGAAGCTCATTACGCGGCCGCGCATGTTGCTATCGACCGAAGCCTGAAGCAGCGTCTGCTCGGTGACGCCGACGGTCACGACGCCGTAGCCGGCGACGACGGCACAGGCGAGTGCGATGACGAAGACATCGGTGGCGGCGAAGCCGATGACCGCAACGATCAGCAGAAGCATCATGCGGATCATTCGCTTTGTGAGGCCTTCTATGCCGCTCTGGCTCGCCATGGCGACGCTGCCGGCGAACGCGCCGATGCCGATCATTGCAGTGAGCATTGCCAAGCCGCTGGATCCCTGGCCGAAGACGTTGTCCGAGAAGCCGGCGAGGAGGTCGATGAAGGGGCGGGCGAGAATTGAGGTGGATATCAGGATGGCCAGCAATGGGGCGATGCCAGGATGACTGGCAGCGTAGCGGAAGCCCTCGATGATCTCACCGGGCAACTCGTCGAGCGGCCGGGATTTACGGCGGCGTTCCGTCGAAACGATGGTGACGTAGAACAGTGCCACGACAAACACGATGTCGGCGAGGACGGTGACGACGATGGCCGGGCCGACCCCCCAGATCCAGATCAGCAATCCGGCGAGCGCGGGGCCCGATACGCGTGCGATATTGAAGCCCATGGAGCTGACGCCGATCGCGGATGTCAGGCGCTCACGTTCGACGAGCGAGGGGATCATCGAAAGACGCACCGGATAGCTGAAGGCCATGACGATGCCGTTGCAGAGCACGAGGAAAACCAGCAACCCGATGGTCATGGCGCCGGAAAGAGTGAGGATGGCGATGACGGCGGAAATGCCGGCGGAGAGCCCAATGTAGAAACGGAGGGTGCGCAGATGGTCGACGCGGTCGGCAAGAGCGCCGGCGATGGGGGCCAGAATTACGTTGGGGAAGAAGTCGGCGAAGGCGACGATGCCGAGCCACTTCGGGTCCTTGGTGAGCTCCCAGGTCAGCCATTGGAGCGCCACGCGTTGGATCCACATGGCGAGCTGGGAGGCAAAGTTGCCGACCATGTAGTTGCGGAAGTTGGTAATGCCCAGGGTCTGCCGGACCGCATCGAACGAAGCAGACAAAGCCATGAGCGTGATTCCGGTAAAGAGGCGCGGGGGCGCCTTGGATTGTGGAGTGCCGACACGAGCGGGAGATGCCGCCAGGGCGATTGTAGGCCAATGCTGGCCCAACGGCTGCCAGACTACATCCAGCGTGGATGTACGTAAATGTTTAGCCGGTAAGAGGAGGGGGTAGCCGAAGGCCGCAGGGTTGTCCAATGGTGGCTGGCCGGGTGGGCCGGGATGTGGTTTGGTCTATCCGGCAACAGATCGCCGGAGGGTACCATGATCGAGCTTGGGATCGTCGGACTTGGAAATTGGGGGCGCCGTCTTGTCGAGTCGGTACAGGGGAAGTCGAGCAAGGCCCGGTTCAAGGCTGCGGTTGTGACGAGGCCCGAGCGCTCAGCCGATTTTGCGCGGGAGAAGGGCATAGCTCTCGGTAGCGACCTTGATCAGATGCTCGGCGACGATGGTATCGACGCGATCGTGTCGAGCGGGCCTGCGCACCTCCATGCAGGGCATTCCCTGAGAGCTCTCAAGGCCGGCAAACCAGTTCTGGCGGTCAAGCAGATGGCGCTCACGGCGGCAGACGGAAAAGCGCTGGGGGATGCTGCGATGGCCTCCGGTAAGCTGCTGGCGCTCGGTTACAACCGGTGCTTCTTTCCGAATGTCGCAGAGCTACGCCGACGGATAGGTAGCGGAATGCTCGGCGATATTCTTCATGCGGAGGGAAACTTCTGTGTCAACCGCTATGGCAAGCTGACCGCGGGGGACTGGCAGAGCGACCCGGCGAATGCGCCGGCCGGTGCTCTGGCGGATCACATGCTGTACCTTATGATCGAGGTGATGGGGCGGATCCGGGAGGTCGATGCGCAAGGTTACAGCGGTGCGACGCCCAACCGGCTTGCGGATGCGACGGCTGTGCTGCTCAGGACCGAGACCGGGAAGAGCGGGCTACTGACAGCAATCGGCGCGACGGCCGATTATTACAGGTTCCAGGTATTCGGCAGCAAGGGCTGGATAGCGATCGAGGATGCGCGCCGCTTGGTGTACCAGCCGGCGAAAGGCGAGCGGGAGGAACTCGTTCTCGAGGCTGTCGATGCGGAGCGCGCGGAGATCGAGGCGTTTGCCGATGCGGTGTCCGGTCTGGCGACGTTCCCTGTACCGGTCGATGACGCAGTGCATTCCACTGCCGTAATCGAGGCGATGGGACTGTCGGCGGCAACGGGCCGCCCGGTAGCAGTAGCGGCGGGATAGCGCTCGTCAGACGCCGCCCCAGACCTCGTTAGCGACCTCGACGAGTAGACGAAGCTTCGCCCACTGTTCTTCCTCGGCGAGGAGGTTGCCCTCCTCCGTGGAGGCGAAGCCGCACTGCGGGCTCAGGCCCAACTGGTCGATGTCGATAAACTTTGCTGCTTCCTCGATACGCCGCTTCAGGGCGTCCTTGGTCTCCAGCTTTCCGGACTTCGAGGTGACGATTCCGAGGATCACCTGCTTGCCCTTCGGTACGAACCGCAATGGCTCGAAGCCGCCTGCGCGTTCCGTGTCGTACTCCATGAAGTAGCCGTCCACACCAATGGTGTTGAATAGGGTGTCGGCGATCGGTTCGTAGCCGCCACTTGCGACAAAGGTCGATTGGAAGTTGCCGCGGCATAGGTGCATGGTGACGGTCATATCGGAGGGACGACCGGCGATGGCCGCATTGATCAGTTTGGCGTAGGTTTCGGGGAGAGTGTCTGGATCGTCGCCGCGGGCGCGAACCTGGTCACGGAGTGCGGGGTCGCACAGATA
>JBJOGJ010000035.1:0-23110 GCA_046048295.1 Pseudomonadota bacterium | reverse complement strand
CCCTGTTCTCGGGGTTGTTCGCGGGTCAGGCCACAGGCTTCTCACATGGCGGCGTGCTGCAGCGGGCGATGCCGGTACCGTTCGCGGCTGGCGGCGTCATCGCCAGTCCGATCACGTTTCCACTGGCGGGCGGACGTCTCGGGATCGCGGGCGAGGCGGGGGCCGAAGCGATCATGCCGCTTACACGCGGGACGGCCGGAAGGCTCGGCGTCAGGGCACAGGGCGGCACGAACGCGATCAACGTGACATTCAACGTCAGCACGCCGGATGCGGAAAGCTTCAGGAAGTCGGAGACGCAGCTCGCGGCAATGCTGGCGCGCACGGTTGGACGCGGCCAGAGGAACCTTTAGTCGGAGACGGAGATGAACTTTCACGAAGTGCTGTTTCCTCCCGACATCTCGCGCGGGGCGACAGGCGGCCCGGAACGGCGCACGGACGTCGTCGTGCTCGGCTCCGGGCATGAACAGCGCAACAGCAGCTGGGCAGATTCCAGGCGCAGCTATAACGCCGGCTACGGCATCAAGACGCTCGATCAGCTGCACGAGATCATCGCGTTCTTCGAGGAGCGACGGGGCCGGCTCTACGGCTTCAGATGGCGCGACCACATGGATTGGAAGTCGTGCGCACCGGAGGCGGAGCCCTCGCCACTGGACCAGGCGCTCGGTGCGGGCGACGGGACGACTGCTACGTTCCAGCTGAGGAAAGTCTATGGCGGCCTAAATGCGCCCTGGTCGCGGACGATCACGAAGCCGGTCGCGGGAAGCGTGCGCGTTGCGGTCGATGGCGTAGAACAGACCGAAGGGACGAGCTTCGACGTCGATTGGACGAGCGGACAGGTGGCGTTCCTGGCGGGCCATGTACCAGGTGGCGATACGGTCGTGACAGCAGGGTTCCGTTTCGACGTGCCGGTACGGTTCGACACCGACAAGCTGGAAATCAGCCTCTCCGGTTTCCGGCATGGCTCGATACCGAACATTCCCATCTTAGAGGTCAGGACATGAAGACGCTGCCCGACGGCATGCAGGTGGCGCTCGACAGCGGCGCCACGACACTCTGCTGGTGCTGGCGTCTCGTACGGCCCGATGGGCAGATCATGGGGTTCACCGACCATGACCGCGCCATCACGTTCGATGGGACGACGTACGAGGCAGCGAGCGGGTTCACGGCCAGCGAGATCAACGAGTCGGTTGGCCTCAGCGTCGACAATCTCGAGGTCGAGGCGGCGCTCACATCCGGCAGCATCAGCGAGGCAGACCTCGCCGACGGGGCATACGACGAGGCGCGGGTCGAGATCCATCGCGTGAACTGGAAATCGCCGGAGCAACGCGTGCTCATGCGCTCGGGAAGCCTCGGCGAGGTTCGCAGGACAGGCAATGCCTTCTCGGCGGAGGTGCGCGGTCTTGCGCACTACCTCGGACAGCCGAACGGAAGGCTCTACCAGTACGGGTGCGATGCCGATGTCGGAGATGCGCGCTGCAAGGTCGTTCTTTCGACGCCGGCGTTCCTGGGAACCGGGACGGTCACGGAGGTATCTTCCAACAGGAAATTCGCGGCGAGCGGGCTTGCTGCATTCGAGGCCGACTGGTTTGCGCGCGGGCTGCTGACTTTCACGTCCGGCGAAAAGATGGGGCGCAAGGCCGAAATCAAGCGGCACGAGAAGGCTGGCGACCAAGTGACGATCGAGATCTGGCAGGAGGCTGGCGCCGTCGAGACGGGCGACACCTTCACGATCACGGCGGGGTGCGACAAACAGTTCGAGACATGCCGGGCAAAATTCCAGAACGCGGCGAACTTCCGAGGCTTCCCGCACATGCCCGGCAACGACTTCCTGACCTCCTACGTGCGGAGCGGCGATGCGTGAGCATTCCTCATTCCGCGGCAGTCTGCGGAAACATTCGAAAGCCGAGGTCGTGGCGCTGGCGCGGAGCTGGGCCGGCACGGCATATCATCACCAAGCATCGGCAAAAGGTCTCGGCACCGACTGCCTGGGGCTGGTGCGCGGCGTTTGGCGGGAGCTTTACGGGTTCGAGGCGGAACAGCCACCGGGATATTCGCGCGACTGGGCGGAGGCAGACGGCTCGGAAAGCCTGCTCGCAGGGGCAGCCCGGCATCTCATTGCATTGGATCCGAAAGTGGCGGAGGCGGGCGACGTACTGGTCTTCCGGCTGCGACCGGGCGTTGTGGCAAAGCACGCAGGCATCATGACGGGCCCGGCGCACTTCATCCACGCGATGGAAGGCGTCGCGGTTTCGGAGGTCGCGCTGTCCGCGTGGTGGCGGCGGCGGATTGCCGGCGCGTTCTCTTTTCCAGGGACACAGCACTAATGGCGACACTTGCATTGGCTGCGGCGGGCGCCGTCGCGGGCGGGGCACTGCTTCCCGGAGGCATCGCCGTGCTCGGTACCACCATCGGCGGGGCGGCACTCGGTGGACAGGTTGGCGCGCTCGCAGGCTCAGTCATCGACCAATCGCTGTTTGGCGGGTCCGGGCAATCGCGTGAAGTGACGGGTCCGCGGCTGTCGGAGCTTCGGGTAACCAGTTCGACGGAGGGCGCTGCGATCCCGCGCCTCTATGGCCGGGCGCGTATCGGCGGCCAGCTCATCTGGGCGACGGAGCACGAGGAAGAACTCGTCACGAGCGAGAGCGGCGGCAGTGGCAAGGGGGGCGGCACAGGCGGCGGAGCGGTGACGCAGACGGAATACCGCTATTTCGCGAACTTCGCGATCGCACTCGCCGAAGGGGAAGTCACGGCACTCGGGCGCGTGTGGGCGGACGGCAAGGAGATCGAGCTCACCGGCATCTCCTACCGCCTCCATTCCGGCAGCGAGACGCAGGAGGCGGACAGCCTGATCGAGGCACACGAGGGCGCCAGCAACGCTCCGGCCTACCGTGGCGTCGCCTACATCGTGTTCGAGCACTTCGCGATCGGGGCCTATGGCAACCGCATACCGCAACTCTCGTTCGAGGTGCACAGAGCTGTCGACAGGCTGAACAACGATATCCGCGGCGTGGTCGTGATCCCGGGCTCCGGAGAGTTCGCATACGCCACGGGTCCGGTCGTGCGCACCGATGGCGGCAACTCACGTCCAGCCGAGAACGTTCACACCCGTCAAGCCGCAACCGACTGGCTCGCCGGTATCGACCAGCTCGAAGCCACGCTGCCGAATGCCAGATCGGTCTCGCTGGTCGTGAGCTGGTTCGGCACAGACCTTCGCGCAGGCCACTGCGAGATTCGGCCCGGCACGGAAAGCGATAGCAAGGCGACGGAACCTGTCGTGTGGAAAGCCGGCGGGCAGACGCGACAGGAAGCACGCGTCGTCAGCCAGAAGGATGGACGGCCGGCCTACGGCGGCACACCCTCGGATGCGAGCGTGATCCAGGCGATACTGGATCTAAAGTCGCGGGGAATGCGCGTCGTCCTGACACCGTTCATCCTGATGGACATCGCTGAGAACAACGAGCTCGACAATCCCTATGCGCCCGGCTCCATGCAGGCCGAATATCCCTGGCGGGGACGGATAACAGTGAATCCGGCCGCAGGCCTGCCCGGGAGCGCGGACAAGACGGCTTCTGCAGCGGCGCAGGTCGCAGCGTTCGTCGGCACCGCAGCGGCGGGCGATTTCTCCATTGCCGGCAGCGAGATCGTCTATTCGGGTCCCAGTGAGTGGAGCTATCGACGGCACATCCTGCATAACGCCTGGCTCGCGAAGGCTGCAGGCGGCGTCGATGCCTTCGTCATCGGCACGGAGTTGCGCAGCCTGACGACGGTGCGCGACGGCACGCTGGCCTATCCGTTCGTGGCAGCGCTCTCGCAGCTGGCCGCAGACGTGAAGGCGGTGCTGGGTGCGGAAACGAAAGTAACGTATGCTGCAGACTGGTCCGAATACTTCGGGCATCAGCCGCAGGACGGTAGCGGCGACGTCTATTTTCACCTCGACCCGCTCTGGGCATCACCCGACATCGACGCAATCGGTATCGACCTCTACTGGCCGCTCGCGGATTGGCGGGCGGGGCGGGAGCATCTCGATGCGGTTGCGGGAGCCCAATCGGTCTACGATGTCGCCTACCTGAAGGCGAACATCAGCGGCGGCGAAGGCTACGACTGGTACTACGCGAGCGAGGCCGACCGGGCGGCGCAGGTGCGGACGGCGATCACCGACGGGGCGGGGAAGCCCTGGGTGTTCCGCTACAAGGACATCCGAGGTTGGTGGTCGAATGCGCACCATGACAGGCCGGGCGGTGTCGAAAGCGCAACGCCGACGCCATGGGTGCCGCAATCGAAGCCGATCTGGCTGATGGAAACCGGCTGCCCGGCGGTGAACAACGGTGCAAACCAGCCGAACGTCTTCTACGACCCGAAGAGCTCGGAAAGCGCCCTGCCGCACTTCTCGGACGGCCGCCGGGACGACCTGATGCAGCGGCAGTACATTCGGGCGCTGGTCGAGGCATTCGATCCGGCACATCCAGGATACGATGGAAGCTCAAATCCGATTTCATCTGTCTACGCTGGACCGATGGTCGATGCCGAAAGGGTACACATCTACGCATGGGACGCCAGACCATACCCGGCGTTCCCCTACGACACCGACACATGGTCCGACGGCGACAACTGGCGGCTCGGCCACTGGCTGAACGGCCGTGTCGCGAACGGCACGCTTGCCGAGACCGTCGATGCGATCCTCACCGACAGCGGCTTCGAAGCGTTCGATGCAAGCGGGCTCAGGGGCATGGTGCCGGGGTATGTCATCGACCGCATACTCAGTGTCCGGGAAGCACTGCAGCCGCTGGAACTTGCCTACTTCTTCGATGCCATAGACTCCGGGGGAGAAATCCGATTCCGACACCGCGGCTCCGGCGGCGTTACCGCCACCCTCGAACCGGACCATCTCGCGGAGACCAGGCGGGGCACAGCCGCTGCAACGATCACGCGGCGCCAGGAGACCGACCTGCCGCAATCGGCGAAGATCACCTACATCCAGGCGAATGCGGACTATGCGCAAGGCGTTGCGGAAGGGCGAAGGCTGGCGGGCGCGAGCCGGCGGCTGGCGCAGGCGCAGCTGCCGTTGGTGCTGGAACCGGAACAGGCAGGCGAACTCGCTGACGCATGGCTCTTCGAAAGCTGGGCTTCGCGTGAACAGGTGACGTTCAGGCTCGGGCCGTCGCAACTGGCGCTCGAGCCGGGAGATACAGTCGCACTCCGGGGCGGAGACAGGGAACGGCTGTTCCGGATCACGGAAATCAACGAGCACGGCGCTCGCGACATCACGGCATCGGCATTCGATGGCTCCGTCTACGACATGGCGGTCGCTCCGGTCCGCCGCCCTCGCGTCGCCGAACCGCCGCAGGCCGGAAAACCGATCGTCGAGTTGTTGGACCTCCCGCTCCTAACGGGCGAAGAGCCCGATACGGCAGGCTGGGTGGCTGCGTCGCTCGAGCCTTGGCCGGGGAGCGTCGCCTTTTTCCGATCGCCGGAATCCACAGGTTTCACAATTGCCACCGCGGCGCGGACTTCGGCAGTGCTCGGCATAACGCTCGAGCCATTGGGACGAGGCCCGACAAGCAGGATCGACAAAGGCGCCGGCATCCTCGTCAAGCTCGATGGCGGCATCCTCGCGTCTGCCACACACCTCAAGATGCTCGCGGGCGCCAATGCAGCGGCTCTCAGGCATGCCGACGGCGTGTGGGAGGTCGTGCAGTTCGAGCGTGCCGAACTCGTCGGCGAGCGCACCTACAGGCTGTCGCGCCTGCTGCGGGGACAGGCAGGTACGGAAGTCCAAATGTCGGACGAACTTGCGGCGGGAGCACGGTTCGTGCTGCTCAATGCAGCGGTGGCGCGCACGGACCTGTACGCCGGCGAGGTCGGGCTCGCGCTCAACTGGCGCTTCGGGCCGGCAAACCGGGACATCGGTCACGCATCCTACGACACACGGCAGCACACCTTCGCCGGCATCGGGAGGCGGCCGTTGAGTCCGGTGCATGGGCGCGGCGTGCGCAGCGGAAGCGATCTCACGATCTCATGGATCAGACGAACGCGACGCGGCGGCGACAGCTGGGACGTGATCGAAGTGCCGCTCGGCGAAGACGACGAACGCTATGAGGTCGATATCCTCGATGGCGACGACGTGGTGCGCACGATCAGTACGGGCACGACGTCCGCGACGTACGGCGCTGGCGAGCAGATCGAGGACTTCGGTGCGGTGCAGGCAAGCGTCCGCGTGGCGATCTACCAGACCAATGCCAGCTTCGGCCGCGGCAACGTGCTTCGGACAACGGTCTGACGAATTCCTTCAATCCGACAGCAGCGAGGTGAACATGCAGCCAGCCTGGATGGCCGAGGCGTGGCGCGAGTACGGCCAGCGCGAAATTGCGGGTTCCAATCACAATGCGCGTATCGTGGCGCTGTATCGAGATGCCGGTCACGCGGGGATCAGAAGCGATGAGGTCGCCTGGTGTGCGGCTTTCGTTGGTGCCTGCCTGGAGCGCGCCGGATACAGGTGCACGCGCTCGCTCATGGCGCGTTCCTATCTCGGATGGGGACGAGCAACGGAGAAGCCGCGCACCGGCGCCGTCGCTGTGTTCACGCGGGGGATCGACGCTGCAGCAGGGCACGTCGGTTTCTGGATCGCCGAGAACGGCTCGCACATCCTATTGCTTGGCGGCAACCAGTCCGACAGCGTCAACCTGATGTGGATCGAAAAGTCGCGACTGCTCGGATTGAGGCTGCCGGAGACCGGGGCGGGAGAGGTCGCAGAGAGCGTGTTCGATACGGCGTTGCGGCATGTGCTCGAAATGGAAGGCGGCTATACGGACGATCCCTACGATCCCGGCGGTCCGACAAATCTCGGCATCACACTTGCCACGCTGGCGGCCCACAAGGGCATCGCGGTTAGCGCGGACACGGTTGGAGAACTCAAGAAGCAGATCAAGGCAATCTCCAGGGAGACCGAAACGGAGATCTACCGGTCTCGCTACTGGCGGCCGTCGAAGGCACAGGACCTGCCGCGGCCGGTCGCGCTCTTTCACTTCGACGCCGCAGTCAACCAAGGCGTCGGCACGGCGGCGCGCATGCTGCAGGAGGCGGCCGGCGTCGATGTCGACGGCAGCATCGGGCCCCTTACCAGGGCCGCGGTCTGGCGTGCCGACGCCCACCGGCTCGTCGAAACCTACGCAGAGATCAGACGCCGCCGCTATCGCAAGCTGTCGCATTTCTGGCGGTTCGGGCGGGGCTGGCTCAATCGCGTCGACAAGACACTGGCGGCTGCGAAAGCCCTGAAAGGCGATGACGAGGGGCCTCGGAGCAGTTCGAAAACCAAGCAAACGACAGGAGACAAGCACATGGACACGCAACATTCCGCGAGCAGCGAATCGGGAGAGAAGTGGTGGGGCGAATCGCTCACCATCTGGGGTTCGCTCATCACAGGGCTATCGACCGTGCTGCCGGTAGTGGCGCCTCTCTTCGGCCTCAACGTCACCAGCGAACTCGTCGTGCTGCTCGGCGAACAGGTGGTGCAGATCGCCCAGGCTGTCGGCGGGCTCGTCGGGACGCTGATGGTGATCCAGGGGCGGGCGCGCGCTTCCACGCGGCTCGTCTCGAAGCAGGTGACGCTTCGCCTCTAGTTGTGACGGCGGCGTGGCCGTTCATGGCTGGTTAAGCCGAGGGTTGGGATAAGCGTCGGCATGAAAGCAAATATCAATGCCCCTGCCGCCCTTGTTGCCATCGCCCTGCTGCTGCCAGCTTCGGCGGCCGCGCCTGCAGCCGCGTCGCAATCGCTGGCCTGCTACGCGGACTGGTCGGCGGCGGCACCCGTCGCGCACAGAGAGGGACTGATCCCACTCGACCGGCTTACGGTCCAGGTGGCAACGAAGCACGATGGCAAGCTGCTGAAGGCCGTACTCTGCAAGACGCCCGAAACCTACGTTTACCGTGTGGTGGTGAAGAAGGGTAACGGGCGGCTTGGAACACATATCATCAACGCACGGCCGTAACAGACTCAGACAAGGCCTTTCGATGCGGCCTTGGAAGCGATATAATCAATCGTTCCGCCCGATAACCGGACAACGGAGGATTGTGGGTGCGCGTTCTCGTCGTAGAAGATGATCCCGATCTTAATCGGCAGCTAGTGCAGGCGCTGTCGGATGCCGGCTATGCCGTCGATTCGGCCAAAGACGGCGAGGAGGGGTACTTCCTGGGCGACACGGAACCCTACGACCTCGTCGTGCTCGACCTTGGGCTGCCGCAAATGGACGGAATATCGGTCCTCGAGCAGTGGCGCCGCTCGGGCCGGAAGATGCCGGTAATCATACTCACCGCCCGCGACCGGTGGAGCGACAAGGTGGCCGGCATGGACGCTGGCGCAGACGACTACGTCGCCAAGCCTTTCCACATGGAGGAACTGCTGGCGCGCGTCAGGGCGCAGATGCGCCGCGCGAGCGGACATGCGAGCAGCGAGATCGAGTGCGGTCCGCTCCGGCTCGACACGAAGACGGCGCGTGTGGCGTACGAGGGCCAAACGATCAAGCTCACATCGCACGAGTACAGGCTCCTCGCGTACCTGATGCACCACAACGAGAGGGTCGTCTCCCGGACTGAACTCGTCGAGCATCTCTACGACCAGGATTTCGACCGCGACAGCAATACGATCGAGGTGTTCATCGGCCGTCTTCGGAAGAAGATCCCCGGCGACCTCATAAAAACCGTCCGCGGGCTCGGCTACCGCCTCTCCAAAGACGGCGATGAAGCTTAATTCGCTCGCCTTCCGGCTATTTGCAACGGCGGCGGTCTGGACGCTCATCGTCCTGCCACTGGCCGGGCTGATCATTCACTCGCTCTATCGCGACGAGGTGCAAAGCAGCTTCGACGACCGAATGAAGACGCTGCTCACAGTCATCGTCGCGGATAGCGTCGACAACGTGGATGGCATTCCCACGCTTCCGAAGAATATCGGCGAGCCCCTGTTCGAGATCAGCCAGTCCGGCTGGTACTGGCAGATAAAGCCCATTCCGCCGACGAAGGGCCCACGGTTCGTGTCCGCCTCGCTCGCCACCGGCACCCTCCCCTCGCCACTTCTGGAGGACGTCGATGCCGACCCGCAGGGTCTCAGATGGCTCAACGTCGAGGGCCCGAACGAGCAGGAACTTCGTATCGCAGAGACGGTGCATACAATCGGCAGCGGCGCGGCTGCGCGAAATTTCTCGTTCACGGTAGCGGCACCACTCGACTGGCTGGAGGCTCGGGTCTCGCTGTTCACGACAAGGCTCGCCACGGCGCTCTCCCTGGCCGGCCTCGGGCTGGTGGCGGTGACATTATTCCAGGTCCATTTCGGACTGCTGCCGCTCCGGGCCATAGAGAAGGGCCTGGCGGACATCCGCTCCGGCGATGCCGAGAAACTCGAGGGCGAACTGCCGGCGGAAATCGTACCGCTTCAAGTGGAACTCAACGCACTCATCGAGTCCAACCAGAGCATCATCGAGCGGGCCAGGACCCAGGTCGGGAATCTCGCTCACGCGCTCAAGACGCCACTTTCCGTCATTACGAATGAGGCTGCCGAGAAAGAGAGCCAGTTTGCAAAAAAGGTCGCCGAGCAGGCCCGCATCATGGGTGACCAGGTGAGCCTCTACCTGGATCGAGCGCGGATGGTGGCACGAACCGGCACGGTGGGCCGTGTGACGCAGATCATGCCGGTGACGATGTCCCTGCAGCGCGCGCTTGAGCGCATCTATCGCGATCGTGGCATCGTGATCCGTGTCAGCTGTCCGGAGAATGCGAAATTCCAGGGTGAGCAGCACGACCTCGAAGAGATGCTCGGAAACCTCATGGACAATGCCTGCAAGTGGGCGAACGGTACTGTCCACGTGGCCGTTGAGCCGACGGCGACGACTGCCAGGACGGGGCGCAGGCGGCTTGTCATCACTGTCGAGGACGACGGGCCGGGCCTCAGCGATTCGCAGCGCGCCAGGCTCGGCAAGCGCGGCCTCAGACTGGACGAGACGAAGCCCGGCTCCGGACTGGGCTTGTCCATCGTCACGGATCTTGCGACGTCGTACGAGGGCGGGTTTCGGCTCGAGGCCTCGGGCCATGGCGGCTTGAAGGCGATCCTCGAGCTGCCAGCCGCGTAGGCCGCCAATTGCGCAAGAAACTACCCAGCGCCGACCTGGCCGTTCGCTCTCGGGTTCGCCTGCCGCGCTGCAACACTCGCTCATAAATCGTGTGGGATGGATCAGGTTTCCGTCCCCCCGGGCCGCACTTTTGCCCGAATCCGGCTCGATAGGGCTCGGCTGACGATACTGCATCTTCCCGCTCGTTGCCTTCACATCGGGAGGCAACGGACCTACAGGGAAAGACGCTCATAGCCATGGGGAAGATGATGCACAGGATCATTGCTGCCGCAGGGCTCTGCCTGTCGCTTACGCTCGCCGGATGCGGACCGGACGGGCCTACTAAGGCCGATACCGGCCTGGCGGTCGGCGCAATCGCCGGTGGCATCCTGGGCAACCAGGTCGGCCGAGGCGGTGGGCGCATTGCAGCGACAGCAATCGGTGCGGTCGTGGGCGGAATCGTCGGCAACGAGATCGGGCGCTCGCTCGACCGGCAGGACCGTCTCCTGGCGCAGCAGGCCGAATTCGCAGCGCTGGAGCGGGGGCGTTCAGGCGAGCGGATCCCGTGGCGCAACCCGGACAATGGCCGCTACGGCGAGGTGGTGCCCGGGGCGCCGTTCGACCGCGGCGGCCAGAACTGCCGCGAATACACCCACCGGATCTTCATAGATGGAAGGCCGCAGGTGATGCGCGGCCTTGCCTGCCGGAATCCGGACGGCACCTGGCAGAACGTTGGTTGACAGACCGGGCCAGCCGGCGGCGCCCGCAGCGCAAAATTCGCGACACTGGGTCACTTAACGGCGCCCTGCCCTTGCCGTATGGGCTCGCTACACCTATTCCCTAAACGCAACATCTGCTGCGGGGAACGGACTTGGACATGCTGGTGTGGCTGATCTTTGCCGTCATGACGGCTGCCGCCTTAATGGCGATGCTGCGCCCGCTCGCGGGGCGGGGCGGCCCCGTCCAAGCTGAAGCGGGCGAAGGTCCAGACACGGCGATCTACCGGGATCAACTTGACGAAGTCGAGGCAGACCTGGCCCGTGGGCTCATCACCGAGGCCGAGGCGGAAGGTGCGCGTATCGAGATTTCGCGACGGCTGATCGCCGCGGCCGATGCCGCCGCCTCCGCAGAGGATCGCGAACACCGCCTGCCGGGCAACATCGCAGTGGGGCTCGGCGCGGTCGTCACCCTGATCGCCGTCGGCATCTATCTGATCGGCGGCAAACCGTGGCTGCAGGGCCAGCCACTGGCCGAGCGCGTGGCTGCCAGCATGGCAAAGGATGCGCGGGTCTCCGACCTCATCGCGATGGTCGAGAAGCGGCTCAGGGAACACCCCGAAGATGGACGAGGCTGGGACGTCATCGCGCCCGTCTACATGACCCAGGGACGCTTTCGCGATGCCGCAAACGCCTACACGAGGGCGGGGCGGATACTCGGTGAGTCCCCAGGGCGGCTTGCAGGGCTCGCCCAGGCAACCATCCTCGCCAACGACGGCGTGGTGACGGAAACCGCGCGCAAAGCCTACGAGAACGTTCTTACGCTGTCCCCGGAGGCGCCGGAGCCAAGGTTCTGGATTGCCGTGGCAAAGGAGCAGGACGGCAAGCTGGAAGAAGCCGCTCGCGACTTCACCGCACTGCTCGAAGAGGCGCCGGCCGACGCGAAATGGCGGCCGCTCGTGGTGGCGCGACTCGATGGGCTCAAGAAGAGGCTCGGTGTCCAGGACGCACCTCGCGGACCAACGGCGGCGGATGCTGCTGCGGCGCAAGACATGAGTGCCGGTGAACGCGGCGCAATGATCGAGAACATGGTGGCGGGGCTCGCAGCGCGCCTGAAAGAAGACGGCCGCGACGTGGAGGGCTGGAAAAAGCTCATGCGGTCCTACATGGTACTCGGCCAGCGGGAGAAAGCACTGGCGGCGCTTGCAGAAGCCCGCAAAGGCCTTGCAGGCAATGCGAAGAGCCTTGCGGCAATCGAAGACTGGGCGAGACAACTGGGACTTCAGTCGTGATAATCGAAGCGGACACAACGGTCACATTCGGAGCGCAGCGATGACACGCAAGCAGAGACGCGCGGTGCTCATCGGCGTAAGCGTCGGCGTGCTGGCGATCGCCAGCATACTCGTGCTGTTCGCACTCAGGGACACGATCGTGTTCTTCCACTCTCCTTCCGACATCGCCGCGAAGAAGATCGAGCCAGGCCAGCGCATCCGGCTGGGCGGCCTCGTCGCCAATGGTTCGGTAAAGCGTGGCGAAGGTACGAAGGTTTCATTCGCAATCACGGACACGATCAAGACGATCAACGTGACCTACGAAGGTGTGCTGCCCGATCTGTTCCGTGAAGGCCAGGGCGTGGTTGCGGAGGGCAAGCTGACGGTCGCCGGGGCATTCGTTGCCGAGACCGTGCTCGCCAAGCACGACGAAAACTACATGCCGCCCGAGGTTGCAAAGGCGCTCAAGGAAAAGGGCGTCTGGCAGGGGCAGGGCGAAGTACAGAAGACGGCGCCCGGCTCGGGCAGCTAGGGAGGAATTCGCGTGATCATCGAGATCGGACATTTTGCGGTCGCGCTCGCTCTTGCCGTCGCGCTGGCGCAGATGGCGCTGCCCATCGCGGCAGCGCGGCTCGGCAATGACGCTTTGCTGAGAGCGACATCCGATGCAGCGGTCGTGCAGTTCGTGCTGCTGCTCGCGGCGTTCCTCGCACTGACGCACGCCTTCGTCGTCTCCGACTTCACAGCGTCCTTGGTGGCCGAGCACTCGCACTCGACCAAACCGCTGGTCTACCGGATCTCCGGCGTGTGGGGGAACCACGAGGGCTCGATGCTGCTCTGGGTGCTGATACTGGCGCTGTACGGGGCAGCGGTGGCCATGTTCGGCCAGAACCTGCCGGTGCGGCTCAAGGCCTACGTGCTCGGTACACAGGCATCGATCACGGTGGCGTTCCTACTGTTCATCCTGTTGACGTCGAACCCGTTCACGCGGCTCGATCCGCCGCCGCTCGACGGGCAGGGACTGAACCCGATCCTGCAGGATCCGGCGCTGGCCTTGCACCCGCCGTTCCTCTACGCCGGCTACGTCGGTCTTTCCATCTGCTTCTCCTTCGCCGTGGCAGCACTCATAGAGGGGCGAATCGACGCCAGGTGGGCACGCTGGGTCAGGCCCTGGACGCTCGCTGCGTGGATGTTTCTCTCGGTCGGGATCGCGATGGGCTCGTGGTGGGCCTACTATGAACTCGGTTGGGGCGGCTGGTGGTTCTGGGACCCCGTCGAGAACGCATCCTTCATGCCCTGGCTGGCGGCAACGGCGCTGCTGCACTCGGCAGTGGTGATGGAAAAGCGCGAGTCCCTGAAGGTCTGGACCATCCTGCTTGCCATCCTCGCCTTCTCGCTGTCACTGATGGGGGCATTCCTGGTCCGCTCCGGCGTGCTTTCCTCGGTGCATGCTTTCGCCGTAGACCCGGCGCGCGGGGTGGCAATCCTGTTCATCCTCTTGCTGTTCGTTGGCGGCTCGCTTTCGCTGTTCGCGTGGCGCGCCCAGTCACTCTCTTCCGGCGGCGTCTTCGCACCCATCAGCCGCGAGGGCAGCCTCGTCCTCAACAACATTCTGCTGACGACGGCCTGCGCGACCGTGCTCATGGGCACTCTCTATCCGCTCGCTGCAGAGGCCGCAGGCTTCACCATTTCAGTCGGCGCACCCTACTTCAACCTGACTTTCGTGCCGCTGATGATCCCACTGCTGATCGCGCTGCCGTTCGGGCCGATGCTGGCCTGGAAGCGCGGCGATCTCTATGCGGCGGCACAGCGGCTCACATGGGTCGCCGCAGCGACCGGCATGGCTACCGTTACGATCTACGCGGTGGCATACAGGGGGCCGGTGCTGGCGCCACTCGCCATGGCGGTCGGGATCTGGGTCGTGCTCGGAGCTCTGGCGGAACTGGTCTACCGGACGCGGCTCGGCACAGCGTCGCTCGGCGATTCCATGGCGCGTCTCAGGGGGCTTCCAAGATCCGTCCTCGGCACCGCAACGGCTCACTTCGGCGTCGGTGTCATGGTCATCGGCATCGTGGCGACGAGCGCTTGGCAGAGCGAGAAGATCCTTGCGATGAAGCCTGGCGAGACGACGGAGATCGCAGGCTATCAGATCAATTTCAGAGGCGTGGCACCCGAGCGCGGCCCCAACTGGCAGGCACAGGTCGGACAGTTCGAGGTCAAGTCCGGCGACCACATCGTTGCTACGCTTGCGCCGTCAAAGCGTGTCTACGACCAGCCACCGCAACCGACGACCGAAGCCGGTATCTGGGTTTCCTGGCGGGGCGACCTCTATGCCGTGCTCGGCGATCCACAACCGAACGGCGGCTTTGCAGTGAGGCTCTATTTCAACCCGCTGGTTCGCCTCATCTGGATCGGCACCATCATCATGTTCCTCGGCGGCCTGCTATCGCTCTCGGACCGGCGGCTGCGGGTGGGGGCGCCCCGGCGGGCGAGCGGGCGACGGCAGGTGGCGGCGGAGGCGGCGGAATGAGCAGCGCCGGCTGGCTTTGCCGTATCTGTGCAGCAGTGCTCGTTCTATGGTCCGCCGTGCTGCCGGCACACGCGGTCTCCCCGGACGAGGTCCTGAAGGACCCGGCGCTTGAAACCCGGGCGCGAAAGCTTTCGGCGGAGCTCAGGTGCCTCGTCTGCCAGAACCAGTCCATCGACGACTCCGATGCGCCACTCGCCAAGGACCTTCGCGTACTTGTTCGAGAACGTCTCAAGAACGGAGACAGTGACAAGCAGGTCATCGACTATATCGTCGCCCGCTACGGCGAGTTCGTACTACTGCGCCCACGATTTGGCATCCACACGCTCCTACTTTGGCTGGCGCCCTTCGCGGTTCTCCTGTTGGCGGGGCTATTCGTCTACTCCCGCACCAGGCGGCGGGCGGGGGAACGCAATGCCCCGGAACCGCTCAATCCCGAGGAGCAGGCGCGCCTGAAGCAGATCCTGGACAATTCCAAAGCCTGACACATTACCGATTGTTAATGGCGCGGAAAGCGCCATGTAAGGGTGAAGCTGGTACGCACGACGGGAACGCCGATACGTCCCGCCCACTCCATCAGGAGAGCGCGCCCAACACTCATGGAGCAGCAATGACAAACATCCGCACCAAATCGATCGCACTCGGTGCCGCAGGCGGCCTCGCCCTGGCACTGCTCGCGTCGCCCCCCACGCCGGCGCAGGCGCAACTCTTCTCCAGCGAAAAGACGCCGGCAGCGAGCCAGCTCAGCCGGGCGCCGCTTTCGTTCGCGGACATCGTCGAGAGGGTGAAACCCGCCGTCGTCAGCATCAACGCCACCAACGGCGGACGGGTCACAACTTCACAGCGCAGCAAACCCAACCAGCGCGGTCTGCAGGAATTCTTCCCCGACCTGCCTGAAGACCATCCCCTCAACGAGTTCTTCAAGAACATGCCGCGCAACTTCAACAACGCGCCTACTCCGCGGCGAGCCGCTACCGGTTCCGGCTTCGTCATCTCGGCGGACGGCTATGTGGTCACGAACAACCACGTCATCGACGGCGCAAACCAGATCACGGTTTCCTTCGACCAGAAGGAGAAGCTCGATGCGGAACTCGTCGGCACCGATCCGCGCACCGATCTCGCGCTACTCAAGATCAAGACCAAGCGCAACTTTCCGTTTGTGAAGCTCACCGAGAAGCCGGCTCGTGTCGGCGACTGGGTTCTGGCGGTCGGCAACCCGTTCGGACTTGGCGGAACGGTGACGGCTGGCATCGTCTCGGCTCTTGCCCGTGACATCGGCTCCGGCCCATACGACTACCTGCAGATCGATGCGGCGGTGAACCGTGGCAACTCCGGTGGGCCGACGTTCAACCTCGACGGTGAGGTGGTCGGCATCAACACCGCAATCTACAGCCCGTCAGGCGGCAACGTCGGCATCGCGTTCGCAGTGCCTGCGGCAACGGCCAAACGGGTCATCGAAGAGCTCAAGACGAAAGGCACCGTCACGCGCGGCTGGCTCGGCGTGAAAATCCGCAACGTGGACAAGGACACTGTGCAGAGCCTGGGCCTGAAGGATGAAAAGGGCGCACTCGTTGCCGAAGTGACCGACGATGGGCCGGCAGCCAAGGGCGGCCTCAACAATTTCGACGTGATCAAGGCCATCAACGGCAAGCCAATCGAAAGCAGCAAGGATCTGTCTCTGAAGATCGCAGAGTTCTCGCCGGGTACGACCGTGGACATCACCGTGTTCCGCGGCGGGCGTGAGCAGACGATCAAGGTCATGCTCGGCACGTTCCCGACCAGCAGCTCCCAGGTTGCCAAGCTCGACGGTCCGAAAGCGCCGACCAAGACTGTGGACTCGGCCGCGCTCGGCCTCACGCTGGAGCCTATCGCCAGCGGTGCGGAGAAGGGGCTCAAGATCACCGACATCGATTCGGACGGTGCTGCTGCCAAGAGCGGTCTCAGCGTCGGCGACCTGATCACTCACGCCAATCAGCAGCCGGTCAACACCGTCCCGGAGATCGAGCAGATCATCAAGCAGGCCAAGGCAAACAAGCGGCCGAAGGTCATGCTCGGCGTGCGCTCGAAGAATCAGCGCCGTCTGGTTTTCGTAGATATCGAGAAGGGCTGATGCCACTGCCCGGAGGCCTGCCGTCCCTGCACGCAGGTTTCCGGTCCGCCAACACTTGCACTGCGGCGGCGAGCCGGGGACAGGTTCCCGGCGCCGCCCAGATGTCATCCAGCCCGGGGAGAACGATATGCGGGTGCTGGTGATCGAGGACGACAAGGAATCGTCACGCTATCTGGTCAAGGCACTGACAGAGTCGGGCCACACCGTCGATGCCGCCTACGACGGCCCGGCGGGACTGCAGCAGGCGCGTGACAACTCCTACGACGCGCTCGTGGTCGACCGCATGCTGCCCGACCTCGACGGGCTGTCCATCATCCGTACGCTGCGCGCCGAAGGCAGTCGAACCCCGGTGCTGATTCTCTCCGCGCTCGGCGACGTCGACGACAGGGTCAAAGGTCTCAAGGCCGGAGGCGACGACTATCTCACGAAGCCCTACGCCTTCACCGAACTGCTCGCACGCCTCGAAGCCCTGAACAGGAGGGCACAGCCCGACGAGCAGGACACCCGCTACCAGGTCGGCGACCTCGTGCTCGACCGTCTCACACGGCAAGTAACGCGCGGCGGGCGAGAGATCCTGCTGCAGCCTCGAGAGTTCAAGCTGCTCGAGTACCTGATGCGCCACAAGGGCCAGATGGTGACGCGGACAATGCTGCTCGAGCAGGTCTGGGACTACCATTTCGATCCGCAGACAAACGTCATCGACGTACACATTTCGCGGCTACGCTCGAAGATCGAAAAGGGCTTCGATGCGCAACTCCTGCACACGGTCCGCGGTGCGGGCTACATCATGCGGGAAGATGCACCGTGACCTTGGCCGCCGACAGGGACGATGCGTCAGCCGATCCAGGCATCAAGAGCGGCGCGGGTGGACAGGGGTTCGTGAGCGCGCTCGCCAGACTTTCCCGCACGATGACGTTCCGGATGACGGCGCTTTACGTCGGCATTGCGCTGTTCGCGAGCGCGTTGGTGTTCATCGCCATTTATCTTCAGACGAGCGGCATCGTCGCCAGACAGATCACGGGTGCCATAGCGACAGAGGTGAAGGATCTCAGGATCGCGGCGAATGCCGGCGGTGCACCGTTTCTTGCAAGGCTCATCGAGGCGCGCCTCGAGGCGCAAGGAGATCGCCTCTACCTGCTGGTCGACCGGGATGGCAAGAAGATTGCTGGTAACGTCGGCTCCTGGCCGTCGGAAATCCAGCCCGACGGGCCCGGTGGCACGTTTCGCTTCGAGATTGGCGGTGCCGAGGGCGGCCGATCCCTCCTCGGTGCCGGAGCAGCGATAAGCCTGCCTCACGGGCTTGCGCTGCTCATCGGGCGCAACCTCGACGAGCAGCGGCGCCTCGCTTACCGGATCGGCAAGCTATTCCTCGCCGGCTTCCTCGGCCTTGCACTGGCTGGACTCGCAGGCGGCCTCCTGGCAAGCCGGTTCGTACTCTCTCGGATCGGGGCGATATCGGCTACGGCACGCTCGATCATGGGTGGGCGCTTCGCCGAACGCGTGCCGGTGACCGGCACAGGCGACGAACTGGACCAGTTGGCGGCCGACCTCAACCAGATGCTCGCCCGGATCGAGAGACTCCTGGCCTCACTCAAGGAGGTCTCGGACAACATCGCACACGACCTAAAGACGCCCCTGACGCGTCTGCGCAATCATGCGGAGGCCGCACTCAGCGAACCACAAGGGGGCGACCACCGGGCGGCCCTCGAGCGCGTGACCGAGGAAGCAGACGACCTCATCAAGACATTCAATGCGCTGCTGCTCATCGCAAAGCTCGAAGCAGGTTCGCAGGATGACCAGTCGGAGACGATAGATGTGGCGGCGCTGGTCTCCGATCTCGTGGATCTCTACCAGCCGGTCGCCGACGAGCAGGGCCGCATCTTCACTTTCGACGAACGGCATACGGTGCACGGAGCGCTCGTGACCGCCAACCGACATCTCGTCGGGCAGGCGGTCGCCAACATGATCGACAATGCTCTCAAGTATGGTCGTCACGACACCGCGGCGTCCGGTGAGGACGACATCTCGGTGCTCGTAGAGGCGGCCGCCGGCGATGTGACCATCACGGTTACCGACAGGGGGGCCGGAATTCCGGCGGAGGAACGCTCGCGCGTGTTCGAGCGCTTCGTCAGGCTAGAGAAGAGCAGGTCCAAGCCGGGCACGGGTCTCGGCCTCAGCCTGGTCGCTGCCGTGGCGCGGCTCAGCGGCGGCAGGGTGCGGCTCGAGGACAATGCACCAGGCCTCAGGATTTCGCTTATACTGCCGAGGACGCGCATCACCGGCTGACCCAATCGTGGCGTCCGGCCCCTGGTCGAGCGGACTGGCACACTGCGGGAGCAATCCAGATGGTCGAGAGGCAGAAGCAACCACTCCACGAACTCGCCGTACGGGCGCCGGTGGTGTCGGGCGAGGAGCGCGTTCGCCTGTCGCTCGCAGAGCTACGGGCTGCGGCGGCGGGCATAGAGGGCGGGGAGGTACTGGACCTCGCGCCTGTCGAAAATCTGCTCGCGGGCGTGTTGTCGGGCTCGCCCTATCTAACGGGCCTTGCCCAGCGCGACGTGCCGAGGCTCATCCGTATCCTGCAGACGCCGCCCGAGGATCATTTTGACGCACTGTCGATGGCAGCGCTGGAGGCGGGCAAGAGCGCTTCCAGCATTGCCGAAATCATGGCGGCGCTGCGCGCATACAAGAACGAAGTGGCGCTGTTGACGGCACTGGCCGACATTTCCGGCGCGTGGCCACTGGAAAAGGTTACCGGGGCGCTGACGCGCACGGCCGACACGGCGCTCGCCGCTGCGCTGGAATTCCTGTTCGGGCAGGCGATCCAGAAAGGGCAATGGACGGACATATCGGAGGGCGCCGCCCGGCGCTCCGGCCTCATCGTGCTCGGCATGGGCAAGTACGGTGCCGGCGAGCTCAACTATTCGAGCGACATAGACCTTATCATCTTCTTCGATCCCGAACGAGCGCATCTGAAAGATGGCCTTGAGTTGCAGAACTTCTTCGTGCGGATGACACGGGAACTCGTCAAGATCATGCAGGAGCGCACGGGCGACGGCTACGTGTTCCGCACCGACCTCAGGCTCAGGCCAGACGCGGGCGCGACCCAGGTCGCATTATCTCGCGAGGCTGCGCTCTACTACTACGAGAGCTTCGGGCAGAACTGGGAACGGGCGGCGATGATAAAGGCGCGCGCCGTTGCTGGCGACACGGAGGCAGGCAACGAGCTACTCGCCGAACTCGCGCCATTCGTGTGGCGAAAGTACCTGGACTTCGCCGCCATTGCCGACGTGCACGCGATGAAGCGGCAGATCCATGCACACAGGGGGTTCGCCGTCATCGGCGTCGCCGGCCACAACATCAAGGTCGGCCGAGGCGGCATCCGCGAGATCGAGTTCTTTGCGCAAACGCAGCAGATCATAGCCGGCGGGCGACAAGTAGAACTGAGGGCGCCACAGACACTCGTGGCGCTGGCACGACTGGCCGAACGCGGATGGATCGAGCCTGAGGCGCGGGACGAACTCGCCGCAGCCTACGTCTATCTCAGGACGATCGAGCACAGGTTGCAGATGGTCGCAGACGACCAGACGCATACGCTGCCGGCGGCACCGGAGGCGCTCGAAAGTTTTGCGCATTTTGCCGGCTACCGGAGTGTCGACGAACTATCACTGGAACTGGTCGCGGTTCTGGAGAAAGTTCAGACGCAGTATGCTGCGCTGTTCGAGAGCGTGCCGGAGCTGACGCGCAAGGGCGCCAACATGGTTTTCGCCGGCGAGGATGACGATCCGGGCACACTCGAGGCGCTGGCCAACCTCGGATACTCGCAGCCGTCGCAGGTCATCGCTACCGTGCGCGGCTGGCATCGAGGTCGTTATGCGGCGGTTCGCAGCGCGCGGACGCGGGAGCGGCTCACGGAGGTGCAACCGGTGCTGATCGAGGCGCTTGCCGAGACGGCAGATCCCGATGCTGCGCTCGCCGGTTTCGACCGTTTCCTCGCCAATCTGCCGACCGGCGTGCAGTTGTTCTCGCTTCTCCGTGCAAACCCCAACCTGCTCAGACTCGTCGCGGACATCATGGGCTCTGCTCCCAGGCTTGCGCGCATACTCGGGCGGCGCAGGCGAGTGCTCGACGCCGTACTCGACCCGCGCGTCATCGGAATTCTGCCGCAGGCGGACGAGCTCGAGGCGTTACTGAACGACGAACTCGGCGGCGCGACCGATTTCCAGGACCTGCTGGACCGGGCGCGAATCGTCGGCAACGAGCAGATGTTCCTGATCGGCGTGCGCCTTCTCACCGGCATTATCGGGGCCCAGCAGGCGGGACCGGCCTACACGCTGCTTGCCGAGCAGTTGATCGCCGCTATGCAGGCCGCTGTCGAAGCCGAGTTCAATGCACTCCACGGCGAAGTTCCGGGTGGTGGCGCAGTGGTCCTGGCGATGGGGAAGCTCGGCGGTCGCGAGATGACAGCAGCCTCGGACCTCGACCTCATCGTCGTCTACGACGCTGCAAAGGATGCGGTGCAGTCGACGGGATCGAAGGGGCTCGCCGTCGGACAATACTACGCGCGCCTGACGCAGCGCGTGATCAGCGCACTCTCGGCACCAACGGCGGAAGGCTACCTGTACGAGGTCGACATGCGCCTCAGGCCGTCGGGCCAGCAGGGACCGGTGGCGACACGCCTAGAGAGCTTCATCACCTATCAGAACGAAAGTGCCTGGACCTGGGAGCACATGGCGCTGACGCGGGCGAGGGTGCTGACCGGGCCATTCGAGTTGCGCACGCAAGTGCAAGCTGCATGCCGCGAGGCACTGGTGCGGAAGCGTGACCGGGCAAAGCTCGCCGCGGACGTGCAGGAAATGCGGGCGAGGATCGCCGCTGAAAAGGGAAGCACGAACATCTGGGATATCAAGCAGGTGCGTGGCGGCCTGGTCGATCTCGAGTTCGCGACGCAATTCCTGCAACTCGTTCATGCCGCCGAGCATCCCGAAGTCCTCGACCAGAACACCGCCGCGGCGTTGCGCAAACTCGAACGTTGCGGGCTGCTCGACCAAAGGCATGCGTCGGTGCTGCTGCCGGCGGCGGAACTCCTTCACAACCTTACCCACATCGTAAGGCTGTGCATCGATGGCGCATTCGTGCCGGACACGGCACCCGATGGGCTAAAGGCGCTGCTGGCGCGGGCTACCGACGCTCCGAGCTTCGAACATCTGGAACGGCATCTGGCATCGACACTGGCGCAATGCGCTGAGGCATTCGACGAAATCGTTCGCTAGCCCGATGAGCGACGGATCATGCCTTTCCACCCGTTATATCGGGTAACTGGGTCTTCGCCGGGCCCTCCCGACAGCAAATTCGGAGAATTTCCCAATGAAGAATGGTAAAACTATCCTCGTCGTCGGCGCTCTTGCACTCATTGGCGGTGCTGCAGCCATCGCGCAGACCGGCGAGGGCCGACGAGGCGGCGACGGCTGGCGGGGTCACGATTCCCACGGCGATCACGGCCGGGGTCATCATCGCGGGTTCGGACGCGGCGGAGACGGCCATGAAGGGCACGGCTGGCGCGAAGGTCGCGGGCGCGGTGCGCGAAATCGCGAGATGACGCTAGAGGACATCGAGACGAGGGCGCGGGAGCGCTTTGCACGCTTCGACAAGAATGGCGACAACGTGCTCGACGCGAGCGAAATCGAGGCCCGGTTCACCGAGCGCCGTGAGGGCAGGCGTGGCCGGCGCGGCGGTGGCATGCGCATGGGAATGGGCATGATCCGCAGGTTCGATCAGGACAATGACGGCAAGGTGACTAAGGCCGAGTTCGACCAGTCCCTGCAGCGCCGGTTCCAGCAAATCGACCTCAACAATGATGGCCGGATAACCGATGCGGACCTGCCGCCGATGCTCAGGGGGCGCAATATCCTGGCTGGCAACGGCGACCGTCAAGGCATGCGCGGGCGTGGCCATCGCGGCATGAGGATGTTCGGCCAGCTTCGCGGCACCGATGCCAATAAGGATGGAGCCGTCACGCTCGAAGAATTCGCGGCCCGTGCGAATGAGCGCTTCCAGCGCATGGACCACAACAAGGACGGAACGGTCGACCAGGCCGATTCTGACGCCATGCGCAAGGAGATGGTCAGTTATCGCGTCGCCCGCTTCATCCATCGGTTCGGTCCAGAAGCCGACAAGGCGCGTAGCGTTACGCGCGATCAGTTCCTCGGCGCCGCCAAGGAACGCTTCAACCGCATGGATCGCAACCGCGACGGCACGGTCAATCGCGAAGACCGGAGCGGCCGGGGTGGCGGCGGCCGTGGACCAGCCGACGGCAACAGGTAACCCAGGGCAGTGGCGGACTTGCATTCATGCCGGCAGTCGTCGAAAAGAATGGAAGACAGGTGGCCGCC
>JBJOGJ010000034.1:0-23529 GCA_046048295.1 Pseudomonadota bacterium | reverse complement strand
CGCGTAGAGCGTTGCATTGATGAGGTTCGTGGAGAAACGATCGTTCGTGAAGAGTTCCCGATAGTATCGAAGCGTAAACTCTCCGAACGAGCCGTCGAAGTTGGTCTCATGCACACTCGACTGAATGAGGAAGACCACTGCCGGCATAATGAGGGAAAGCAGAATCAAGGCGAGTATCGCCACGAGTGGCGACACCGACATGCGGGCAAGCAGACCGGGTGCGTGCCCCTTGTCGCGCAACCCCGCCGCGTTCATTTCTCCCCCCGACACCTGCAGCCCTTCCCCCTTAGCCTGCATGTCCTCAGCGGAAGTACTTCTTCGCTATCGCATCCGACTTGGACCGCTCCTTGAAGAGAACCTCCGGGCTGATCAGGATCTCCTTCTTGCCGATGAGCCTTGGCACCACGGCCTCCAGTTCTTTCACCGGGCCGACGTCCTTGTGAACCGGGAAGTACTGCGCCTGCTGGAGGATCTTCTGACCTTCCTGAGAAAGGTAATAGTCGACGAACAGCATCGCGGCGTGCGGCTGCTTGACGCCCTTCGGAACCTGCAGCGTACCGTTGAGCGACGGGATAGGCTCGAGCGGCTTGCTCGCGACCGGCGCGCCCTTTTGTGCGCTGATGATAGGATGGTGCAGGAAGATGTTTATTGCTATCGGGTACTCGCCCTCGATCGTACGGTTGACGAGGGTGCGCGCCGATCCTGTGAAATTCACGATCTTCTGCTGGGCGAGCTTCTTGAAGTACTCTTCAGCCTTCGCATCTCCCATATGCTGGCGTAGCGCCGTAATGAACCCGAGGTTGCCGCTCTCGGAACCGGCGCGCCAGGCCATCTTGCCTTGCCACTTCGGATCGAGGAGATCCTCATAGGACTTGGGCTCGCTGCCCGGCGGAATAAGCTTCGTGTTATAGGCAAGGCCGAAATAGCTGATCCGGCTCGGGATCCATTCATTCTGCGGATCGCGATAGATTTCGGGCACGTTGGCGATATACGGGGTAGAGAACTTCTCGATCGCCTTTGCAGCCGACATTATCTCTGCCAGCCCTGAGCCCTCGAGCACGCCCGCCACGAGCGCATTCGCACGCTGCTCCGCGAGCACCTTCTGGGCGATCTTGCGCGACTCGCCACGCCAGAACTCGGCCTTGATGTACGGGTACTTCTTCTGGAAACCTTCAACGAGCGGACGCAGCGCCTGATTGATGGTCAGCGCCGAGTAAATCGTCAGCTGCCCCTCTTTCTTCGCGCCTTCCTCCAGCATCTTCTGTCGGTCCGCGCCCTTGTAGTTGAGCACTTCCTGGACACTGGCGGCATTGGCCACCGAAGCTGCCAACCCGAGGCTGAAGCTAACCGCAACGATACGCTTAGCAAGATAGTGCAAGTTCATGATTTCCTCCAAATGACGGACTTCGCCGGCTTCTTTCGGCTGGTTTCAGATGGTTGAGATAGGGCGCTCACCGCGCGATCCTGTGAACACCAGTACCAGGGCCGGACGGCAGTTTCATGATGCCGTCGACAACCTCGAGGCCCTCGAACGGATCGTCCAGCAGACGCTCGAACTCTGCAAGTTCGCAGGCATAGTCGATGCCGGGCAGCGCACAGGCGAGATGCATCCCGAACGAAGCCAGCAATCGGCTCCCCACTGCCGCTCCGAGCCGATACTTCACACCAGCTGCCTCGCAAAGCCGGGCCGCCGTGATCGTGTTGCGCAAACCGCCGAGCTTGGGGATCTTCAGGCTCACCGCATCTACCATCTCGCCGGCAACCAGTTCATAGACCTCGCGGAGCGAGCCTGCCGCCTCGTCTGCCTCAACGGTAACGGGAACGCTGTCGGTGACGAGCTTCAGGCCGCGGTTGTCACCGACCCGGACCGGCTGCTCGACGAGATCGATGTCGTACTCGGCCATGCGGTTGATGGCAGCTATCGCGTCCTTGGGCGTATAAGACTGGTTGGCGTCGATCGTCAGATGAACCTTGGGGCCCACCTGCTTGCGGATCGCCTTGATGCGCGCGACATCGTCCGCCACCTCGCCATGGACCTTGATCTTCAAGTAATTGTAGCCCTTGTCGACCACCTTCTGCGAGGCGACCGCCATCTCTGCGGGCGTCTTGATAGGGATGATACGCAGCATCGGCACTTCGCTTCGCACCGGCCCGCCCAGGAGTTCGACGAGCGGAATGCCGTATCTGCGCGCGAGGAGATCGTGCAAGGCACAGTCGATTGCGGCTTTCGCCTGCGGTGCACCCCGCAGTGCCCGGTCGAGATCCCGATGTGTCAGTTCCAGCGCGGACGCCTTCTTGCCGACTACGCGCTTTTCGAAGTGCGCGAGCTCTGCCGCCAGCGTCTCCTTGGTCGACCCCATGTGCGCGGTCGCCGACGCATAGCCGAACCCTTCCGCGCCGTCGTCAGTGGCAATACGCAGCACTTGGCCTTCCGTGACCGGGCTGGCGCCCAGCGCGAACTGCCACTTCGGATCTTCCTTGCGTAGCGTGCAACCCGTGACTTCGTAGGCAGTGATGATGCCGAGTGACTCGCCCATCCTCCGTCCCCTCCCAGATACCATCCCTCGCCAGCAGGTTGCGCCAGCGTAAACTTTTGCGCCGAAGGCTAGACTTGCCCCACCGGCAGGTCAAGCGGGGCGTCAACTGCCCGTTTGCGGGTGCGACGCAACGGCACTTTCGTCGATATCCGTGCCCCAGCCGGCCCCATCCGGGAGCACAAACGCACCGTCCTCGATCCGATATGGACATGTAAGGAGGTGGGTCCGCCAGGGCACCTCGTCGACATCGATCTCCATGATCTTCAGGTTTGGCACGCCAGCACAGAAGTGCGCCGTCATCACGGTCGAGAGCGGACCAGTGAAACCGTGCGAAGCGACATTCAGCTCCCAAGCGTCGCACATCTGGGCCATGCGCACAGCTTCGGGAAATCCGTTGTATTGGACATCGATAATGGCGACGTCCACCGCATGCGCCTGCAGATAGGGCTTTAGCGCCCGCCGTCCGAGCACCGCCTCGAGCGAGCCGATAGGCGTACGGGTACCCTGGCGCACGCTCGCGAGCGCTTCCGCATCGAGGATGTCCATCTCGAGCCACATCAGGTCGAAATCCTCGACTGCGCGGGCAAGCCGGCGATAGCCGTCGATACGGTAGTTGAAGTTGAGGTCGACGATCAATTCGACCTCATCTCCGGCGCCTCGGCGAAGGGCCGCCAGCTGATTGCGAAGTGCCGCCACGAGTGCCGGTCCGGCGTCGAGTTCCGGGAACCCTCGCCCCCGTGCCGACCCTGGCGTCCACGCAAAGACGCCACTCTCCTCGAACAGCAAGAGGTTCGTCTTCAGCGCCTTGAAACCCGCCTCCCGCGCCTCCCGTCCCGCCCCTTCCAGATCCGCGAGCGAACGCACCGCCGGCCTGTCGATGACCTTGCCATCGAAATACTGCGGTGCCTTTGCCCGTGTAACGCCGCAGCGCGACCAGTAGAGTGGAATGCGGTCCCGTACCTTGCCGCCATAGAGTTCGTATACCGGCACACCCAGCGACTTGGCCTTGATGTCGACGCATGCATTGAGGATTGCCGCATTGGCATGCGCCTGCAGGCCACCCGCCCCGGACCGGCTCATCGACTGCAGCACGGCGTCCAGATGGTTGATGGCGCGGGGGTCCTCGCCAATTAGGGCGCCTCCGAGCCCCATGATCAAGCTGCCCAGGCCACGCCGCCGACGCGACTCGTTGAACTCCGACCAGCCGACGAGTCCTTCGTCCGTGGTAACCTTCAGGAACGCATATTCGTCCCAGCCGCCGTCCGCATGGAACTGCTCAAAGCCCGTGATCCGCATTCCCGAAGTGCCTCTTGCGATTGCCGCCCGCCGCAGTCTGACTGCTCTGCGGCCACGCCGCAAGACAGCTTACTCCGCAGCTGCCGGAACCTCATGCCGCTTCGGCTGGAACCTGCGATGCAGCTTGTCCAGCAGCACGTAAATTGCCGGCGTCGTGTAGAGCGTCAAGATCTGGGAAACCAGCATTCCGCCTATGATCGCGACGCCGAGCGGACGCCTGAGCTCCGATCCCGCCCCCGATCCGAACGCCAACGGCACGGCGCCGAGCGCCGCCGCCAGCGTTGTCATCAGGATCGGCCGGAAGCGCACGAGGCACGCCTCGTGTATCGCCTCCCGGGCGGAAAGCCCCCGCTGCCGTTCCGCCTCGAGTGCAAAATCGACCATCAGGATGCCGTTCTTCTTGACTATCCCGATCAGCAGAACGATGCCGATCAGCGCGATTACGGAGATGTCCATCCCCGCCACCTTGAGCGCAATCAGCGCGCCAAGCCCGGCCGACGGCAGCGTCGAGATGATGGTCAACGGATGCGCCAGGCTCTCGTAGAGTATCCCTAGCACAATGTAGACAGCGATGACGGCAGCCAGGATCAACAACGGTTGCTTGTTGGCCTGTTCGCGAAATGCAGCAAGATCACCCGAGGGATCTATGTTGAGCCCCTCCGGCGGATGCAGCTCGGCGATCTTGCGCATGATGTTTTGGGTCGCCACGTCGATCTGCATTTCAGGCTCGAGCGTGTAACTTACGGTAACGGCAGGAAACTGACCGTCATGGGCAACGCTCAATGGCGCGGTCGTTCGCCTGACCGTGGCAACTGCCGAAAGCGGCACTTGCGCTCCGTTCCTCCCGGTGATGTACACATGCTGCAAATCCGCCGGGTCGCGCTGGAACCGCGGCTCGACTTCAAGCACGACCCGATACTGGTTGCGCGGTGAATAGATGATGGAAATCTGGCGCTGCGAAAAGGCATTGTTGAGCGCCGTCGAGATCGTCTGACTGGTTACACCAAGGCGCGCTGCCGCCTGCCTGTCGATGGTGACACGCGCCTCGAGGCCGCCCCGGTCTCGATCTGTCGAGACTTCGGCAACTCCGGGTATCGGCTTGATGGCGTCGGCGATCTTTGGCGCCCAGTCATAGATCTGATCGACGTTGGTCCCCCACAATGTGATTTGGTATTCGCTGTCGCTTTCCCGCGCACCGACCCGAATGTCACGGGTTGGCGCAACAAATACCCTGAGCCCCTCGACCTGCGCGAGGTTGCGACGTAGCCGAGATGCCACCACCTGGCTCGACACCTTGCGCTCAGCCATCGGCTTCAGATTGATGAAGACGCGCCCCCGGTTGATGGCAGCCCGCCGCCCGCCCCCTCCGACCGTGGCCCCGACGCCGGCAACGGCCGGATCCTGCATGATGATGTCGACTGCCTTCTTCTGCAGAACCTCCATCGCCTGATAGGAAACCTGGGGCGCAGCGCGCATCCCGCCGATCAGAAGCCCCGTGTCGTCGCGCGGAATATAGCCTCTCGGCAGCGTCACATAGAGCCACACCGTGGCCCCCATCGTCAGAGCCATGACGATGAGCATCAGCCCGTTGTGGCGAAGCGTAAACGCAAGCGACCGCCCATAGGCCCCGACAATTGCTGCAAGACTGCGCTCGAACAGCCGGTCGAAAAGCGTCGCCTCCTTGCTCGGCGGACGGTTCACGAGATGGGCGCATATCATTGCTGTAACGGTAAGCGACACGATCGTCGAGGCGACGATCGCGAATGCCAGAGTCATGGAGAACTCGAGCAGGAAGCGCCCGACCACGCCGTCCATGAAGAACAAGGGAATGAAGGCCGCGAGTAGCGAAATCGAGATCGAAATGATCGTGAAGCCGATCTGTCTGGCGCCATCGAGAGCCGCCTTCATCGGGCTCTTGCCCTCTTCCAGGTGGCGGAAGACGTTTTCGATCATGACGATCGCGTCATCGACTATGAACCCGACGGATACTACCAGCGCCATCAGCGACAGGTTGTCGATCGAGAACCCGGCAGCCCACATTGCGGCAGCCGTTCCTGCCAGCGAAAGCGGAACCGTGACGCCGGCGGCAATCGTCGGTGCCAATCGTCTGAGGAACGCCAGCACCGTAAGCATTACCAGGCAGATCGCCAGCACCAGAGTAAGCTGCATCTCGTGCACACTTGCCCTGATCGTCGCAGTGCGATCTGCGAGTAGCGTGATCTCGACCCCCTCCGGTATCCAGCGCTTGATTTCAGGGATGAGCGCCATCACCCGGTCCACGGTCTCGATGACGTTGGCGCTACCTTCCTTGGTAATCTCCAGCAGCACCGCCGGCTGCCCATTGAACGTTGCCGACGAGCGGGTGTTGCGCGTGCTTTCCTCCACGCTCGCGATATCGCCGAGCCGCACTGGATTGCCGCCGCCCATGCGGATGACCAGGTTGCGATATTCCTCGACCGTGCGGAGCTGGTCGTTCGTCGCTACGGCAATCGCCCGGGTATCCCCATGCATGATGCCGACCGGCGAATTCGCATTGGCAGCCGACACCGTCTGACGGATCCTGTCGACGCTGAGCCCCATCGAGGCAAGTTTGAGCGGATTGACCCTGATGCGGATAGCCGGCTGCTCCGCCCCATTCAGCGTGACATCAGCCACGCCCTTCAGCTGCATGATCCGCTGGGCAACCACCGTGTCCGCTGCGTCGTAGAGATCGCTCGTCTTCACCGTCTTCGAGGTCAGGGCCAGGATAAGGATCGGCGAGGCGGCTGGATTCACCTTCCGCAGCGTCGGCAGCGAGGGCAGGTCGCCAGGGAGATCCGCGACCGCTGCATTGAGCGCTGCCTGCACGTCGCGAGCGGCGGATACGATGTCCCGCCCGAGCTCGAACTGCACTGTGATACGTGTGCTTCCTAACGATGAGACCGACGACATCTCCGTGATGCCAGCGATCTCGCCTAGCCGGCGCTCGATCGGGGCCGCGATGGTCGCCGCCATGATGGTCGGATCGGCGCCGGGCCGGCTGGCCTGAATACGGATGGTTGGCATCTCGATATTCGGCAGGCTCGCAACGGGCAGGTCCAGCCATGCCACCAGCCCCACCAGGAACAGGCCGATCGCCATCAGGCTGGTGCCGATCGGCCTTGCGATGAAGGGCGCCGAGAAGTTCATGGCATCACTCCGCAGCCCCAGTCGAGCCGGCAGTAGTCTGCGCACCCTCACGATTCCATGCCCGCGCCGCCGCCGCCCGCACCCGTTCCATCGTGAGATAGATCACCGGCGTGGTGTAGAGCGTCAGCAACTGGCTGAGCAGCAGTCCGCCGATGATCGAGATGCCGAGCGGAATCCGCAATTCGGAGCCAGTACCGTGCGAGACCGCGAGCGGCAAGGCGCCGAACAGCGCGGCAAGCGTCGTCATCATGATCGGCCTGAAGCGGAGCAGCGCTGCCTCGACAATCGCATCGCGCGGGCTCATTCCCCGGGTGCGTTCCGCATCAAGCGCAAAGTCGATCATCATGATGGCGTTCTTCTTCACGATGCCGAGCAGGAGGATGATGCCGATCAGCCCGACCATGGACAGGTCGAGCCCCCAGGCCCAGAGAGCGAGCAGCGCCCCGATCCCCGCCGATGGCAGGGTTGTCAGGATCGTGAACGGATGAACCAGGCTTTCATAGAGCACACCGAGCACGATGTAGATCGCGATCAGCGCGGCAAGGATCAGCCAAGGCTGGTTGGCCAGCGACTTCTCGAATTCCGCCGCATCGCCAGTGAAACTGCCGGAAACGGAAGTCGGCATTCCGACCCGCACCTCGGCCTCGCCGATCGCCTTCACTGCATCACCCAGAGAATGGCCATCGGCAAGGTTGAAGCTAAGCGTCTCGGCAGGAAACTGGCCCTGTCGCAACACGACCAATGGTGCGATCTGACGTTCGATCGAGGCAATGGCCCCCAGTGGCACCTGCTTGCCGTCGCTGCCTGGCACGTGCACCTGCAGCAGGGAGGACGGATTGCGCTGGTATCGCGGATCAGCCTCCAGGACCACGCGGTACTGGTTGGCCTGGCCGTAGATCGTCGAAATCTGACGCTGGCCGAACGCATCGTTGAGAGCATCGCTCACCGCCTGCATCGTCACGCCGAGACGACCCGCTGCCGCACGATCGACCTTGACCAGCGCCTTGAGCCCGCCGTTCTGAGATTCACTCGCGATGTCGACGATTGCAGGATGGCTGGCGACGGCTTCGACCAGACGCTCCGACCAGAGCGTGACCTCGGCCTGATTGGCGCCCGTCAGCGTATACTGGTACTGGCCCCGGCTCGCACGAACCGAAATCTGTATGTCCTGCACCGGATTGAAGTAGACCGTCGCATCCGGCACCGCCTGCACGCGCGACTTCAGCCGCTCGACGATCTCGGTGACACTCGAGCTACGCTCCCACATCGGCTTCAACGTAATGGCGAGCCGGCCTGCGTTCGGAGTCGGATTGAGCGGGCTCACGCCGATGACTGAAACGACACCTGTCACATCCTTGTCGCCCCTGATACGCTGGGCGATGTCGGCCTGCCGCCTCTCCATTTCGGCAAAAGAAATCGATGGATTTGCCTCGAGGACGGCTGCCACGAGCCCGGTATCCTGCAACGGCAAGAACCCCTTCGGCATCCAGACGTAGAGCCAGATCGTCGCAATCGCAGTCAGCAGCGTGACGAGCAAAGTCGCTTTTTCGCGGTTGAGCACCCAAAGAAGCGTGCGGTGGTAGACGGAAATCGTGTTTTCGAGCAGTCGGTCGAATAGCCGGCTGATGGCGCTGCCGCGCCGTTCCCCGTCGTCGCCATGCGCCCGGAGCAGGCGCGAGCACATCATCGGCGTAAGCGTCAGCGACACGACCGCCGAGACGAGCACCGCAATCGTCAGGGTAAGTGCGAACTCCCGGAACATGCGCCCCACGAGGCCGGTCATGAACAGCATGGGGATGAAGACGGCAACCAGCGACATAGTGAGCGAGATCACGGTGAAGCCGATTTCGCTTGCGCCCGCGAGCGCCGCTTCGAACGGACGTTCGCCCTTCTCGATGTGTCGCACGATGTTCTCGATCATGACGATGGCATCGTCGACGACGAAACCGGTGCCGATGGTGAGCGCCATCAGCGAAAGGTTGTCGAGCGAGAAGTTGCAGAGCCACATAACGCCAAAAGTGGCCAGAAGCGACATTGGCAACGCCACGCCCGCGATGATCGTGGCACGCATGGACCTCAGGAACAGCAACACGACCAGAACGACGAGCGCGACGGCGATAACGAGCGTAAGCTGGACCTCGTCGATGCTGGCGCGGATCGTGCCGGTTCGGTCATGGACCACCGCAAGCTCGGCACCGGCAGGAATGAGGCGGCGCAGGCGCGGCAGCTCCCGCTTGATCCGTTCGACCGTCTCGATGACGTTGGCGCCAGGCTGGCGCTGCACATCGATGATGATCGCGCGTCGGTCCTTGTACCAAGCCCCGACCCTCTCGTTCTCGAGACCGTCGACGACGTTCGCGACATCCTTAAGATGCACCGGATTGCCGCCACGATAGGCAAGGATGAGGTTGCGGTAGTGCTCTGCAGCGGCAAGCTGGTCGTTGGCAGCTATCGTGTAGGACTGGTGTGCGCCGTCGAGCGAGCCCTTGGGGCCTGAAACATTGGCGGACGATACCAATGCACGGATATCGGCCATGCTGAGGGACGCTGCCGCGAGGCGGGCGATATCGACCTGGATGCGAACCGCCGGCTTGATGCCACCCTGAACCGAGACATGCCCAACGCCTCCGACCGTGCTGAGCCTTTGGGCGATGAGCGTGTTGGCGAGATCGGAAAGCTCGCGCAGCTCCAGCGTTTTGGACGTCAAGGCCACCGTGATGATCGGTGCATCGGCCGGGTTTACCTTGGAATAGGTCGGCGGCACCGGCAGGTTGCGGGGCAATGTCGAGGTCGCGGCATTTATCGCCGCTTGCTCGTCTTGGGCGGCCGCGTCGATATCCCGGTCGAGCGTGAACTTGAGCGTAATCTGGGTTATTCCGTGAGAGCTTGCCGAGGTCATCAGCTCGAGCGACGGAATCTGCCCGAACTGGCGCTCGAGAGGCGCAGCCACGAGGTTCGACATCGTCTCCGGGCTGGCGCCGGGTAGCTGGCTCGAGATCTGGATCGTCGGGAAGTCGACTTGCGGGAGTGAGGAAACCGGCAGGGCGAGATATCCCATCACGCCTGCAAGTGTGACAGCGATGGCCAGGAGTGCCGACGCGATCGGCCTCAGGATGAACGGTGTGGAAACGCTCGCGGGGATGTTCATGGGGTCGGGCCCTGGTTGGCCGGAACACGTGCTTCCCCGCCGCGCCCATTTCCGTTCTTTTCGCGCCTGCCCTTGCCGCGCCCCTTCTTGCCGCTTGGCCCAGCCTTGCCGCCCGACGCGTTTGCTGGCTGGTCCGAAACCGCCACCCGCGAGCCGTCACGCAGCCGGGCGAAGCCCGAAATGACCACTCTTTCCCCAAGGCCCAGGCCGCTGGCGACAACCGTCGTCCGGTCATCACGCTGCCCGACCTCGATCGGCCGCTGGCGAACCCGGTCACCGCTATCTGCGATAACGAAGACGAATGAGCCGTCCGGACCCTGCTGAACGGCGCCAGTGGGCACCACCACGACCTGACGCAGCGTGTCGATGAGCAGCCGCACATTGACGAATTGGCCAGGCCACAGCTTCAACGACGGATTCGGGAATTCGGCCTTGAGGCGCACGGTACCCGTCGTCTGGTCGACCTGGTTGTCGACGACCTGCAACCGGCCGGCATCCAAAACTTCACCCCCCTCGGCCGCCAGTGCATCGACCTTGAGATTACCTTCCGCCATCGCCGCGTTGATCCGGCCAAGCTGCTGCTGCGGCAGGTTGAAGAGCACCGAAATCGGCTGCAACTGGGTTATGGTGACGATCGCACTCCCCGCAGATGCGCGCAGGACATTGCCCTCGTCAACCATCCGGATTCCCGTGCGGCCACCGATCGGCGCTGCAATCCGCGTATACCCGAGCTGCGCCGTTGCATTGGCGACATTCGCCTTGTCGGCCTTTACGAGTGCCTCGAGCTGAGCGACCAGCGCCTTCGCCGTATCCACCTGCTGCTGGCTGGACGCGAGCTTCGAGCGTAGCTTGCGGTCGAGGTCGAGACGGGCGTTAGCAAGCGTCGCCTCGTTCTGCGCCTGCTTCGCCTTCGCCTGATCGAGTGTAGCCTGATAGAGGGTCGGATCAATTCGGGCCAGCAGATCGCCTGCCTTCACATCCTGGCCTTCCTTGAAATCGACGCTCAGGAGTCGTCCCTCGACCAACGGCTGAACGGTAACCGTATTGAGCGCCCGTACGGTGCCGAGCCCTTCGAGATAGACCGGCACGTCGGCAGCCAACGATGTGGCAACGAGAACGGGTTGCGGTTCGCGGCCAGGGCGAGCCGCCTGTTCGACCGCCGCAGGAAAATAATGGAGATAAGCCGCGGTGGTCAGCCCAGCAGCCACGGCGAGCAACGCTAGTGCCTTGATGGTCCTTGACAAAATTTCCTCCAGAGGGGTGAAGGCACGTGGCCGGTTTGCACCGCGACCCAAACGGCAGCCAACCCGGGAATCCGCTATCGCCAAATAACGTAGCGGGCAAGCTCCTTCCGTCGACGACGCCGTTACCGGGAGCTGCCGGGTCGCGGGCCATAGAATAGGAGCCCCAAGGCCGGGCCGATCGGTTATAGTGCCGGGAATTTTCATACCATGACGGAGGAAGCCCATGATCGAGCTCTATTTCTGGACCACCGACAACGGCTACAAGGCGCGGCACGGGATGGAGGAAAGCGGCCTCCCCCATGTGCTGAAACCGATCAACATCCGGGCCAAGGAACAGTTCGCGCCCGAATACCTGAAGATCAGCCCGGGCCATAAGATCCCGGCTCTCGTCGACACCGAAGGTCCCGGCGGACAGCGCATCACGCTCTGTGAATCCGGTGCCATCCTCAAGTACCTGGCAGAAAAGAGCGGCAATGGTCTCTACCCCGCCGATCCGGCGCGCCGCATCAAGGTCGACCAGTGGCTCTTCTACGGCTCGGCCACCTTCACGACCCTGGCCCAGCAGTTCGGCTTCTTCCACCATCGCGCAAGCGAGGATGTGCCATTCGCCAAGGAACACTATGCAGGCGTCCTCAAGGATATGCTCTCGACACTCGATCGCACCCTCGGCGAAAACGAGTACATGGCGGGCGAATATTCCGTCGCCGATATTTCCATGTACCCGGACGTGCATATCCATGGCATGCGTGACATCGGCCTCGATCCATACCCCAACGTTCGCCGCTGGCACGACGCCATCGAGGCACGGCCGGCCGTTCAGCGAGCTTGGGGGCCCTATTGACCGACGATGGCACCGCCGGACACTTGGCGCGAGAGGAGAACCATGATTACGACCATCACCGCCAACGAAGCCAAGCGGCGGATCCATCTCAAGCAGGAAATCGCCCTTATCGATGTGCGCGAGGCAGGTGAGTTCGGCGAAGGTCATCTGCTCTTCGCCGTCCCCTGTCCCTACAGCCGACTGGAACTCGCTTTCCCGGGCCTCGTGCCACGAACCGACGTACCAATCGTACTGATCGACGGCGGCGACGGGGTTTCGGGGCGCGCTGCATCGAAGCTGGCACGGCTCGGATATTCCGATATCTCCACCGTCGATGGCGGATTGCCTGCGTGGGCCGAGGCAGGCCACCCGGTATACAAAGGCGTGAACGTTCCGAGCAAGCTTCTCGGCGAGATGATCGAGCACGTTGTGGAACCGCAGCGTATCGACGCCGAGACGCTGG
This sequence comes from Pseudomonadota bacterium, assembly GCA_046048295.1. Classification (GTDB taxonomy): domain Bacteria; phylum Pseudomonadota; class Alphaproteobacteria; order Rhizobiales; family Hyphomicrobiaceae; genus CBDCWA01. The sequence continues at coordinate 10,853 of JBJOGJ010000034.1, read as the reverse complement.
CCCGCTGGAATGCCGAGGGCAGGACGTTCCACTTCTTCGACACGCGTCCCCCAGCGGAATACGCCAAGATGCGGGTGCCGGGCTCGACGTGCCTGCCGAATGGCGAACTGGCACACCGCTTCGCCGCCGCCGTCCCCGACCGGGAGGCGACAGTCCTGATCACATGCGCCGGGCGCACGCGTGGCCTCATCGGCTGGGCCGGCTTGCGCGCTGCCGGTATCGAAAACCCCATCTATGCGCTCGAGAACGGCACACAGGGTTGGATGCTCGCCGGCTTCCAACTCGAGCGCGGCAACACTGCTGCGCCCTATCCGGAACTCGATCCGGAAGCTCAAGCGGACAGCATCAGGCGCGCCGATGCACTTTGCCGAACCGACGGCCTCGCAACGGTGGACGCCGAACAGATCCGAGCCCTTCTGGCAGACACCAAACGCACCGTCCACGTTATCGACGTGCGGTCTGCCGATGAGGTCAAGCGCAATCCGGTGCCGGTCGCGACCCATGCCCTTGGAGGCCAGCTCATACAGTCCACCGATCAGTGGATCGGCACACGCCGGTCGCGCGTGGTCCTCATCTGCGACACCGGCCTCCGCTCGGCGCTCGCCGCCTATTGGCTGAAGCGGCTCGGCTATGAAACCTTCGTGCACAGGCTCGAGCCTGCAACATTCGAGATCCCGAAACGCGAGGCGGTCGGAAAACTGCCGGACGCGCCATCCTCCCTGCCACCAACCGAAGCGCAGAACCTCATTGCCAAGGATGCCGGCGTCCTCGTCGATCTCAGGCCGTCCGCCAGCTACGGCATCGCCCATGCCAAGGGCGCGCAATGGTCGATCCGCCCACGCGTCGCGCGCATCAAGGACCTGAGCGGGCGGACGGCGCTCGTTTTCGCAGACGACCCCAACCTCGCGGCACTGGCGAAGGACGACCTTGCAGAAGCTGGCGCCCGTGACGTCCTGCTGGTCGAAGGTGGCCTCGGTGCCTGGCGCGCGGCAGGGCTCGGCATTGTGGAGGGAGAGGCCCTTCCGGAGCCGGCCGACGCAATCGATTTCCTGTGGTTCGTCCATGACCGTCACGACGGAAACCTCGAGGCGTCACGGCAATACCTCGCCTGGGAGCAGGGGCTCGTCGCGCAAGCGGATGCCGAGGAACGCAGGGAATTCCTGGTCTGACGCCCAATCCCTAATCGGCGGCGAAAGCTATCAAACGCCCGAGAACCAGCGCACCGAGCCAGCAGGACATGGATATGGCCGCGGCAGACCCCAGCCTTGCCGCGGGCGCATCTTCGAGGTTGCGCCCGTACTGGACATGCAGTGCCAGCGCCGAGAGAATACCGAGCGCAATCACTGCAATCTTGATTCGAAAAACCGCCAATCCCCAGTAATCCGCCGGACGCACGGAGAACAGCAGCAGCCCGGCGCCTACCGCTATGACAAGCCCCGCCACGGCAACCGGCACGAGCACCTGGAGCAGATGCTCGCGCGGCACCCGGGGCCAGAAGCCGAGCAACTTGAGATCCAGCGGCACAATTGCTCCGACGAGCAACGCTATGCCGAGGATATGCGTCGCATTCACTGCCGCGTAGCCCCATCGGGCGTTGCGCAGATAGACGGCTAAATCCGAACCTGAGAGCCAGCCGAAATCGATCTCCATGGCCCGGAACTATCACTGCTACTTGCGGTCCGGATAGAGATCGTAGCGGCGTTTGCCAATCCACAGGCGCTCGACCTTCAGTCGCCGCGACTTGTCGGCGGCCGGCTCGCCGCTGACCCGGATCGATACGCCAGGTGCGAGATCGCCGTTCTTGAGCCCGGCCCGCTTGTTGCGCCAGGGCTGGCCGACCTCGAAGGTCCAGACCGCGCCACTCACCTCCACCTCGAGCACACCGTGCGGATTGCCAAGGCGTGTCTGCTTGATAACCCCGGTCATTTCGACGTTCTTGCCCGTGGTCCACTCCCAGCCGTGATGCGCTGAAGCCGGCAAGACCGACCAAACCGCCATTGCCAAAATCACAAACCCGGAAAGGGCCCCGGAAACTGAAATGCGTGTCATGCGCCTACCCCTTCGTGACAGACTGCGCCGCCGGATCTACGCTTCGGGAAGTAAGCGCTCGGGCGCACTACGGGGAGATCATTCCGCCACCCGCCCGGTCACAATCGCGTGTAGCGCGTAGGGCCCGGCGCAGTTCAATCCGCCTTGGCGTGGTCCATCTGCCATAGGACCAGCTCTCGCAACTGGCTGTCCGCGATGCGTTTCGGCTCCAGCTTGTGCAGGCCCTGGACCTTGTCGAACATGACGCCGACGCCGCGGCTGCGATGATGGCGAACCTCGCAGATCGCGTCGATGCCGTGAGTCTCGATGACAAGCCGGAAGTTGATGCTGGGAACAACCGGCTCCTGGAATTCGAGGAAGGCGCCGCCCTGCGAGAGATCGCGCACGATGCAGTAGGCCGGCGGGCGTCCAGGTACGTGGGCCACGCCTTGCACGCGCATCTCCCGCCGCCCGAAGCGGCGCTTCTCCGCCCCTTTCCTGTCGCCTGCCATGGCATAAGACCTGTTTTCGCATTGATCGGCGGCGCAACTCGAGCAGCTTAACGCCAATTCGTAAGCCGGGGATCAACCAAATCCTCTGCATTCGAATAAATTTCGCTGACGGCCACGGCCCTTCGACGCTGCGGAAATGCGTTGCATCGCCCCCGCCGGGGCGGCATTGTGCGCGCCTGTTCCCACCGATATTCCCCCCTATCCGAGACAAGGAGGATTCATGAGCTCCGGCGAAACGATCAAGAAGGCCCCGAAACGCTACCAGTCCGACGTCATCGTCGATCTCATGAAGCTGTACGAGTTCCCCTATGTGGCGCTCAACCCGGGCGCGAGCTACCGCGGCCTGCACGACAGCATGGTGAACTACGGCGAGAACCAGCCGCCGATGCTGCTCTGCAACCACGAGAAGATCGCGATCCAGATGGCGCACGGATATGCCAAGGCGATCGGCAAGCCGATGGCGGCGGCGGTGCACAACGTCGTCGGCCTGCTGCACTCGAACCTCGCCGTCTACTACGCCTACATCGACCGCTGCCCGGTGTTCCTGATCGGTGCGACGGGGCCGATGGACGAGAAGCTGCGCCGGCCGTTCATCGACTGGATCCATACCGCTTTCGCGCAAGGCTCGGCGGTCCGCGACTACACGAAGTGGGATTACCAGCCGGGCACCATCCACGGCGTGCCGGATTCGTTTGCCCGGGCCTACTCGATCATGATGACCGAGCCGCAGGGCCCCGTTTACATGGTCTACGACGCCGGCATGCAGGAAGCGGAGCTGACGGAGAACATCGAGATCCCGCCGAAGTCCGCGGTCCGCGTGCCGCCGCGCATCGCCGCCGACCAGGCGCTGATCGAGGAAGCGGCCGACCAACTCCTGAAGTCGGATTACCCGGTGCTCCTCACGGAGTATGCCGCCCGCGCGCCGATCGGCTTCGAGCCGACCGTGGCACTTGCAGAGACGACGGGCGCCGCCGTCTACGACATCAACAAGCGCCTCGGCTTCCCGAACCGGCATCCGCAAAACGTCTCGATGCACCCGAACGCCTTCAACGAGGCCGATCTCGTGATGGCGCTCGACGTCGTCGACTGGACGCGCGGCTCGCACAAACCGAACTGGGAAACGCGCCAGGTCGAGTCGCTTTGCAAGCCGGGGTGCAAGTGGATCGACGTCGGGTTCGCGGACATCGAGATCTCGAAGTGGGCGACCGACTACAACAAGCACCACAACTGGGACATGCGTATCCTTGCAGATACCGCGCATGCGATACCGGCGCTCACGGCCGCCTGCGAGAAGCGGGTCGCAGGTGATGCCGGCCTTGCCAAGAAGATCGCGGAGCGCAAGACGGCGATCGGGCAGAAGCATGAGGCGCAGTGGGCGAAGTGGCAGCAGCAGGTGCGCGACACCTGGGACAACAGCCCGATGAACGAAGCGCGCATGGCGACCGAGGTGTGGGAGGCCATCAAGGGCGAGGACTGGGTGCTCTCCGCCGGCACGCTCAAGGAATGGGCGCGCAAGGTGTGGACGTTCGACAAGCCCTACCAGCATCCCGGCCGCGAGCTCGGCACGGCGACGCAGATCGGCATGAGCCTCGGCGTGGCGCTCGCCTACAAGGGCACGGGCAAGATCGTCGTCGACCTGCAGCCGGACGGCGACCTGATGTTCGACCTCGGCTCGCTGTGGATCGCCGCCAAGTACGAGATCCCGTTCCTGATCGTGATGTACAACAACCGGGCGTACTTCAACGACTGGGCGCACCAGATCTCGATGGCGAAGGCGCGCGGCACCGACCCGGAGCGTGCGGCGATCGGCATGGACCTTTACGGTCCGGAGCCCGACTTCGCGCACATCGCGCGGGGAATGGATTGGTATGCGGAAGGTCCGATCGAGGACCCGAAGGAGATCCAGGCGGCGGTGAAGCGCGGCATCGAGCAGGTGAAGGCCGGCAAGCCGGCGCTGATCGACGTCATCGTCGCGCGGCGGGACCACGTCTGAGCATGAGGCGGTTGCCCGGTTCGACAGCCGGGCAACCCGCCGCCTGAGATTTCCACGCTGCCACGACCGATGGCGCCACAGGCGGTCGGCCTTGGCGGTTTGCGGTATTCATTCTGTTCTCCCCATAAAAGGGGGCGGGACGGCACGGGCCGTCGATTAGTAATTAAGATGGGACCGGAGCCGTCCCGCGCCTGGGGCACTTGTCGCCCGACACCGGTCCATCTCACCAGTGCGGTCACCTGCATTCGTGGCCCAGTCGGCCGCGAGTGCCGGCACGGGCAACCACTCCAGCTGATGGGAGTGCAAATGCCTACCAGGCTCCGCCTCCACCCGAACGCCCAGCTCGCGACAGTGCCCCAGATGAGGCGGATGCGAGGGAGTATGGGGCATGCGGATGGAACGGGGATAACTTTTTTTGTGCGCGCAGCGATTCACGCCCTCGCTCCGCTCGGACGATCGCGGCGGCGGGCCATGCTGCAAGGCTGAACGCACTTGGCGGCGGGGTTCGGTGCCATGCGAGAGGCGGCAGCAAAACAAACTCCTGTCATCCCGGACGAGCGGAGCGAGATCCGGGACCCAGAGGCTGTGCGGCGGTGGGCTCGTGTCGTGGCCCCTGGGTCCCGGCGCGCGCGGCTGACGCCGCTTGGCCGGGATGACAAAGAGGGGGCAGGTCAGTCATCGTTGCCGCGCTGCTACCGTCCTGCCGCCGCACGCACCTGCTCCACCATGCGACGGCTCTTCGCGACGTCGTCCTGCCACATGACATTGGACGGATCACGGCCCGCAAGTGTCTCGTCAATTGCCAATGACGCCTCGAAGAATGGCAGCGCCTCACGGGGCTTTGCCTCCTTCAATAGGAGCTGCCCGATGACGTAATTGCTGTAACTGAGGTCGCGCTGCCAGCCCGCGTTGCCGGGGTCGGCGGCGGCGAGGCGTTCGAAGATGGCATGGCTGGCCTTGTAGGCGTCGAGCGCGGCGGCGAGGTTACCCTGGGCGGCGAGCACGTCGCCGATCTTATTGTGCGAGTAGGAAAGATCCCGCTGCCAGCCCGCGTTGCCGGGATCCTGCTTGGTGAGCTTTTCCATGATCCCGTGCGCTTGTCGGATGGCGTTCAGTGCACCAGTGAGGTTGCCCTGCGCTTCCTCCATGTTCGTGATGCGGAATAGGGAAACATAGAGGTCGCGCTGCCAGCCCGCGTTGCCGGGGTCGGCGGCGGCGAGGCGTTCGGCAATGGCGAGGGCGGCCTTGTAGGCGTCGAGCGCGGCGGGGAGGTTGCCCTGGGCGGCGAGCACGTCGCCGATCTTGTTGTGCGAGACGGAGAGGTCGCGCTGCCAGCCGGCGTTGCCGGGGTCGGCGGCGGCGAGGCGTTGGCGGATGGCGAGGCTCGCCTTGAAGGCGTCGAGCGCGGCGGGGAGGTTGCCCTGGGCGCGGAGCACGTCGCCGATCTCGTTGTGCGAGACGGAGAGGTCGCGCTGCCAATCGAGGTTCTCTGGCTTGGCTGCCGTCAAGCCTGCAAGGAGTGCGTTTGCGGCGGCATGATGGTCAAGCGCATCAGCGAGGCTTACATGGCTTGCCATGTCCTGTCCGGCCTGCCCGACCGTCAGTGCCAACTGGAACGTCCCCGCCTCGGCAGGGGCGTGGGCGGCGGCGTGGCGGGCGAGGGCGACGCAGGTCGGCCAGGTGTCAGGGGCGGGGGCCGGGAACGCCTCCTGCAGGACGGCAACGGCGCGGCGGGCCCAGTCCTCGCGGGCGTCGCCCAAGGCGTCGCGGGCGGCGGCCTGGACAAGGCGATGGGTGGAGAAGGTGCGTTCGGCCTCCTTGAAGGTGATGAGCGAAAGGTCGTCGAGCACGCCGAGGCCGTCGCGGAGTTTCGCACGGCGCGAGACGAGCGCGACGAGCTCCGGCGGGTAGAAGAAGGCGTCCTGGCAGAACAGCAACTCCGGGATGTCGTCCGGCGCGAAGAAGGCGGCGAGCGACATGAGGGCCGCGACGCCCGGCGCCTCGGCTTCGGCCTCGGCAAGGGCGGCGCGGTAGGTGGCGAAGACAGGGCTGCGGTATTCCGCGTCCTTCGGCAGGCCGCGCATGTGGCTCTCCAGGTCCTCGATGTAGTCGGCGACGGTGACGGCGGCGCGGCGGCGCAGGTAGGCGGCGGCGTGGGAGAGGGCCAGGGGGAGGCGGCCGAGCTCATCGGCGAGGGCGGTGCAGTCGGCGTCGGTGAAGGTGCGGCCGGTCTCGCGGCGGAGGTAGTCGGCGCAATCGGACATGCTCCAGGTGTCGCATTCGACCTCGGTGACGCCGGCGCGCCAGTTGCCGAGGCGGCTCGTCACGAGGACGTGGACGTTGGCGGCGTTGGGCGCCCAGACGTCGAGCACGCGGGGATCGTCGACGTTGTCGAAAACGAGGAGCCAGGGCCTGGCGAAACCGCCGTGGGCCAGGATGTCGAGGGCGTGGCGGGCGGCGGCGGCGCGGTCGTCCATCCGGGCGAGCGACGGCAGCCAGGTGGCGCCGAGCTCGACGAGGCCCGCCTGCACCTTGTCCCAGGTGAGCTGACCGGCGTCGCTCGACGCATCGAGCCACCAGACGCCGGCGTAACCCTCCTGCGCGCGCCAGCCATACTCGCGGGCGAGCGTCGACTTGCCGATGCCGCCGAGGCCGGTGACGGCGGCCGGCTGGGTGATGGCGGCGGCCTCGTGGCGGGCGCCCCAGAGGACGTTGTCGATGCGGAGGAGCTGGCTCTCGCGGCCGGTGAAGCTCTGAGTCGGGCGGATCTTGTCGTGCAGAAGGGGGAGCGACTGGCGCCAGTGCTGGTAGCCGACGGGAAGGGAGCGGCGGTGGGCGTCGGGGAGGGTCGCATAGCGGACCATCTCGGCCAGAGCGGCGTCGTTGCCGGCGACTTTGGTCAGGTCCCAGAAGGCGATGGTGCGGAGCAGGCCCTCCGGCATCACGTCGGCGGCGCGGAGCACGATGAGGCGGCCGCCGGTGTTCAGGCGGTTGTCGCCCAGCGCGTGCAGCCATTCGGCCTCACAGTCCTTGGAGGCCAGGTATTCGGGCGTCAGGATGGCGATGACGCGGGAACCGGAGGCAAGGGCGGCGTTCATGCGCTCGACGAAGTTGCGGTTGGCCATGTCCCAGTCCTGCAGGAAGGTGGGGTGGCCGTCGGCCTCCAGGATCTGGCCGACATGCCTGGCCATGGCGACGTCGGCCGGGTGGCGGCCGGCGCGGGAGATGAAGAACTCATGTTCGGCAATGTCGCGGTCGGCGGAATCCACAGGCTACTCCCCAACGTGAGAAACATCAGCAAGCACCCTAGCATAGACGCATGCAGATGGTGAGGATATGGCGGCGGCGCCTCAGGCGGCCTCGACAGGGGCGCCGATGCGGCTGCGCGCGGGGCCGAACAGGCAGGCGAGCGCCAGGATGACGCCGGAGACGGTGGCGATCATGCCGGCGGCGGAGACCGCGTTGGCGGCGCCGAACCAGAGCGGCCCGTAGCCCGCGAACACGTAGCCGAGGACCGCGGAGACGACGGCGAAGGCGACGGACCAGGCGACCTGGACGCCGAGCCGGTCGGTCATCAGGCGGGCGGCGGCAGGGGGGCAGATGAACATGGCGATGACGATGATCGAGCCGACCGCATCGAAGGCGGCCACCGCGGCAATGGCCGAGACGATGACCAGCGCGAAGGAAAGCGTGCGCGTCGGGATGCCGATGGCGGCGGCGAACGGCTCGTCGAAGGTGGCGATCTTCAGTGGACGCCAGAACACGGCGATGAAGGCCGCTACCAGGACGGCCGTCACGGCCATGCGGGGAAGCTCCGGCGGCAGATCGGCAAGCGCGGCAGAATCGAAGAACGAGCGCCAGCCCTCGGCGCCGAGCCAGATGAGGCTCTCGAGATTGCCGTAGAGCGCATGCTCGACATCGAGATGGACGCTGCTGGTGTCGCTCTGCTCGAGCAGAAGCACGCCGCCGGCGAACATGGCGGTGAACGTCACGCCCATCGCGGCGCCGGGCTCGATGCGGCCGGCACGCTTGATCGCCTCGATCAGGATCACAGCGACGACCGCCGCCCCGGCTGCACCGATCATCATCGGCCAGGTGGAAACCAGGCCCGTCACCAGGAAGGCGGCGACGATGCCCGGCAGGACAACGTGGCTTATGGCGTCGCCGATCAGCGCCTGCCGGCGCAGGATGAGGAAGTTGCCGGGCAGCGCACATGCGACGGCGGCGAGGATGCCGATCAGCATCGGCACGAGGCTCAACTGCACGAATTCGGCACTCGCAAGATGGCCCATGCTCACGCCCCCTCCCGCGCCGATACCGCGACCGGTGGGCCGATCCGGCTGTCGATTTCGGCAATTTCGTCCGACGTCAGAACATCCTCGATCGGGGTCAGGCCGTCATAGCGGCCGACAACAGCTTCGTCGACGTGCGTCTGGCGAACGATCTCCCAGCGCTTCTCGTCCCGAAGCGCCTTCGCCGCCTGCGCCCGGCCGGCCTCCGTGGCGACGCCGTCTGGGCGGATGAAGCCATTGCGGCGCAGGACGGCGAGCGTCAGGCCGTCGAAGACCGGCTCGTTGTGGGCGATGGCGAGAAGCCCCTGGCGGCGGTGGACGGCGAGCTGGAAGCGGCGGTGGTGCAGGAGCGCGGCGACAAGGCCGCGGCCCGGTGCCGCGAACAGCGAAACCGCAAACAGACCGGCTGCAACGAGGACGACGATCGGCCCGGTCGGAAGCGACGGCGCGGAGGCGGAGAGCGCGGCACCGACGTAGCCCGAGACGGCGCCGATGATGCCGCTCGCCACCAGCACACGATCCGTGCGGTCGCTCCAGAAGCGCGCGGTCACCGCCGGAATGATCAGCATGGCAACGATCAGGATAAGACCGACGATCTTCAGGCCGATGACCGTCACCGCCATGACGAGGCCCATCATGGCGAGGTCTATCCTGCGGACGTCGTAGCCATAGGCCGCCGCGAATTCCGGATCGAACGAAACCGCCGACATCGGACGCCGCATGACGTAGACGATGGCGATCGCCGCTGCGCCGCCGATGGCGATCAGGACGGCATCCGAGAACAGCATGCCCGCGGTGGCGCCGAGCAGGAATGTCTCGAGCCCTGCCTGCCGTCCGGCCGACATCGTCTGGATCACGGTCAGCAGCACGATCCCAATTCCGAAGAACACCGACAGCACGGCGCCGATCGCGGCATCCTCCGCGAGACGCGTCGTCCGCGTGATCCATTCGACGGCGAGAAGACCGAGCGTCGCGGTGACTGCCGAGCCAATGAGAAGGCCCGGCAGGTTACGGCCGTCGCCGCCGAACGCCACCATCAGGATGAATGCCAGCCCGACGCCCGGCAAGGTCGCGTGCGCCACGGCGTCACTGACGAGGGCCCGCTTCCTGAGAAAGAGGAACGTGCCGGCCGCACCGGCGGCCATGCCGAGCAGTGCCGCACCGATGGTGACGAGTGCCGCGTTGTAGCCTGACTGCAGGAAAAGCGCGGAGAGAAAGTCCCGCATCGAAACCTCACGCGCCCGGCAGACGAAGCTGCTCGATCTGTGCGGTGGCGAGCCTGCCGCCGTATGTGGCCTGCAGGTTTTCTGCCGTGAATGTCGTCGCGACAGGGCCCTCGGCGATCCGCCGCACGTTGATCATGAGGATGCGGTCGAAGTAGTCGGCCACCGTCGTCAGGTCGTGGTGCACGGCGACGACCGTGCGGGCGTCCTCCTTCAGCGACTTCAGGACGTCGATGATCGCGCGCTCAGTGGCAGCGTCGACGCCGGCGAACGGCTCGTCGAGAAGGTAGAGGTCGGCATTCTGGGCGAGGGCACGGGCAAGGAATACGCGCTGCTGCTGGCCGCCCGAAAGCTGGCCGATCTGGCGTGCCGCGAACTCGACCATGCCAACGCGCTCGAGACATGCCATCGCCCTGTCGCGGTGGCCCTGGCGCACGATGCCGAGGAGACCGAGTTCGCGGAAGAGACCCATCATCACGACGTCGATGACGCGCGTCGGGAAATCCCAGTCGACGCTGGCGCGTTGCGGGACATAGGCGATCCGGTCGCGCATTCGGGCAAGCGGCTGACCGAATACGGTCACCGTGCCGGACACCGATGGCACGATGCCGAGCGCCGCCTTGAGCAGCGTCGACTTGCCGGCACCGTTCGGGCCGACGATTGCAACCATGCTGCCTTGCGGAGCGGTGAAGTCGACCGAAAATACGGCTGCCTTGTCGCCGTAGGACACCGTCATGCCGCGTACGGCGAGCGGACTGTCATCAGCCTCGTCGGCAATGCGGGCGCCGTCACGGACTGCGATCTC
>JBJOGJ010000033.1:0-23545 GCA_046048295.1 Pseudomonadota bacterium | reverse complement strand
TCGCAGCCCAGTCCGCGGGCGCCGCGCCCCGAAATTGGCGTGCTTGCCAAGGGCGGAGGAGTTCGTTAAGAAACTATTAACACCTCGGGACAGAGGTTCTCTGCAAAACATTTTCAGGTGCCCAGCGCTTGGAAATGGGATTTTACAAGCATGGCGGATGTATTGGCGGTACTGCTTGCTTGTCTTGAGAACCTTATAGCCAGAGAAATTCTTGCGATATTCTGATCCAAGGTGTGGACTTGACTAAAATCACGTGTGTTGCGTCTGGTTTAACTTGAGTGCCGGGCATGTAAGGGCGTCGAAGGCAACTCGCGTGGGTGGAGGCTGTGGAAGTGGGGTCAGATAAATCTATCCACATTGGCACTGTGTCTGTTGATCACTCCTTGCGGAAGCAGGCTGATCCATGGACTGCAGGCAATGTCTGGGCCGATCCAAAGAGCGCCAAATCCTGCGGACCGTACTTGGCGGAGTCGGGCTCGCATGATCGCTTCGGGATCATCAATCATGACTTGCGTGTCCCTCGCGCAAGGTCATGGGCTTTCCCAGCCGTCAGATGCAGACCAGAGAACACGGTCGCTGCACGTCGCGTGCATGCTGCCGTGTCGGGAAGCCTGCCCATAGTGGGCTCATCAGCTCGCGGGTACCGCGTTTCGTCGCGATCCAGCGTATTCACGGCGTTCACTTAAGAAAACGCCGCCCTCTCAGTAGCAGACAGATGACCGTGTGTCCGTGATGCGGACGACGCACGGGAGCGTCTGCCTGTGCCTAAACAACGAAAACACCACAACGGACGCGGGGTTCAAATGGTGGATACGATTGAGAATTCAAACGGCCTGAACGACGGCAGTGGCACGAAAGTGAAGGCGCTGCTCAGGGCCCGGCTTGGAGAAGACATCTATTCAAGCTGGTTCAAGAGCCTGGAACTCGAGCAATTCGACGGCGAAACCGTCAGGGCCTCCGTTCCTGTGAAATTCCTGCGCAACTGGATCCAGAGCCATTATGCCGACGCACTGCTCGAGTGCTGCAAGTCCGAGTTCAAGGAAGTTCAGCAGGTCGAGGTCGTTCTGCGACAGCCCGTTGCAGCAGGACGTAGTGCTGTCGAGCGGAACTTGTCGCGGGACGAGCAGGAACCGTCGCTGGCCAATAGTGAAGTACAAATTCGTCAGGCGTCCCAAAGCGCAAACGGGATTCAGGCGCAGCAGTGCCGCACCTTCGCCGGTGGATTCGAGGGTTCGCCCCTGGATTCTCGCTATACCTTCGAGAGCTTCGTCGTCGGATCGGCGAACCGCATGGCTCATTCGGGCGCGCTGCAGGTCGCGGAGACCGTTCTCGGCGGGGGCTGCGGCTTCAACCCGCTGTTCCTTCACTCCTCCGTCGGGCTCGGCAAGACGCACCTGCTGCACGCCATCGCCTGGGAGGTGCAACGCCGTGCTCCGCGGGCGCAGCTCCTCTACCTCACGGCGGAGCACTTCCGCTATCGCTTCGTGGACGCGCTCCGCAGCCAGGACGCAATGGCATTCAAGGGCACCTTCCAGTCCATCGACGTGCTGCTCATAGACGATCTGGAATTCCTGCGCGGACAGCAGACGGAGCAGGAATTCGACCACATCATCAACAGGCTGCTCGATTCCGGCCGGCAGGTCGTCGTCGCTTCCTCGCGCGCGCCGAACCAGATCAGCAAGCTGCCGGAGCGCATGCGCGACCGCCTGCAGCGCGGGCTGGTGACCGAGATCGGGGCGCTCGACAGGGAGATGCGCCTCAAGGTGTTGGAGAAGCGCGTCCAGGAACGACGGCTCGCCGATCCGTCTTTCGAGATGAGCCCGGAAGTGCTTGGATTCCTGGCCGAAAAGCTCACCGAGAGCGGTCGTGAACTCGAAGGGGCCGTGACCCGGCTGCATGCCACCTGGCAATACATGCGGACGCCGATCACCGTCGAAGTGGCGCAGACGATGATCCGCGACCTCGTAAACTCAGTCGACGCGCGCCGCCTGAAGATCGAGGATATCCTCAAGGCCGTCACCCGGCATTTCGGGATCTCCCGCGGGGACATCCTGTCACAGAGGCGGCATCGGTCGGTGGTGAGACCGCGTCAAATCGGGATGTATCTCGCCAAACAACTGACGGAACGCTCGCTGCCGGAGATCGGGCGCCGTTTCGGCGGTCGCGATCACACGACGGTCCTGCACGCCATTCGCAAGATCGAAGGCGAGATCCAGGCCAATAATGCTCTCAGGGACGAGATCGACGACCTCAAGCGGCTGCTCGGTTCGTAGGCAATCAAGCCGGGAGGGCGTACTTTCGGCGGGCGGGGTGCATCTGTGCCCCGCCTTTCTTGTTTTTTGTGCGTCGATGCAACCTTTGGTCCGCACGCTCTTGCCAAATGCTGCCGGTTGCGGTCAATTTGACGGCTCGCGAATCCCTCTCTCCTCACGAAACCAACACGACAGTCTCCGCAAGAGAGAGCGGGGCAACAGTCCCCGGATCGCGGATCCGAGCAGTCAAAAGAGACCGTCGAGGCAAGAATATGCGGATTGAGATTGAGCGCGGCGAGCTTCTGAGAGCGTTGAGCCATGTGACGAGCGTCGTCGAGCGCCGCACAACCATCCCGATCCTGTCGAATGTCCTGCTGAAGGCGACGGACAACGGCCTGCTGTTCAAGGCCACCGACCTAGAGCGGGAGGTCGTCGAGGAGGCTCCCGCGGACGTGCTGGAGCCGGGCGCGGTAACGGTGCCCGCGCACGTGCTGCATGATATCGTCAGGAAACTGCCCGATGGCTCGAAGGTCGAACTTGCACGCAATGCCGAGCAAGGGCGGCTATCGCTCACGGCAGGGCAGTCGCGGTTTGCACTGCAGACATTGCCGGCCGAGGACTTTCCCGATCTCGCCCCCGGTGAGATGAGCCACGGTTTCGAGATCGCCGCGAAGGATCTACGCCGGCTGATCGAGAAGACCCGTTTTGCGATCTCGACGGAAGAGACACGCTACTACCTCAACGGCATCTACCTCCATCAGGCCGAACAGGCCGGGCAGGCGATGCTGCGAGCTGTCGCGACCGATGGCCACCGGCTCGCGCAGGCCGACTTGCCACTGCCCGCAGGCGCCACGGGAATGCCGGGCGTAATCGTGCCGCGCAAGACGGTGCATGAAATTCACAGGCTGATCGAAGATTCCAACGCAGTCGTCTCGGTCAGCGTATCGACCTCGAAGATCCGTTTCGAGTGCGGAACGGTGGCGCTAACCTCGAAGCTCATCGACGGCACCTTCCCCGACTATGCTCGGGTCATCCCGCAAGGCAACGACAAGGAACTCAAGGTCTCCAATGCCCAGTTCATGAGTGCCGTCGACCGTGTCTCCACGATCGCCAGCGAGCGCGGGCGGGCGGTCAAGCTCAACCTCGGCAGCGACAGCCTGGTCTTGACCGTCAACAACCCCGAAGGCGGCAGTGCAACGGAGAAACTCGCAGTCGAGTACGAGGCAGCCCCCCTGGAGATCGGCTTCAATGCTCGCTATCTGCTGGACATAGCCGGCCAGCTGGAGAGCGATCACGTGGTGTTTCGACTGGCCGACCCAGGGTCTCCGACCATGGTGCGTGACGGCGCCGACGAGAACGCGCTCTACGTTCTCATGCCGATGCGCGTCTAGGCGAGTGCGATAGCCAGATGACCCAGTCGCCACTAGTTGGGGCGATCCTCGTAGCGAGCGTATCGCTGGTGGCAGCGCTGTTCTCGCTGGCGATCGGGCTCCTCTCGTGGCGATTGAGCCATCGAACCTATTCGGCTTCGCGCGAGACTAGGCTCGAAGATCTGTATGATCGCCTAATGGACTATCGGTTAAAACATCCCGAAGTGTTGGTTCTCAGCCGCAAATGGCAACCGGAATGCCTGACGATGGTCTATTCGCAGCGGAATCCAGAAGAGCGCGAATGGGCAATTTACATGGGTTATGTCGAACTTTGCATCTCATACTGCAATGCAGTCCTCCATGCCAGGCATCAACGTCAACTCGATCGTACAGTCTACACCTCACAACACGAGCCCCTGATCAGACTGTTGCTGACAGAACATTATCCGATCATCAGGCAGCTTACGCGGGAGGGAGGGTTCGTATCGAGTCGGATTAGTGGCTTCATCGAGGAAACCAGCAGGAGGAAGGGCTGGGATTGGGAAGCGGAGTATCGACAGCTGGACCAGGTGCGATGAGTGGAGCTAGTCAGGAACGTGAGCATCAGTCCGAGACCGGAAATATCTGGGTGCGCCGTCTGACGGTCTCCAATTACCGCAACTATTCGAACGCGCAGCTGCAAGCGTCTCCGGGCCTCAACGTGCTGTTTGGCGCGAACGGTGCCGGCAAGACCAATCTGCTCGAGGCATTGTCGCTTCTGGCGCCCGGGCAAGGGCTCAGGCGCGCTGCGTATGACGAGTTGGCGCGGAGGTCCGGCGCAGGCGGCTGGACGGTGAGCGCGGAGGTGGTCAGCCAGGGCGAGACGGTCCGGATCGGGACCGGGCTCCTTCCAGCCGGAACGGAAGGGCGTGCGCGCGCCGGCCGGCTCGTCAGCATAGACGGCGAACGTTGCGGCCCGACGGCGCTCGCGGAACTCGTCGAGATCGTCTGGCTTACACCGGCGATGGATGGGCTTTTCACAGGTTCGGCCAGCGATCGGCGGCGTTTCCTCGACCGCCTGATCCTGTGCTTCGATCCTGCCATCGGAACCTATGCGTCTCGCTTCGAGCGTGCGATGCGCAGCCGCAACCGGCTGCTGGAAACAGGGGTCAGGGACGACCGCCAATTGGCGGGGCTCGAGCTGCAGATGGCGGAAACCGGCGTCGCCATAGCCGCAGCCAGACTGGAGGCCGTTTCGGCATTGCTGCATACGATAAACACCAGGCGAGAGCAGCGTCCGGATTCGCCATTCCCTTGGTGCGATATCGTTCTGCAGGGCGGCCTCGAGCAGGACCTGGCGCAAAGGCCGGCCGTCGACGTGGAGGACGACTACGCGGCTCGCCTCAGATCGAAGCGCGAGCGGGATCGTGCGGCGGGCAGAACCCTGGAAGGGCCGCACCGCACCGATCTCTGCGCCACGCATGGGCCGAAGGCCATTTCGGCCGCGAGCTGCTCGACGGGAGAGCAGAAATCCCTGCTCATCGGGCTGATCCTCGCGCACGCAGAACTGCTTGCAGGGCGACGGTCCGGTGCACCACCGATCCTTCTGCTGGACGAGATATCGGCGCACCTCGATGCGCTTCGGCGCGAGGCGCTCTACGACGAGATCATCCGGATTGGAGCACAAGCGTGGATGACCGGCACGGACGCGGAAGCGTTCGCAGGGCTGCAGGGCCGGGCGGCTTTCCTGAAGGTCGAGGAAGGCCGGATCGAAGCGCAATAGCGGGCTAAACAAGCGGGCGTCAGAAGGTCTTGGATTTCTCGCGTAAGCTATTGCCCAAAAACGGCATTTTATTTGTCGATCGCGGTGGCTGACCGGACGATTTCCGCCCCGCTTCCTCGCAAATCGTGGTATAGAATTCACAAACAAGAAGTACCTCAAAGGACAGGGAATTCATGAGCGCGGAACAGATCCAGCCAAACAACGGTGCCGGCAACTACGGGGCGGAAAAAATCAAGGTTTTGAAGGGCCTTGATGCTGTCCGCAAGCGCCCCGGCATGTACATCGGCGACACCGATGACGGTTCCGGCCTCCATCACATGGTCTACGAGGTCGTCGACAACTCCATCGACGAGGTGATGGCTGGCTTCGGAACCAAAGTCCACGTCACGCTGAACCCCGACGGCTCATGCACGGTCGAGGACGATGGCCGCGGCATCCCTGTCGACATGCACGCGGGCGAGGGCAAATCGGCGGCCGAGGTCATCATGACCCAGTTGCACGCCGGCGGAAAGTTCAACGAAGAAGGTGAGGACGGCAACCCCTACAAGGTGTCGGGCGGCCTACACGGCGTCGGCGTGACGGTGGTCAACGCACTCTCGAAGAGCCTGCAGCTGACCGTCTGGCGAGACGGCAAGGAACACTTCGTCGAGTTCGTCCACGGCGACGCGGTGGCGCCGCTGAAGATCGTCGGCGAGGCGCCCGAGGGCAAGCGCGGCACGCGCGTGACCTTCCTGCCGTCGACTGAAACGTTCACGATGGTCGAGTTCGACTACCAGACGCTCGAGCATCGCCTGCGCGAACTGGCCTTCCTCAACTCCGGCGCCGAGATCGTCTTGACCGACCAGCGCCACGCCGACGAAAAGCGCGAGCGGATGTTCTACGAGGGTGGTCTCGCCGAGTACGTGCGCTACCTCGACCGCTCCAAGAACGGCCTTCTCGCTGCACCGATCGCGGTGCGCGGCGAGCGCGACGGCATCACCGCCGAGATCGCGATGTGGTGGAACGACAGCTACCACGAGAACATGCTCTGCTTCACCAACAACATTCCGCAGCGCGACGGCGGCACGCACCTCGCCGGTTTCCGCGCCGCACTGACGCGCGTCATCAACAAGTATGCCGAGGAGAACGGCGTGACCAAGAAGGAGAAGATCTCCTTCACGGGCGACGACGCGCGCGAGGGGCTCACCTGCGTGCTCTCGGTGAAGGTGCCAGACCCGAAATTCTCAAGCCAGACCAAGGACAAGCTGGTCTCCTCCGAGGTCAAGCCGGTGGTCGAAAACGTCGCCGGCGAACAGCTCTCGCAGTGGTTCGAGGAGCACCCGAAGGAAGCCAAGGCCATCGTCGGAAAGATCATCGAGGCGGCAGCGGCGCGCGAAGCGGCGCGCAAAGCGCGTGAGCTCACCCGGCGCAAAGGCGCACTCGACATGGCGAACCTGCCGGGCAAGCTCGCCGAATGCCGGGATCGGGACGCATCGAAGACCGAGATGTTCATCGTCGAGGGCGACTCGGCAGGCGGAACAGCGCGCCAAGCGCGTAACAGTGAATTCCAGGCCGTGCTTCCCATCCGCGGCAAGATTCTCAACGTCGAGCGGGCGCGTATGGACAAGATGCTGTCCAGCCAGGAGATCGGCACGCTCATCACCGCGCTCGGCACCGGTATCGGCCGTGGCGATGACGGCGGCTTCAACCTCGAGAAACTGCGCTACCACAAAATCATCATCATGACGGATGCCGATGTCGACGGCGCACACATCCGCACGCTGCTCCTGACATTCTTCTACCGCCAAATGCCCGAGCTCGTGGAGAAAGGGCATCTCTACATCGCGCAGCCGCCACTCTACAAAGTGAACCGCGGCAAGTCGGAGACCTACCTCAAGGACCAGCGCGCGTTCGACGATTTCCTGGTGGATTCCGGGCTCGAAGACTGCATTCTCAAGTCAGGGTCCGGCGGCGAGATCGCGGGCCGCGACCTCAGGGACATCGTCGACCAGGCCCGTGCAATAACAGGTCTCATCGACGGCCTCCATTCACGGTATTCCCGCTTCGTCGTCGAACAGGCCGCTATCGCCAAGGCCTTCGAGCCGGAACTTCTCGCTTCCGAAGAGCGGGCGAATGCCGTCGCCGGCGAGGTGGCACGCAGGCTCGACGTTATCGCCGAAGAAACCGAGAAGGGATGGGAAGGACAGCTCGGCAGCGAGGGATACGTGTTCAAGCGGACCGTCCGCGGCGTGACAGAGGTACAGATCCTCGATCGCCAACTCATTGTTTCGCTCGAGGCACGCCGCCTCAACGAGAAGCACGCCCACCTCGCGGAGGTCTACGGGCTGCCGGGCGTGCTCAAGCGGAAGGAAAGCGAGCGGGCAATCCATGGTCCGCGCGACCTCGTAGACGCGGTGTTCGAAGTCGGCCGCAAGGGCATCTCGATGCAGCGCTACAAAGGGCTGGGCGAGATGAACTACGAGCAGCTCTGGGAGACAACGCTCGACCCGGATACGCGCACGCTCCTGCAGGTGAAGCTCGGCGACCTCAGCGAGGCCGACGAGATCTTCGCGAAGCTGATGGGTGACGTCGTCGAGCCAAGGCGCGAGTTCATCCAGCAGAACGCGCTGTCAGTCGTGAACCTCGACATCTAGCGCTTGCAGACGGCACGTCGACGGAGTGACCCCGGATGGAAAACCTGCAGACGACTTTCGTCATTGCAACGATCTTCCTGATCACCACCGGCTTCTTCAACAAGGCCTATCGCATCAGACTGTATGCAGCCGCCGTAGTGCTTCTTCTCTTGTCGTACGGCATCCACTACCACAGGCTCGCGCATGAGCCCGGATATGCCGAGAAGCTTTCCCAGCCGAAGGGCACAGGCAAGCAATAGCCGGTCAACGGACGAGCAAGAGCGGACATTCGAGGGCGAGGGAAAGTGCGCGAAGGCTTCCCTCGGCCGGCACGAGAAGGCCGCCATAACGGGCAATCACGAACCCCGGGCGATTGCGCCGCAGGACTTCCGAGGCAGACGCGGGATCGCGTACGACGGCGCTGGCGGCCATCGTGAACTTGTCACGGCCGGCCAGAAGAAGCCTTGCGTTCGCTTCCAACTCGGCAAGCTCGTCCTCGCCATCGGAGATGAGGCAGATGCTGATCTCCGTTTCATCGAGCGATGCGAGCCGTTCCGCGACGCGCAGCATATTGAGCAGGTGGTCGGTTTCGTCGGTCAAGACGACGATGCGGCCGTGCAAGCGCTTCGTCCCGGGACCGACGATCACCATCCCGGTCGCGCCGACGATGCTGTCGAAGAGCTGCTGGAGGGAGGCGCAGGAGTGCGACGTGAAGGGATCGGCGAGCGCTATGACGTTCCACGGTCCACATTCGGAACAGGCCGCCTGCAAAGCACGCAGCGGATTGTCGCGAACGACGCGCCGCGTCACCGGAACACCCGCCGCCTCCGCGAGAACCTCCAACTTGCGATGCAGGGAGGCGAAGGCGTTGCGCAGCTCGCGCTCCATGCTGTCGAACGAAATCGGACGCGCCTTGCCACCCAGGCTGATCTCGCGGGCAAATGGAAAACTTGCGAGCTCAAAGAGATCCTGATCCTCGACGAACAGGCTTTCGACCTCGGAACGATATGCCTGGGCGATGCGGATCGCGGCCTCGAACGCGATCTCGCTTGGCCTGCTCGTGCAGACCTGCAGTACTACGCGACCTTTCTCTTCGCCTCGCTCGGCAACGTGGGCAATCATTCCTGTGCGTTTCCATTATCCCTGTCGTTCGAAGGTCCCCGCCCGAATTTCCTGGCGTGCTCTGCGAATTCGCGCAGCTTCGTTTCGACCCGGTGGTTGATCGTCCCTGGCTCGAAAGTATTGTCCTCCTGTCGTGCGCCTGCCTTGAGCCCGGTCAATATCTCGATGCCTTCATCGACGTGGGACACCGTATACACGTTGAACTTGCCAGCCTTGACGGCTTCCACCACTTCCTCACGCAGCATCAGATGCTGGGCGTTCGACTTCGGTATGAGCACGCCCTGGTCGCCGGTGAGGCCGCGTTCCCGGCAGATGTCGAAGAAGCCCTCGATCTTCTCGTTGGCGCCGCCGATGGCCTGGACGTCGCCCCACTGGTTGACCGAGCCGGTTACCGCAAGCGACTGCCGGATTGGCGCTCCGGAAAGAGCGGAAAGCAGTGCGTAGAGCTCGGTGGACGAGGCACTGTCGCCATCGACGCCGCCGTAGGACTGCTCGAAGACGAGCGTCGCCGCCATCGCAAGCGGAATGTCCTGTGCGAACCTGCCGGCAAGGAAGCCCCATAGGATCATCACGCCCTTCGAGTGCAGCGGGCCCCCGAGTTTCACTTCGCGCTCGATGTCGGTGACGCGCCCCTGTCCCATGCGGACGCGAGCGGTGATCCGGCTCGGCTTGCCGAAAGCGAAGCCGCCAAGCTGCAGGACGGAGAGGCCATTGATCTGGCCAACCCTCTCGCCCTTCGTGTCGATGTGCACAATCTCGCGCGTGATGCTCTCAAGCGAGCGATCGCGGAGCCGGTCGGCACGCTGGACGTGCTCCTCGACGGCGCGAACCACATCGGCGCGCGTCGTCTTCTGCCGGCCGGACTTGCCCGACCAGTAGTCCGCCTCGCGCACAAGGTCACTGATGCGGCCGATCTGAATCGAAAGCTTCTCGCGATCGTCGGCCATGCGCGCGCCTTCCTCGATGATGCGTGCAACGGCATCCGCATCAAGCGGCTTCAGCTCATAGCGGCGGGCAATCGACGCCACGACCCGGGAATAGGCCTGATTGTTCTCATCCGACCAGTCGATGGTATCGTCGAAGTCCGCCTGGACCTTGAACAAGCCATCGAAATCGGGGTCGAACTGGCTCAGCGTGTAGTAGAGCTGGCGGTCACCGAACAGTACGACCTTCACGTCGAGCGGTATGGGCTCGGGATCAAGCGTCTGCGTCGAGACGAGCCCGGACATCTCGGACGGCTGCTCGATCTTGATGCAGCGGGCCTTCAAAGTCCGCTTCAGTGCCTCGTAGGCAAACGGGGAAAGCAGGAGCTTGCGGGCATCGATCAGCAGGTAGCCACCGTTGGCACGGTGCAACGCCCCCGCCTTGATCAATAGGAAATCGGTCAGCAGCGCCCCCATCTGCGCGATATGCTCGACGCGGCCGATCAAATTGCCGTAGGTCGGATTGAGCTCCTCGATGAGCGGGGCGCCATTGCTCTCCGGTCCATCACCAACGATGACATTGACCATGTACCTGCGAAACCGCGGATCGCGCGAGGTATCCGCAGGCTGCTTGACGAGTTGCTGCTCCTCCTCGCCGCTCGCCAGGAAAAGGGCGATGTTGCGCACGAGGTCGGTGCCGGCAGCGTCGAGATAGCTCGCAACCTCGGCGATATCGCCATACGCCGCCTTGATGTCATCCAAGGCTTCCTGGACGACATACTTCGCGACCTCCTCGTTCAGAGCGGCAATGCGCGTGCGGCGCTCCTTGTCGCTCTTCGGCAGCCGCTCGACAATCTTCTCCAGCTCCGCCTGAAGGGCCTCGATCTTGGCAACCACCGACTTCTGCATGTCTTCAGGCAGCTGGTTGAAGACCTCGGGCTTCACCACCTTGCCCTCGTGCATCGGCGCCATCGCGAAACCGGTCGGGGTGCGCAGAATCGCAATGTTCTGGGCGAGCGCCTTCTTGTTCAACTCCTCGAAGGCTTCTTCCTGACCGGAGCGGAACTCGTCCTCTATTGCGCGGCGGCGCGTCTGATAGTCGTCGCCCTCGAATATTGCGGGCACGGAATTTCGCAGCTCGTCGATGGTCGCAATCATGGCCTTTGCAAGCTGTCTTGCACGGCCGGCCGGAAGCCGGATCGCGTTGGGGCTGTTCTGGTCGTCGAAGTTGTTGACGTAGACCCAGTCGTCCGGGATCGGCGCCGCGGCGGCCTTCTTCTCAAGATAGGCGCGTACGGCCGTGCTCTTGCCTGCAGCGGGCGGGCCAAGGACAAACAGATTGAAGTCGTGGCTGCGCATGTCGGCGCCGAATTCGATGGCCTTCAGGGCGCGCTCCTGGCCAATCAACCCTGAGATCGGCTCGAGGTCGTCGGTGGTCTTGAAACCAAGAGCCGAGGTGCTGACCGTGCGTCGGAGGTCTGCGGCCGGCAAAGGCTTGTACTCCGACTGAGGCTTCGGCTTCTCCCTGCCGTCTTCAGCCTTCGGACTGTCATTTTGCGATCGCCTGAAGAACATTCCACTCCCCCGTCACTTCCTCAGCTACTTATAGTGCCAGGCTACCCCGGCCGAACAGCCGGATGGAATTCCAGCAACGCAGTCGGTGCCAGTTGGTGCCCCCAAACCGGCAGCAAGACCGTCGGCGCGCGCCAAACAGCGTCGTCTCATACTCGAAGCGAGCGAACGTGCAACCGCGCTGTCGACGTTCCGAGTCGTATCCTTCATTATACTTCGACAGAAGACATGGCGATCAAATGGCACAATACAATGAACAGCTGCGTGAGGTAGCGCGTGACGGACGCCAGTCGCCGCAGGCGCTCGCCATAGCGCGCGGCGTGCTGCGGCTGATGCGCGCCCACCACATGGCGGCCCTGCCAGAGCTAACGCTCGCGTCGGGCCGGCGGTGCGACATTGCGTGCGTCTCGGCCAAGGGCGACATCTGGATCATCGAGATCAAGTCGAGCGTCGCCGACTTCCGATCCGACCACAAGTGGCGGGAATACCAGGACTTTTGCGACCAATTGTATTTCGCCGTCGATCAGGATTTCCCGTTGGAGC
Organism: Pseudomonadota bacterium; assembly: GCA_046048295.1. GTDB lineage: Bacteria > Pseudomonadota > Alphaproteobacteria > Rhizobiales > Hyphomicrobiaceae > CBDCWA01. The sequence goes on along the minus strand of JBJOGJ010000033.1, from coordinate 11,389 downwards.
TCCTGCCGGATAATGTCGGCGTCATCGTCGCCGACCGGTATGCCGCCGATTTCCTGCGCGACAGTACCGAGGCGCGGCTCGCCGCAGGCCGCAGAAAGGCGGTGCTCCTGGACTTCGCGCGGGCTGCCGCATTCAGGCTGATGGCGGCCTCAGATCCAGGCATGGAGTTCGGCGCCGACTGGAAACTCTGATCCGCCTCGAAGGGTTCTCAGCGCGGCGCGCGCTTGGCCAGAATGCGCTGAAGGGTGCGGCGGTGCATGTTGAGCCGGCGAGCCGTTTCCGAGACGTTGCGGTTGCACAGTTCATACACGCGCTGGATATGCTCCCAACGAACGCGGTCGGCGGACATGGGGTTCTCGGGCGGCGGCGCTTTCGCATTAGGCGGAGCGAGAAGTGCGTCGGTCACGTCATCAGCGTCTGCTGGCTTGGCGAGATAGTCCACCGCTCCGAGCTTGACCGCAGTCACCGCCGTGGCGAAGTTGCCGTACCCCGTCAGCACGATGGCCCGCGCGTTGGGGCGAATGCGGGCCAGCTCGGCGATCACGTCCAGCCCATTGCCGTCTTCAAGACGCAGATCGACAACCGCGAATGCCGGCGCCTTCTCGCGGATCAGGGCCAAGCCTTCGTTGATCGAGTTGCCGGTCCGAACCTCGAAGCCGCGGCCTTCCATGGCACGGCCCAGACGCTGAAGAAACGCCTTATCGTCATCCACTATGATGAGTGATGCATCTTCCGGGAGTTCGTCCCGGTCAAAGGCAAGATCTTCTGAGGTCATTTCGAGTTGTTCTCCATTTTCCTGAAATATAGCGCCACTGCCCGGTAATTCAAAGTCCAGAAGCAGGCGCCCCGAAAGCATCGCTGTCGGAGGTAGATGCCTTGTCGGCAGGCGGAGGCCATATCACATCCCGCGCTTCGAATGCCGCCCTCGGCCAAGTGATCGTTACCACGGCACCCGTCTGCGGCAGCGGCCGATTGGCGAGTTCAATTGTGGCGCCCGAGCGCTCAAGCAAGGTCTTCGCAATGAAAAAGCCCAGACCCAGGCCGGTCGGCTTCTGGCGATGCGGGTCAGCGTTGCCCGATGGTCTTGTGGTGACATAGGGATCACCGATCACGTCGATCAGACCGGGAGCGAAACCAGGACCGTCGTCAGACACGACAATCGCGACTTCGCGTTCGCTCCACTCGGCCTTGATCTCGACCCGGGCAGCCGCGAAGTCAACGGCATTCTCGATAAGGTTACCAAGCCCGTAGATCACGCCTGGCCGACGCTGCCCGACCGGCTCCTTTCTCGCGGCCGGGTCGGCACCGACCTGCGCGCCTGGCCCCGCCACGACGTAGGGGCGGGCGCGAGACAGCCGATACGGCTCGACCGCCTCCTCAATCAGGTGGGTGACAGAAATCACGGCGTGGAGCGGATCCTGCTCGCTCGGCCGGCGCGTCAGCTTCTGCAGTATCTCGCGACAACGGACTGCCTGACTCTGCAACAGGGCGATGTCGTCGTAGTACGGGTGGTCCTTCGCCACCTCTCGCTCGAGCTCCTTGGCAACCAGCGCGATCGTGGCAAGCGGCGTACCCAACTCGTGGGCAGCGGCGGCGGCAAGGCCGTCCAATGCATGCAGCCTCTGTTCGCGGGCCAGGACCAGCTCCGTCGCGGCAAGCGCGGCCGACATCTGGCGCGCCTCCTTGGCCAGCCGCCAGGCGTAAAGCGCCAGGAAAACCAGAGTGGCAGTCACTGCCGTGAGCAGACCGAACTTGTAGAGGACCGGGATCTCGAGCGACTCGGCCTCGTACCAGGGCAACGGCATGTGGAAAAAGACGAGCAGGCCGGTCGTCGCGAGTGCCACCGCGCCGAGAAAAACAGTGTTACGCAAAGGTAGCGACGAAGCAGATACGGTCACGGGCGCAACCAGCAGGAAGGCGAAGGGGTTCTCGACACCGCCCGTAAGGTAAAGGAGGCCGGCAAGCTGAAGTATGTCGTATGCGAGAAGCCCCGTGGCGAATTGGGGCGAGAGACGATGGCGGGGGGAAAATCGTAGCCGCAAGAACACGTTGACCCATGCAGACATGGCGATCAGCGCGACGCACTGTCCGAGCGGCGTGGCGAAGCCCAAGCCGAAATGAACGAATACTACCGCCAGCAACTGACCAGCGACGGCGAACCAGCGCAGGCGCACGCTCGTCTGCAGGCGAAGCCGGCTATCATTGGCCTCGACGACAAAGCCGTCGGCCTCCTTAGAGTAATTGTCCACTTCAGTTTAGTTCGCGTGTGAGGTCATTCGGTGCGCAGCGCCGCATGAGTTGCATTGCCGCGTGGGCTTCCAGAGATGCACAGCTTATCACATATGCCGCGGGAGGCAGGAAACAACATCTGCCGGCAGCAAATGCAAGGAGACCAAGTTGCCATTCCGGGCTTTGATCATCGGCCTTATCGGAGTCGGCCTCGGCGCAATCATCGGGCTGATGACGCTTGTTGGCGGCCAATCCGACCGACCAGCGGTGGTCGGGGCGACGCAGAGCACCGGCGAGGCGAAGATCGGCGGCCCCTTCGTGCTGGTCGACCAGGACGGCAAAGCACGGTCGGAAAAGGACTTTTTCGGCAAACACACGCTGGTCTTCTTCGGGTTTCTCTATTGCCCGGACATCTGCCCGGCAACGCTGCAGGTCATAACGGACACCATGAACCGGCTCGGCGCAAAGCAGGAGCGCATCACGCCGGTCTTCATCAGTGTCGATCCGGAGCGGGATACGCCTGAGGCCCTCAAGACGTATCTCGGGAATTTCAGCCCGCGGCTCGTCGGGCTGACCGGTACTCCGGATCAGGTCCAGAAGGCAGCCAAGGCCTACCGGGCCTACTACAAGAAGGTTCCGAACAAGGACCTGCCCGGTTCCTACACCGTCGACCATTCAACGATCCTGTACCTGATGGGGCCCGATGGGCGCTACATCACCCACTTCACACATGGCACGAGCCCGGCCGACATGGCCAAACGGCTGCAAGCCATACTTTGAGGGACTACCCGCAGGGTGACTGAACCTGATACCAGCGTGGCTCGGAAACCGGCGCCATCGACGCAATTAACGGGTAGCGATGCTGTATCACTGGTATGAATTCGGTCACACCGCGGTGCGGCCGTGGCGGGCACTCGCCAGGCTCAACAGGTTGACGCTCGAAAATCCGCTCAATCCGTTCAGGGACACGCACATGGCCCGGCAGGCGGCGGCTGCATGCGAGGTGTTCGAGCGTATCACCAGACGCTACGGCAAGCCGGAATTCGAGATCTCGACAACGTGGATCGACGGCAAGCCTGCCGAAGTGACGGAAGACGTCGTGTGGCGACGGCCGTTCTGCCGCCTCGTGACGTTTCGTTGCGACCTGCCGCTTGCCGCCGGGGCCACCCGCCCCAACCTGCTGATCGTGGCGCCAATGTCAGGCCACTTCGCAGCGCTGCTGCGCGGCACCGTCGAAGCGCTGCTGCCGAGCTTCAACGTGACGATAACCGACTGGTCCGATGCACGCGACGTGCCGCTGCTCGCGGGCCAATTCGATCTCGACGATCATATCGACTACATCATCGAAATGCTCGAGCATTTCGGCGGTGACGTGCACGTCTACGCCGTCTGCCAGCCGGCTGTGCCGGTGCTGGCCGCGGTGGCGCTGCTCGAGGCTGCCGGTTCGCCGGCAGTGCCGCGGAGCATGGTGCTGACAGGTGGCCCGATCGACACGCGCATCAATCCAACCATGGTCAACGAGCTTGCCGCGCAGCGAGGCGTCTCATGGTTCCAGAACAGCGTAATCACGACGGTGCCATGGCCAAACAGCGGCTGCGGACGGCGTGTGTACCCCGGCTTCCTGCAACTTTCGGGCTTCATGACCATGAATCTCGACCGGCACATGCAGGCGCACAAAGACTATTTCGATCATCTGGTCGAGGGCGATGGCGATTCGGCGGACAGGCACCGGGACTTCTACGACGATTACCTCGCGGTCATGGACCTGACAGAGGAATTCTACCTGCAGACCATCGACACGGTATTCGTCAGACATGCGCTGCCCAGGGGCACGATGCGCCATCGCGGCGTGGCGATCGAACCGTCGGCGATCGAGCGAACCGCTTTGATGACCATCGAGGGCGGCAATGACGACATTTCCGGGCTCGGCCAGTGTGCCGCCGCACATGCACTTTGCACAGGCATACCCGAAAGCAACAAGGAGCACTTCGTGTGCCCCGATGTCGGCCATTACGGGCTCTTCAACGGATCGCGCTACAGGGCGCAGATCGCACCAAGGCTGGCGCAATTCGTTCTTTCGCACGACCCACGGGAAGGGAAATTCCAGCCGGTGCCCGAGGACAGCGGCAGAAGAAGCGGCAGCACCTCGGCGATACTGGATCCGACCTCACTCGCCTTCACGTTTCGAAACAAGTGAGTTTCCATGCAGGCCCGGTCTGCCATTATTCGGGACTCATCGTGCGGTAGATGAAGCGTCGATGCAACAGTCGCTCGCGGCAGTCGCAGGGCACGACCGATTTCAACTGGTGCAGAGCGCGAACAAGAGCTATCGACCTCCAGTCGGCCTGCTGGCGATCTGTCCCAAACGACGAGAAGGGGGCGATCGTGCAGCGTGTACGGAGGTTAAGTTCCGCGCCGACTCATCCGCGTAGTACGATTGGTGTTGCGAGGCCAGCCATGAGACGGACTCGAAGCGCCGTGGCATCCGCCACGGAGCAGATCAGCGTCAACGGTGTGCATGCGCCGATCGAGGTCCGCCGCCATCCCAATGCGCGGCGCATGACCTTGCGAGTGAGCAGGACGCGCCACGCGGTGATCGTGACGCTGCCGACGCAATGCGACATCGGCCAGGCGGGAAATTTCCTGACGTCGAACCTCGCGTGGGTGCAAAAACACCTCGGGACACTGCCGCAGCCGGTCAGGATCGATCATGGCGTGATTATTCCGCTGCGCGGCGACCCTCACCGCGTGGTATTTTGCGACAAGGCGGAGCGCGGCAGCGGCGTCGTCAACCGCGAGCATGGGGAAGACGGTATCCAGAGACTGATCGTCAACGGTGCACCAGACAGCGCGGCCAAGAGGCTGCTGCGATGGCTGGCAGATCAGGCCCGTACCGATCTCGACAAGAGCGTGAATTGCCACGCCCGCAGGCTCAACCTCAGACCAAAGAAGATTACCGTTCGCGACCAAACGACGAGATGGGGCTCCTGCTCGACGACCGGCGCCTTGTCGTTCTCGTGGCGCCTCATCCTGGCGCCGGAATTCGTGCTCGACTACGTGGCCGCACATGAGGTGGCCCATCTTGCGGAAATGAACCACGGCCCGAAGTTCTGGGCCCTCGTGCGCAAGACCAATCCGCGCTGCGACGAAGCCAAGACGTGGCTCAGCGTCTTCGGCATGGACCTGCATCGCTACAGCGCCTAGCGGCGACGACAGCTCATCGCGCCTTGGAGAGTCCGACGCCCAGGTTCATCCGGCTGGCTGGCGGAAGCGCGGTGCTGACGCCTGTCGATAGCGGCGCAGCGGCTGCGACTTCGGGCTGCCTAGCGGACGGCAGCGGTTTCCTGATCGGCGGCGGCGGCGGCACGGAAGACGCGTCCGGCAGTGGCGCCACCAAACCAGCAATCGAAGCGGCAGGCTTTCCGGCATGGGCGAGGTTCATCACCTCCTGCCAGATGGCTGCGGGCAGGCCGCCTCCGGCATTGCCAGGAACCGGCTTGGCGGCATCGGTTCCTGTCCACACCCCGGCGACGAGATGGGCCGTGTAGCCAATGAACCATGCATCGCGCCCGCCCTGCGTGGTGCCCGTCTTGCCGACAGCCTGGCGGCCCGGCAGCGCCGCGCGCCGACCGGTGCCCCGGACAACGGCAGCGTACAGCATATCGTTCATCGCCCGCGCGACATGCTCCGTAAGCGCCTTGCCGCGCCCCGGTGTCCGACGGGCATAGACGATGCGACCCGAACTCAGGCGTGCCTGGCGAATGACGTGCGGATGAACGGTCCTGCCGCCATTGGCAAAGTGCGTGTACGAACCCACGAGATCGAGCAGACGAACCTCCGCGGTGCCCAGGGCAAGGGAGGCATCAGCGTGCAGGGGCGTCCCGATGCCGAGCCTTCTCGCGGTGGCATGCACACGGGCCACGCCGGCGGCCTCGAACACGCGCACGGCAGAGGTGTTCCGCGAATGGGCAAGCGCATCGCGCAGCGTCGTCGGTCCAAGGTAGCGGTCATCGAAGTTGCGCGGCGTCCATCCGGAGATGTCGAGTGGCGCATCGACGACGATGCTGTCGGGGTTCAAGCCACCCTCCAGCGCTGCCGCAAACACCAGCGGCTTGAAGGCCGATCCCGGCTGGCGCAACGCCTTGACCGCGCGATTGAACTGGCTCTCGCGGTAAGAGCGACCGCCGACCATCGCGACGATGCCGCCATCCCTGTCCATGATCACGAGTGCGCCCTGTAGTGCATCGGTGCCGGTTCTCGCGAGGTGCGCGGAGAGGATATGCTGAGCCGCCTTCTGCAATTCCGCGTCCAATGTGGTCTCGACGACAAGCTCGTTTGTGCCCGTGCCGGAGAGCTGCGGCAGCTTTTCCAGCACGTAATCGACCGCATATTCCATGCCGCTGTCACGCGGCGGCCTGAAGTCGGCGTAGCGAACGCTGGTTTCGATGGCAGCGCGCGCCTCCCGTTCGTCGAGGTAGCCGGCATCGCGCATCTTGGACAGGACCAGACGCCCCCTTGTCCTTGCCGTGCCCGGATTAGATATCGGGGCCAGCTCCGAAGGCGCCTTGAGCAGCCCTGCGAGCACAGCAGCTTCCGGCAGCGAAAGTTCCCGCGCAGACTTGCCGAAATAACGCTGTGCGGCCGACTCGACCCCGTAGGCGCCGGCACCGAAGTAGACGCGGTTCAGGTAGAGTTCCAGGATCTCGGCCTTGGTCAACTTGAATTCCAGCCAGAGCGCGATGAGGCTTTCCTCGATCTTGCGGGCCATCGTCCGTTCCGAGGACAGGTAGAGGTTCTTCGCAAGCTGCTGGGTCAGCGTCGAACCGCCCTGGCGGTAGCCGTCAGCGCGGAGATTCACGAGGGTGGCACGCAGCAAGCCGGCGGGATCGATGCCCCAGTGAGTCCAGAAACGGCGATCCTCAATCGCGACGACGGCGTTCAGGAGATGCTTCGGGAGCATGTGGAGCGGGACGTAGGGATGCCGCTTGCCACGTTCCGCGACGAGCCTTCCCTGAGCGTCGACGATGCGGATGACGGGCGTCGCCGCAGCCTTCGAGGCTTGCGAGGGATGCGGGAGGTTCAGGGAGAAGTAGAGCAGGGACAGCAACACGACGCCGGCTAGGGATGCCGACCCATACCAGGCGCCGAGAACGAGCAGGCGCTGACGCCATGGAAGCCGGTCGACGACGGCGCGGAGGCCGCGTGCCGGGCGCCGGCGGTTCAGGATCCAGCCGGAGGGGCGGGGCGCCTTTTCCTCTAACTCTTCAGACATCGGCCAGCCGAGCGCACGCTACATGATGAAAAAAGGAATAATGTCCGCCCTGAAGGTAGGCGGCGGTCGTTAACATGCTCTTAACGGTTGGATCGGCCGGCCAGCCATTTACGCGGGGCGCGCGGAAGTCTAGGCTCGACGACAACCAAAAAAGCGGATGGAGACGCAGATGGACGACGGCAGCACGATAGCAGCGGTCGAAAGCCCGTGGGTGTGGACGGCGGCGGAGCTTGCCAGTCGCGACGACTGGGTGGTGCGCATCGACGAGACCGGCCTAGATGATATCGCCACGGCGCTCGAGGGCGTGAAGCGGCGCGGGCTCGAACTCGAACAGATCCGCGCGGCCGACTTCCCGCTGCCGTCTCTCGCAGGAAAACTCGCGCACGTACGCGCCATGCTGACCGACGGGCTCGGGCTCTGCCTGGTGCGCGGGTTGCCGGTCGACCGCTACGACAAGGCGGACATGAGCCTCATCATCTGGGGTCTCGGCACGCATGTCGGCGAGGGCGTCTCGCAGAGCTACCGCGGCGACATGATCGGCGAGGTGATGGACATGACGCACACCGGCGATGCGCGCCGCGCCTATCGCTCGCCGCGGCCGCTCGACCTGCACATCGACCTGGTGGACGTGGTGGGGCTGGCCTGCTACCGGCAGGCGAAGGAGGGCGGCGCCAGCATCGTGGCGTCCAGCATGGCGATCCACAACGCCATCCTGCGCGAGCGCCCGGACCTGATGCCGGCACTCTATGCCGGCTACCACTACCGGCACTCGGAGGCGTCCTCGACGGGCGAACCACCGACCAGCGAGCACAAGATACCGGTGTTCGGATGGGCCGGGGACAAGCTCGTGTGCAACTTCAATTCCTCGCCGATCAGCCGCTCGTTCCGGGAGGACAAGCACATCGCCTACGATCCGAAGGCGCTCGAAGCCTACGAGGTGTTCATCGAGACGGCCCAGCGCGAGGACATGCTCTACCGCATGATGCTGGAGCCGGGGGACCTGCAGTTCCTGAACAACCGGGTGACCCTGCACGGACGGGAAGAGTTCGAGGACCATCCCGAGCTCGAGCGCAAGCGCCTCATGCTGCGCGTGTGGCTGATGATGCGCGACTGGGCGACGCTGCCCAAGACCATGCGCGCCCGGAACAACGACGGCGGCATTCCGAAGATCGAGGGCGTGGTTTAGGGGGCCGGGAGTCGGGTGCGGGAACACCGAGCCAATCTGCCCCGGAACCTCGGTTAGCGCGGGCATGTCGTATGCATCCGCCGCCCCCTGATCTGCGTGCAACATAATATCCAGTGGCACCCGGGAAGTGTTGAGTTACGGCGCCAAGTTGCCAAACTGGAAGACGAACAGATGCTTGCTTGCTATACTAACCGCATACTGTTGGTTGGGAGGTATTGAAGTGTCGGATATGGGCTCAGGCGTTCAAGAGTTTTTCATTTCGCGGGCTGGAGAGGACAAGGAGTTCGCGATCGTTATCGACAAGATATTGCGGGAGGCAGGGCACAAGACATTCGTTCAGGACAATGACTTCGGCCACACTAGCTTCATGGCGCGCATGACAGAGGGGTTCCGCAAGGTGGACGCAGGGGCCCGGATCGTGGCCTTACTGTCGCGGCGGTACCAGCAAAAGGAGCACTGCCTAAAGGAGGCGCACTACCCGCTGACCGACGATCCTCAGAACATTCGCCAACGTCTTATTGTTCTGAGGATCGAAGAGTGTGCGCCGCAAGGGTTCCTCAAGGACATACCCTATATCGACCTGGTCCCACTCTTACTGGATGCCGATCTGCTGGGACGGGCGGTGCGCGGTGCAGTTGCGCCGGACCAAGACCGGCGGGCGGCGGACTTCGCCACACTTTATCAGAGATCTCCGAAGCAGATCTTGCATCCAGAGATTCGGGCGGTGGCCGGCTTTGTGTCGCGCGATGGAGAGATCGAGGCACTCGACGAGGCGCTTTGGAAGAAAAGTGGGCGTGCAGCTCTAACCAACTCGCAATCGTCTTCAGCGGCGGTCAAGGGTATGGGCGGCGTTGGCAAATCGGTACTGGCGCAGGAGTATGCTTGGCGTAATCGCGACCGATACCAGGGCGTGTGGTGGGTCCGCGCGGAGCAGACAGAAACGCTGCTCGATGACCTGATCGAACTCGGCTCGCGGTTCATCGATGGCCTGAAGGAAGTCCCAGACAGGGCCCAGGCCGCACAAGCAACGCTTACGCATATCGCGCAAACGCAGTGGGCCAAGCCGTGGCTGATCGTCTATGATAATGTGCCGGAGCCGAGCAGTATCGACAAGCTGACACCAGCTGACATGGCACACGTGCTGATTACTACCCGGTGGTCCGACTGGTACGGTCATGCGGAGGAGCTGCCGGTCGATGTATTCCCGCGACAGACAGCCATTGAATACCTTATGGAAAGGGCCCGGCGTGCAGACACGGAGGCTGCTGGGAGGCTTGCCGACGACCTCGGTTGTCTACCACTCGCACTCAGTCATGCGCGCTCATACTGTTGGGGAATGAACTGGGGTTTCGACGACTACAGGGCGAAGTTGCCTGAGCTGATCAAGAAGGCGCCGAGGGGGGCAGCCTATCCTGAAGCGGTGTTTGCGACATTCGAACTGGCGCTCGGAAAAGCCATAGACCAGTGTGCCGAAGCAGAGACGCTGATGGGCATTTGTGCATTCCTGGCACCAGATCGAATTCCGCTCGATATCTTCACCGAAGACGTGATGAGCGAAATCGAACGAGGCGAGGCAGTGGCGGCGCTGGCGGAGGTGTCGCTGTTGACGCTCGAAACGCTTGAGGATGGTAGCGTGGGGGTCAGCGTGCATCGGTTGGTGCAGGAAGTTATGAGGGGCCGCCTTGCCGACGATGCCGAGGATGCGGCACGGTTGGCGCTCATGCAGGTGGCGGCAGCCTATCCGTTCGATTCGGACGACGTCCGATACTGGCCGACTTGCCACAAACTGGAAGCCCATGTGCTCGCAGTCCTGCAGTCGGCTCCAGACGAAGGCGAATATGCCATTCGAACAAGCCGAATCTGCAATCAATACGGCCTGCATCTCAAGGCGCGCGGCGATTTTCTTGGAGCGGAGCCGCATTACCGGCGTGCACTGCAAATTAACGAGGCGACCTTTGGCGAGAGCCATCCAATGGTTGCCACCGCGCTTAGCAACATTGCCGGTGTGCTCCAGTTGACCGCTAGGCAAGACGAAGCGGAGCCGCTTTATCGCCGGGCGATCGCAATCGACGAGGCGGCCTATGGGGCTGACCATCCTGAGGTTGCCATCGACCTCAACAATCTGGCCGGACTTTTGCGGCAGACTGCAAGAACAGCTGAAGCTGAACCGCTGCTGCGACGATCGCTGGAAATTTTTGAACGGACTTATGGACCGGAACATCCTTCCGTTGCCACGAATATCAATAATCTCGCCGGCCTGCTGTGGGCGACGGGCAGAGCCGACGAAGCCGAACCCCTCTACAGGCGCGCGATACAAATAGACGTCGCCACCTATGGAGATAATCATCCCGAGGTGGCCACCGACATCAACAATCTTGCCGGGCTACTGCAGGAGAAGGGAGATTTCGAAGCTGCTTTGGCTCTCTTGAGGCATGCACTCGAGATATTCGAAGCCTCATTCGGACCAGATCATCCTGATACCGAACTCGCGCGCAAAAACCTATCAATGTTATTGAGCAACATGCAGAATATCAAACAGGAAAAGTCGGAACGTGCGCATAGCGAAAATTCTTCCGCAGATCATAAGCGCAGCATCTGGCAGAGAATTTTCGGAAGACGATAGTGCACGCCTACAGCATGCCCGGCAGGACGAGGTCGGGGGGTGTGTGGCCGTCGAGGGTGGCCTGGATGTTGACGATCAC
>JBJOGJ010000032.1:0-23854 GCA_046048295.1 Pseudomonadota bacterium | reverse complement strand
CCGTCGGCGTATTGGCGAAGCTGCTGCATCTCTTCCCTCGCCCGCATAACAAGCTCTTTCCGGACACCAATGTCGATTCTGAGCTGCAGGTTTTCCTCCTCGAGCTCTTCCAGGCGAACGCGCGATGTGTCATCTGCCTCGCTGCTGTTTCGGGATGTCTCCTGCGGCCTCGTCGGGTCTTGCCGGGTCTCGCGAGGCCTGTCGGTGTCTCGCGAGGTCTCCTGATGCCTCGGAAGGTCTGGCGGGGTCTCTTGAGATTTCTGGTTTGCTTGCTGCTCGAGCACCCAGGCCTCGAAGTCGGACCTGTCGATCCGGTAGGCAACACCAAGCCGGTTGGTGACGAGGATGCATTTGACCGGGCTTCCCGAACCCATTTCAGACCAGTGCTTCGCCCACCGCTGGAGGGTGCTCTTGCCGATGGGGTAGTCGAGGGAATGAGCGAGGGCTAATGCCTCGCCGACGCTCAGGGCATCGACCCGGCGTATCTCGACCTCGTCTCGTTGGATCTCCTCAGCCTCAGGAGCTGGAACCGCGTTCTCGTTGTCCATGCCTCCATCCTAACCGGAGGCGCCACGAGACCTTCTGAGATATCCCCACCCCACCTCGCCTCGTACCACTTCTCGGCGTGAAAAGTGAGCGCTGAAGAGCATGAGAAAGCAACCGCGCGCCTGCATCGGTGTGCGACAGGTGTGCGACCAGGCAAGAGGCGTGTGCGTCTGATTTTCTCTAAGTGACTGATTTCATTGGTGGAGCCGAGGGGAATCGAACCCCTGACCTCTACAATGCCATTGTAGCGCTCTCCCAACTGAGCTACGGCCCCGGACCATTGGGATGGCTCCGCCAAACGGCGAAGCGGAAGCAACGTTACTAAGACGCGCGGTTGAGGAACGCAAGCCAAATCATGCGCCGCCTGCACTCCCTCCCCAGATGTGCCAAGATCAGGTTTCGTCCTCGCCTTCCTGGACCGATCCGATAATGCCCGACACGTCGCCCGAGTCTTCCTCTTCCTCGAGGAAGGTATCGTCGTCGTCGCCGGCAACCGCTTCCTCCGCCTCGGCGAGATCTTCGAGCGATTCCGTCGCGTCATCGATCTCGATGTCGTCCTCATCCAGATTGGCGTCTGCTGCTTTGGGCGAACTGGGTTCGGGCTTCAGCGATGCAGTGAGCGGGGCCGAGGCGATCACGTACACCGACTGGCAGATCGGGCAAATGATGGGGTCGCGGTTCAGGTCGTAGAACCGTTCGCCGCAATCGGAACTCTGACAGGTGCGCTTCGTGCCGCGCGCTTCCTTGGTCGACATCATAATCCTCTATCCTTGACGGGAATTGGCGCGATCTGCCATGGGTTGCAGGCATTGTCAAAACCTAAAGTCGACCGGCAGGATCCATCGCGTCCAGGTTCCCGCGTAACCGGCCGCATAAGGGCCCGTTGGCTTCAAACCCGAATTTGAAAGGCTCAGGGCAGAATGCAAGGTGCCATGCCGCTTACCGCCAGCCGGGCTCCGGCGCTTGCCGGCACGACGAATGTGCCGGGCGACAAGTCGATCTCGCACCGCGCGCTCCTCATTGGTGCGCTTGCGACCGGACGGACCGTCGTTACCGGCCTGCTCGAGGCGGAGGACGTCCTGAACACCGCCAAGGTCGCAGCCGCACTTGGAGCCGGTGTCACCCGCGAGGATGGAACCTGGGTCGTCCGCGGCCTCGGCGTCGGCGGCCTGCAACAGCCTGACGGGCCGCTCGACTTCGGCAATTCTGGCACGGGCGCAAGGCTCGGCCTCGGCGTCATCGCCGGCAATCCCATCACGGCCGAACTGATTGGCGACGAATCCCTCTCGCGCCGCCCCATGGGCCGAGTCCTGAAGCCATTGAAGCAGATGGGGCTCGAGGTTCTCTCGGGCACCGATACCTTGCCGCTGAAGGTGCGGGGCACCTCTCAGCCCATTCCGATCCGCTACGAGTTGCCCGTAGCCTCAGCACAGCTGAAGTCCGCCATCCTGCTTGCCGGTCTCGCCTCGGCCGGTGAAACGACCGTCATCTCGGAGCCGAGCCGCGATCACACCGAGCGGATGCTGCGGGCTTTCGGAGGGGCGGTGGAAAGTCATATGGAAGGCACGCTCGAGGTCATTACCCTGAAAGGTCAGCGGGAACTTGCCGGCCGCGACGTCATCGTTCCCGGCGATCCGAGCTCCGCCGCCTTCCTGGCCGCCGCCGCCCTGGTCGTTCCGGGATCGGAAGTTGTCATCGAGAACGTCCTCGTCAATGAGACGCGCATCGGCTTCTACGACACGCTGCGCGAGATGGGTGCCGATGTCTCCTTCGTCAACGAGCGCGATGCGGCCGGCGAGCCGGTGGCGGACATCCGCGTTAGGGCGGGCAGGCTCAAGGGCGTGCGTGTGCCGCCAGAGCGCGCGCCGAGCATGATCGACGAGTACCCGATCCTTGCAGTCGTCGCCGCCTTCGCCGACGGGGAGACGCGCATGGAGGGCCTGGCCGAGCTGAAGGTAAAGGAGAGCGACCGTCTCGCCGCAACCGCCGCGGGTCTTGCAGCCAATGGCGTTGATGCCGAGGTCGAAGGCGATACGCTGATTGTCCGCGGCAGGGGACGGGTCAGCGGCGGCGGCACTGTCGTCACCCATTTGGACCATCGCATAGCCATGTCCTTCCTCGTCATGGGGCAGGCGAGCGAGGCCCCGGTTACGGTCGACGACACGCGCATGATCGCTACCAGCTTCCCCGAATTCCGCCGCCTGATGGAGGGCATCGGCGCCATCTTCAGGGAGGCATAGGTCGGATCGTGACCGTAATCGCCATCGACGGACCTGCAGCATCGGGCAAGGGTACCCTTGCCAGGATGATCGCCGCGCACTTCGGGTTCGAGGTGCTCGACACCGGCCTGCTGTACCGCGCCGTTGCTCGCGATATGCTGGTCCACGGCCATGACCTCGGCGACGCCGCCTGCGCGGCCGGCGTCGCCGGCGCCCTGGATGTCGGCTCGCTCGACGACCCGGACCTGCGCGGCCCCAGGGTCGGCGAGGCGGCGTCCATAGTGGCGGCCTTCGGTGAGGTGAGGCGCACACTACTCGAATTCCAGCGCAGCTTTGCGAGACGGCCGCCGGGCGCCGTCCTGGACGGTCGCGACATCGGCACAGTGGTCTGCCCCGACGCCGACGTTAAGCTGTTCATCACCGCTTCCCTCGAGGTCCGGGCAGAACGCCGCTTTCTGGAATTGCGTGAACGCGGCGAGGATCTGCCATTTGCCCAGGTTGTGGAGCAGATCCGCCAGCGTGACGCCCGCGATTCGGGCCGCAAGGACGCCCCGATGCGGATGGCGGAAGATGCACTGTTGCTCGATACCACCGAGTTGGATATAGATGCGGCATTCCGTGCAGCTGTCGGCTTGATCAAGAGGAAGATCGGCCAATCGGGCGACCTCTGAGGCGCCCAAGTCCAATTGGTAGGGTCAAGGACCCGTCGCCAGCCGCCACGACGAGAAAACCATCATCCTGAGTCGGGCTAGCCGGGCCAGGCGCATAAGCGCATGGCCCCTACCGGCTTTTCACGATATCGCCCGTTGAGGCAACCGCCACGGGCAACCGACGAATGAAACGGAGACTAAATGAGCACGAGTGAGCAAGCCGGTACCAACCAGATGACCCCCAGCATGGACGAATTCATGGCCATGCTCGACGAGACCCTCGCCGAGGACGTCTCCTATGAGGGCAACGTCGTCAAGGGCCGCGTGGTGTCGATTGAAAAGGACATGGCGGTCATTGACGTCGGCCTCAAGATGGAAGGCCGAGTCCCGCTGAAGGAGTTCGCCACAGCCGGAAAGGCGTCGGAAATCGCCGTCGGCGACATCGTCGAGGTCTATCTCGAGCGTATCGAGAATGCGGTTGGCGAGGCGATGCTTTCGCGCGAGAAAGCGCGGCGCGAGGAAAGCTGGTCCCGCCTCGAGAAGCAGTTCGAGGACGGCGAGAAGGTTACCGGCGTCATCTTCAACAAGGTCAAGGGTGGTTTCACCGTCGATCTCGACGGTGCCGTAGCCTTCCTTCCCGGCAGCCAGGTCGACATCCGCCCGGTCCGCGACATCGGCCCGTTGATGCATCAGCCGCAACAGTTCCAGATTCTCAAGATGGACCGTCGCCGCGGCAACATCGTCGTCTCCCGGCGCTCCGTGCTCGAGGAGACCCGCGCCGAGCAGCGGGCCGACATCGTTGCCCGCCTTGGCGAAGGCCAAGTGGTCGACGGCGTTGTCAAGAACATCACCGATTACGGTGCGTTCGTTGATCTTGGTGGCATCGATGGTTTGCTCCACGTGACAGACATGGCATGGCGCCGCGTGAGCCATCCGAGCGAGATCGTCAGCGTCGGCGATACCATCAAGGTGCAGATCATTCGCATCAATCCGGAGACGCAGCGCATCAGCCTGGGCATGAAGCAGCTGCAGGACGATCCCTGGCACTCCATCGAGCAGAAGTACCCGGTTGGCGGCCGCTTCAAGGGCACCGTCACCAACATTGCCGACTATGGTGCATTCGTGCAGCTGGAACCGGGCGTTGAGGGCCTGATCCATGTCTCTGAGATGAGCTGGACCAAGAAGAATGTCCATCCTGGCAAGATCGTCTCCACGAGCCAGGAGGTGGAGGTCCAGATCCTGGAGGTCGATCCCAACAAGCGGCGCATCTCGCTCGGCCTGAAGCAGACCCAGGACAATCCCTGGGATGCCTTCCTCTCTGCCCATCCCAAGGGTTCCACCGTCGAGGGCCCGATTCGCAACATCACCGAATTCGGTCTGTTCATCGGTCTCGACAATGGCGTAGACGGCATGGTCCATCTCTCCGACCTCGACTGGAACCGCTCCGGGGACGAGGCGATCAAGGACTACAAGAAGGGCGATCTCGTCCAGGCTGCTGTCCTCGACGTCGACAGCACGAAGGAGCGCATTTCGCTCGGCATCAAGCAGCTTGCCAGCGATCCGCTCGACATGATCGCCCACTACAAGAAGGGGGACGCCGTGACCTGCGAGGTTACGGGCATCCAGGACGGCGGTATCGAGGTCCAGATTACCGGCACCGAGATCACCGCATTCATCAAGCGCTCCGACCTCTCGCGTGACCGCTCCGAGCAGCGGCCCGAGCGCTTCAACGTCGGCGACAAGGTCGATGCTGCTGTCTTGAACGTCGACAAGGCGGCCCGCCGCATCAGTGTCTCCGTCAAGCAGCTTGAGATTGCTGAGGAAAAGCAGGCCGTTGCCCAGTATGGCTCGACCGATTCGGGCGCCTCGCTCGGTGACATCCTCGGTGCCGCCATGCGTCAGCGCGACGAGGGTCAGGGCGACGAGAGGGATTGACCCGGGCTTCCTGCCCGCCGCACGCTATGAGCTGACAGGCGCGGCCACACGGCCGCGCCTGTTCTGCAACGGATCCCCCGGTTGCATTCTGGGCCAGTCCAACCGTTTTCCATCCGGCCGTGCCGGACATTGTTTTGTCTCCTCGGAGGTTGAAGCCTGGTGTCTGCCAACCTAGACTCTGTCTGATCGTCCAAGGCATCGAACCACAGGATCACCATGTCGCTCGAAACCGAAGCCGTTCTTGAAAGGCGCCGTCAGAAGCGAACCGCGTCGTTCTGGCGTGGAGTGGCGCTTCTTGCCGGCCTGGTAGCAATATTTTCTTTGTCGCTCCTGCGCTTCGGCGCCGATGTCCTGAGCGATCGCCAGCAGATCGCGCGCGTCACCATCTCGGGCCTCATCACGGAGGATCGCGAGCAGCTTAAGATGTTGGACAGGATTGCCGCCTCAAATCAGGTTGCCGGCGTCATTCTTTTCGTCAACAGCCCTGGCGGCACCACAACGGGCGGCGAGGCCCTGTATGAGGCCATACGCAAGGTTGCCCGGAAAAAACCGGTCGTTGCCCAGTTCGGCACGGTTGCAGCCTCTGCTGCATTCATCGCCGGCCTTGCAAGCGACCATATCGTCGCCCGCGGCAATACCATTACGGGTTCTGTCGGTGTCATAATGCAGTGGCCCGAGTTCTCCGAGATGCTGGCCAAACTCGGTGTCAAGGTGAACGAGATCAAGAGCGGCCCGTTGAAGGCGACGCCTTCGATGTTCCAGCCGGCAGACGAAGCCGGCCGCGGCATTGCCCAGGAGATGATCGACGATGGCCAGCAGTGGTTCCTCGCCCTTGTGCGCGAGCGGCGCAAGATAGATACGGCGTCGGTGCCGGGACTCGAAGCGGGGCGCATCTACTCCGGTCGTGCGGCGCTCAAACACAAGCTTGTCGACGAGATCGGCGGCGAGGCAACGGCGATCGCTTGGTTGACGACCAAGCGAAATGTCCCGAAGGGCCTCAAGATCGTCGAGTGGAAGCCAGGCTCTGAAATCGCCTTTCCCTTCCCCGGCGGCTGGTCGCTGTCATCCTGGATCGGCCAGCTCTTCGGCCTTGATCGGCTGAATTTGATTGGCGAAAACAATGGCTTGCGCGCGATTGCGCTTGACGGCCTCGTCTCCGTTTGGCAACCTGGGAAAAATTAACAGGATTAAGCATGTTTCTCAGGATCTTAGATCGTGATCAAATCCGAGCTCATTCAGAAGATTGCGGCTGCCAATCCGCACCTCTTTCATCGCGACGTGGAGCGTATCGTCAACGTGATCTTCGACGAGATCGTTGACGCGCTCGCGAAGGGTAATCGCGTGGAGTTGCGTGGCTTCGGCGCCTTCACCGTGAAGCATCGCTCGAGCCGACAGGGCCGCAACCCGCGTACCGGTGAACCCGTAAGCGTCGATGAGAAGTTCGTTCCATTCTTCAAGTCTGGTAAGGAACTGCGCGAGAAGTTGAATAGCGATTGAGGCCGGTTGCGGCGCACGCACCGGGTTGGGCGGGATTCGGAGGCAGGAGTGCTCAAGAGATTTGTCGGCACCGTCGTGACGCTGGTTCTTCTGGCGTTGAGCGTGACAGTTGCAGTGATCAACCGAAAGCCGGTGCCATTGGTGCTGGATCCATTCTTGCCGGACAATCCTGTCGTGGCTATCGTGCTGCCGCTCTGGGGCCACCTTCTGATCGTTTTCGCTCTGGGGGCCGTATGCGGCTGGTTCGCGACATGGTTCGGCCAGGGGAAATGGCGTCGCATGGCGCGTCAGAAGGCGCTCGAGGCTGTGAAATGGAAGGGCGAGGCCGACCGGCTGTTGCGCGAACGCGACCAGCCGGCGAGCGAGGCACGCGCCCTGACCGTCGTACGCTGAGTGCTGGCGGAAACAATTCGATCGCATGGAGCCCGTCCGGATGGGCGTAAAGGTCAAGATCTGCGGCTTGCGCACCGCCGAAGCCCTTGTTGCCGCGCTCGAAGGTGGGGCCGATTATGTCGGCTTGGTCTTCTTTCCACCGAGCCCGCGCAACGTCGGACTAGTCGAAGCGAGCAGCCTCGCCGCGCTGGCACGAGGGCGTGCTGAGATCGTTGCGCTGATGGTTGATCCCGAAGATTCCCTTGTCGACCAGGTCGTGCAGATCGTGGCCCCCGATTTCATTCAGCTGCATGGCAGCGAGTCGGTCGAGCGTTGTGCCGGGATTCGTAGGCGTTCGGGGCGACCCATCATTAAGGCCATCAAGGTTGAGACGCGTGCCGATGTTGAGGCCGGTCTCGAATATGCAGGCGTCGCGGACATCCTGCTGTTCGACGCCAAGGCCCCCGCGAGGATTCAGGGAGCACTTCCGGGCGGCAACGGCCTCAGTTTCGACTGGCAGTTGCTCGACGGCATAGCGCTGCGGCATCCCTTCATGTTGTCAGGCGGTCTCGATCCCGCGAATGTCGCTACGGCTATCCGGCTCACGGGCGCAGCCGCCGTCGATGTCTCTTCGGGCGTGGAACGCACACCCGGCGACAAGGACCCCGCGCTCATTGCCGCCTTCCTGGCCGCGGTCAGGTCAGCGTGATAGACAGGGGTGGCAGGGACGATCCGGATTTTGCGACTGATGACCGGCGATATACCCGATCAGCAAAGGATACCGAGTGAACGAGGCCAGGACCAACAGCTTCCGCGCAGGGCCAGACGAAAGCGGCTTCTACGGCCTCTTTGGCGGCCGTTTCGTCGCCGAGACATTGATGCCGCTCATCCTTTCGCTCGAGAAAGCCTATGAGGCGGCTAGGTCGGATCCGGCGTTCAAGGCTGAACTCGAGTATCTAAACACGCACTATGCCGGCCGCCCGAGCCCCCTCTATTTCGCCGAACGACTGACCGCGCACCTCGGCGGCGCCAAGGTCTACTTCAAGCGCGACGAACTCAATCACACTGGCAGCCACAAGATCAACAACTGCCTCGGCCAGATCCTGCTTGCTCGCCGTATGGGCAAGTCTCGCATCATCGCCGAGACCGGCGCGGGCCAGCACGGCGTCGCCGTAGCCACCGTTTGCGCCAAGTATGGGATGCAGTGCGAGATCTACATGGGCGCTACGGACATCGAGCGCCAGGCGCCGAACGTTGCACGCATGAAGCTCCTCGGCGCTAGCCTGAACGCCGTTACCTCTGGGGCCGGCACCCTCAAGGACGCCATGAACGAGGCGTTGCGCGACTGGGTCACCAACGTTGAGAACACCTACTATCTCATCGGCACCGCTGCTGGACCCCACCCGTACCCCGCCATGGTGCGCGACTTCCAGTCGGTGATCGGCAACGAGCTGCGAGATCAGATGATTGCCGCCGAAGGCCGCATTCCCGATACGCTGGTCGCGTGCATCGGCGGCGGGTCGAATGCGATCGGGCTTTTTCACCCCTTTCTCGATGATCCCGGAGTTGCGATCTACGGAGTAGAGGCGGGCGGTCATGGTCTCGACGTGCCGAACGGCCACGCCGCCTCTATGAATGGCGGCCGCCCGGGCGTGCTGCACGGCAACCGGACCTACCTTCTCCAGAATGACGACGGCCAGATCCTCGAGGGCCACTCGATCTCTGCCGGCCTCGATTATCCGGGCGTCGGCCCCGAGCATTCCTGGCTGCGCGACACGGGCCGTGTTACCTACGTCTCCGTAACCGATGACGAGGCCCTCGAGGCGCTGCAACTCTGCACCCGCCTCGAAGGAATCATCCCTGCGCTAGAGCCCTCCCACGCCCTCGCCCACGTCACCAAGCTCGCGCCGGCCTTGCCGAAGGACAACCTGCTGGTCATGAATCTCTGCGGACGCGGCGACAAGGACCTCTTCACCGTGGCCAAGGCCATCGGTCTCGAAATCTGACGGCGGCGGGAGGGAAGGGCCATGCGCGTGACGACACGCATCGACAAGAAGTTTGCCGACCTGAAGGCGGAGGGGCGCGCTGGCCTGGTCACTTTCGTCACCGCTGGCGATCCCGACTATGAGGCATCGCGCGCCCTGCTGCGTGCACTGCCCGCTGCCGGCGCCGACATCATCGAGCTCGGAATGCCGTTCTCCGATCCCATGGCCGATGGGCCCGCCATCCAGGCATCGTCACTGCGGGCGCTGAAAGCCGGCCATGACATGCACAGGACCTTCGACCTCGTCCGGGATTTCCGCTCGGTGGACCAGGACACGCCTATAATTTTGATGGGCTACTACAACCCGATCTACGTTTATCCCGTGCAAGCATTCCTCGAGGAGGCGGCAGCAGCCGGGGTCGACGGACTGATCGTCGTCGACGTGCCCGCCGAAGCTGATGCCGAACTCTGCATTCCTGCAGCTGAAAAGGGCTTGAGTTTCATACGCTTGGTGACGCCCACCACCGATGATGACAGATTGACGACAGTGCTCGCCAACACCAGCGGGTTCATCTATTATGTCTCGATTACCGGCATAACCGGTGCCGCGAGCGCGGACATTGGCTCCGTGAGGGGGCATGTTGCGCGGGTCCGGAAGGCAACGGATCTTCCCGTCGCCGTCGGGTTTGGCGTGAAGACGCCGGAGCAGGCGAAGGAAATGGCCGGCGTTGCGGACGCTGTTGTGGTCGGCTCGGCACTGGTAACCGTGATCGCCGATAGCCTCGATAAGGAGGGACAGGCCACTGGTTTGACGGTGCAGTCGGTCTTAGATCGAGTTGGTGGACTCGCACGGGCATTGGCAAAACACTAACGCCCGTCCACAGGATTTGTTGCAGATGCGAAGGCATTTGTCCTACACGTAGGTCCGCAGTGCCAGGATTTGTCGCATCGATCGGGCCCCGGGAGCCGGAGAGCAGTGAACTGGATTAACAACGTAGTCAGGCCGAAGATCCGCAGCTTCCTCACAACGAAGCGCGAAGTGCCTGAAAATATGTGGGTCAAATGCCCCGAAAGCGGGCAGATGGTCTTCTACAAGGACCTCGAGGCGAATCAGTTCGTGGTCCCGGGCTCTGACCATCACATGAAGATGGCGGCTGATGCGCGCCTCAAGAGCATCTTCGATGATGGCGAGTATACGAAGCTCGATCTCCCCGCCGTTCCAGTCGATCCGCTGAAGTTCCGCGATGGCCGGCGCTATGTCGACCGCCTCAAGGACGCAAAGTCGAGCACCGAGCTCGATGATGCCGTGCTCGTTGGCGAGGGCACGCTCGACGGCCTCGCCGTGGTTGTCGCTGCGCAGGACTTCCGCTTCATGGCGGGCTCGCTGGGCATGGCGGCCGGCGAGGCAATCATCGCCGCGATGCTGCGCGCAGTCGAGAAGAAGGCACCTTTCATCCTTTTCGCAGCCTCCGGCGGCGCCCGCATGCAGGAAGGCATCCTCTCGCTCATGCAGATGCCGCGCACCATCATCGCTGTCCAGAAGCTCAATGAAGCGCGCCTCCCCTACATTGTCGTTCTCACGGATCCGACCACTGGTGGCGTCACTGCGTCCTATGCGATGTTGGGCGACATTCACATTGCCGAGCCCGGCGCACTGATCTGTTTTGCCGGTCCCCGCGTCATCCAGCAGACCATTCGCGAGCAGTTGCCGGACGGGTTCCAGCGCGCCGAATACTTGCTCGCCCACGGAATGATCGACATGGTCGTGCATCGACACAAGATGCGCGAGACCGTTTCCCGTCTCTGCAACCAGTTGATGGTCAGCAAGGTTGAGGCCCGGCCCGGAAAGGGTATCAACGGGCACGCGGTCTACGCTGGCGACGGACTGAACGCAATCTCTGGAATCGTATCCGAAGACGACGCCATCCATGCCGAGATCCCGGATACCGACGGCCACGTCACTGGTCCCGCGCACCTGGACTCCCCGGCTAGCGGCGATCATCCCGATGAGTTCGACAAGGCAGCAGGCTCGGTCCGCAATGGCACTTGAAGCGGTCTTCTGAAGCGATCCCGATCCGATGCGCCAGAGTGACATCCTGCTTCAGCGGCTTGGGCGGCTCTACCCGCAACTCATCGATCTGTCTTTGGACAGGATCGTCGGCCTTCTCTCTAGGCTCGCCAACCCGCACCTCCGCCTGCCCCCTGTAGTCCATGTCGCTGGCACAAACGGCAAGGGCTCCACAATCGCATTCCTGGCCGCCATGCTCGAGGCCGCCGGGCGTCGGGTCCACGTCTACACGTCGCCGCACCTTGTCAGCTTCCACGAGCGAATCCGCATCCCGGACGCCGACGGAGTATGCCGCCCCATCTCCGAGGTGGCGCTGGTTCAGCTTCTCGAAGAGGTCGAGCGCGCCAACGACGGCGCCCCGATGACCTTCTTCGAAATCACGACCGCCGCCGCCTTCAAGGCATTCGCGGAAACCCCCGCCGACGTCGTGCTGCTCGAGGTCGGCTTGGGCGGCCGTTTCGACGCCACCAATGTCGTCGACCATCCTCGCCTGACTATCATAACGCCGGTCTCGCTCGATCACATGGACAAGCTCGGCGACACAGTCGCCCTCATTGCCCGCGAGAAGGCCGGCATCCTGAAGCGAGGCGCCCCTTGCATCGTCGGCGCACAGGACGGCGCCGCCCTCGATGTCGTCGAGGCGCATGCCGAGGCTGTCGGGGCGCCTCTGATCGTCGCTGGTCGCGACTTCGACGCTTTCGAGCAGGGTGGCCGCATGGTTTTCCAGGGGACCGAGATGCTGCTCGACCTTCCCATGCCGGCGCTGATCGGTCGCCACCAGATTATGAATGCAGGCGTTGCAGTCGCCGCCGCACTCGAACTGGCCGACGTCGGCTTGGACTTTGCGGCAATCGAGGCTGGCCTCCAATCCGCCCAGTGGCCTGCACGCATGCAGAGGCTCAAGTCACCCGCTATACTGGGGGCCGCCGGACCCGCATCCGAAGTATGGCTCGACGGTGGCCACAACCCCGCTGGCGGCATGGCAATTGCCCGCGCGCTTGCTGACCTCGATGAACGCGCCCCGAAATCGATCACGATGATCGTCGGTATGATGGCGAACAAGGATGTATCCGGATTCCTGGCGCCTTTTGCCGGCCTCGCTGGCGAAGTCATCGCCGTCCCGTTTGGCGACGCCGCATCGTCTCATCTGCCACCCGCCGAAATCGCGTCGGCCGCTGGCGCGCTCGGCATCGATGCTTCAACCGCCGACGACTTCCTTTCAGCGCTTCGACGGGCCGCAGGCGACGATGGTCGCTCGCGTCGCATTCTCATCTGCGGCTCGCTGTACCTCGCTGGCGATGTCCTCGCCGTCGAGACCGGTGCAGGCGTCGCCTGACCGGGCACGGTTTGATCGGTGGCAAGGTGTCGGCACCACGTTGGCAATACTTGTCGCCTGTGACATGCTCGTATCGATCGGGTACGAGTATCCGGATCTGATCTGCACGGAAAGGAACAGCCCATGACCTCGCTCAGCGAAGCCCCGCTTGCAATTCTGGAGCCTGCCCGGCTGGTGCCACTCGTACAGATCGAGGATGCCGCCGATGCCGTGCCCCTTGCCCGTACGTTTGTCGACGCCGGCCTGCCGACCATGGAAATCGCGCTCAGGACCCGTGCCGCGCCGGAGGCGATAAAGCGCATCCTGGGAGAAGTGCCGGGTGCTGTTCCCATCGCCGGCAACGTCATGACGGACCATGATTTCAATATTGCCAAGTCGGCCGGAGCTAAGATGATCGTAAGTCCGGGCTCTTCGCCGAAGATGCTGGATGCAGCCGCCGATCAGGAAGTACCTTTCGTACCCGGCATCGCGACGCCGACCGAGCTGATGTATGTCATTTCCAAGGGGTTCCACGTAGTGAAGTTTTTCCCCGCGGTCCCATTTGGAGGCTCGGGCGCATTGCGTGCCATGGCGGCCCCGTTTCCGCGTGTGAAGTTCTATCCTACGGGCGGCACCTCCGAACATGAGTATGACGAGTGGCTGAAGCTTTCGAACGTCGTCGCGGTTGGCGGCGCTTGGCTCGCCCCACTCGATGAGATCGTCCGAAAGGATTGGGACCACCTCGCCAATCGCGCCCGCTACTTGGTCTCTAAATTCAAGTCGAAGCGGCCGTAAAGCGAAGGTATTTCTGTCTTCGAATTTCGTGAGTCCGTGTCGCAAGGGGTGCAATTGCATTCCATTGTTGCTATCCTGCGCGTCCATATGTCCTGGACTCAGGGAGGAACCATGAACATCCGTCAATCACTTCGCACCGTCTCTCTTGGCGCAATCGCCGCTGCGGCCGGCCTGGCATGCCAGCCGGCTGTCGCAAGCGACTTCTACGCCGGCAAGAACCTTTCGATCATTATTGGTTCTGGTGCCGGCGGCGGCTATGACCGCTATGCCCGGACCCTCGGACGCCACATAGTAAAGTACATCCCCGGCAAGCCGACGATGGTCCCGAAGAACATGCCGGGCGCAGGAAGCGCAAAGGCCGCCGAATATCTGTTCACCATTGCTCCGAAGGACGGCACCACTATTGCCCACCTGCAGCCGGGCTCGCTCGTCGAGCCGCTCTTCGACCCCGCCAAGTTCCGTTACAAGCCACCGGAGTTCGAGTATCTGGGCAGCGCTAACAGCGGCACGCGCGTTTGCGCCCTGTTCCACACTGCCAAGGCCAAGACCTTTGAGGACATCAAGAAGATTGAGACGTCGGTAGGTGGCAATGCGCCAGGATCCTCCACGACCGACTATGCAGAGATGTTCAACAACCTGGCCGGTACGAAGTTCAAGATCGTCAACGGCTACAAGAGTTCGTCGCGCGTCGTGCTGGCGATGGAAAGCGGCGAGCTGGATGGCATCTGTGGTTTCGATGCTGCCTCGTTCAAGTCGCAGCGCCCCGACTGGTATGGCACCAAGCTCACCAACATCGTTGTTCAGGCCGGTATCACGCCGGACCCGGAGCTCGAGAAGATGGGCGTGCCATCGATGTGGAAGTACGTAACCGGAAAGAACCGTGAGATCGCCGAGTTGATTCTTGCCCAGCAGGAATTCCACCGGCCTTTCGTCGCGCCTCCGGGGACCGCGGCAGCTCAGTTGAAGATCCTCCGCGAGGCCTTCGACAAGACCATGCAGGACAAGGAATTCCTTGCCGACGCTGCAAAGTCCAAGCTCGACATTGCCCCGAAGAACGGCGACACCGTCGAAAAGCTTATCAAGAAGATGTATGCTGCATCTCCGGACATGGTGGCAGCCGCCAAGAAGGCTCTGGGCCGCTAACGTTTGCGTAATCCAGAGACAATTGCAGGGCGGGTGCCGGAAGGCCCCGCCCTATTGTTTTCGGGCCAGCGTCGCGGCATCCTCTGGCACCACCGCAACTCTCTGAGGTCCTGCCGTGATCGGCCAATCCGTCAAACGATACGACGACGTTCGCCTGCTGACTGGCCTTGGCCGCTATACCGACGATCTAGCGCTTCATGGGGCGCTCCATGCTGTGTTCGTCCGCTCGCCGCATGCCCACGCGAAAGTCGTCGCGATTGACACCGCCCCCGCACGCCGGTTGCCGGGCGTTGTTGCCGTGTTCACTGCCAGCGACCTCCTCGCGGACGGGATCGGACCCCTCGCCAGCGGCATCGGTGCCCGCGCAGCCGAGCACCCGAATCGTGACGGCAGCCTCATGACGGATCTCCCGATCCGCCTGCTTGCCTGTGACCGGGTACGCTTCGTTGGCGATCCCATTGCGGTCGTGCTGGCCGAATCCGCGGATGCCGCTCGGGACGCCGCCGAGGCGGTCGCCGTTAGTTACGCGCTACTGCCCGCCGTTGTCGATTGTCGCGGAGCACTTGCAGAAGGCGTACCGGAACTCTGGTCGGAGGTTCCGCGCAACCTAGTCTTCGACTATGGCGCCGGTGACGCTGCCGGCACCGATAGCGCGCTTGCCAGCGCCCGCCATGTCATTGCAGCCACCTTCGTCGACAACCGCGTCGCCGCCTGTTTTACCGAGCCGCGCGCCGCTCTCGCCACCTACGACGCGACTGCTGCCCTCTTTCACCTGACCGCCGGCGTGCAGTCCGTGCATGGCATACGGAAAAGCTTGGCCCGTGTACTAGGGTGCGACTTCAGCCACGTCCGTGTGACTTCTCCCGACACCGGAGGTGCGTTCGGTGCTCGCTCCGTCCTCTATCCGGAATATGCTGTCCTCTTATGGGCCGCTCGGTGCGTCGATCGTCCGATAAAGTGGCTTGCCACGCGGTCGGAGGAATTCCAGGCGACGACGCAGGGCCGCGATGCAGTACTGACCGGCACACTCGGCCTCGACACAACTGGCCGCATGTTGGCCTTGAAGGTCGAGGGCGTCGCTGCGTTTGGAGCGCGCCATGCCGGCAATGGTCCGTTCTCGACCATGCGCAATCTTGAGCGCATGCTGCCGGCCGTTTACGACATCCCTGCCTTATATCTCCACCTCGAGGGTGCCTTCACCAACACCACTCCCATCAGTTCCTACCGCGGCGTCGGCCGTATCGAGGCGAACTATGTCATCGAGCGCTTGATTGAGTTGGCGGCGACTTCGACCGGCATTGATCGCATCGAGTTACGCCGCATCAATGCGATCAAGTCGACCGATTTGCCGAAAGTCACTCCCGTCGGCTCGCGCTATGACAGCGGCGATTACGCATCCAACATGGATATTGCACAACGCGCTGCAAGCTGGGCGACGTTCGAAGCCCGCCGCAAGGAGGCGGCCGGCCGTGGCAGGCTGCGCGGTATCGCGCTCGCCAACTACATCGAGGGCGCGGGCGGTGCTGCTGGTGAGTATGCGCGGGTCGCGGTCGCTTCCGATGGCCGCGTCTCTGTGGCTGCAGGCTGTGTCGACCAGGGCCAGGGCCAGGCGACAGTGCTTCGCCAGATCGTAGCCGAAGTGCTTGGCATCGCCGCCGGCGACATCCTGACCGTGGCAACCGACACCTCAGTGGTTGCCGACGGTGTCGGCACCAATGCGTCGCGTTCGACAGTCCGTGCCGGCAAGGCAGTGGCGGAGGCTGCTGCGGCGCTGGTCGAGAGCGGCAGGCGACACGCCGCGCGTCTGTTGCAGGCTGACGCTGCAGCACTCGAATTCCGTGCCGGGGCCTACCACATCGACGGCACCGGTCGGAGTGTGTCGCTCTTCGACGTCGCCCGTGCGGAGCCGGACGGAATCGCCGCGGAGATTCGCCACGAAGATGAGACCGTCACCTATCCCAACGGCACGCACGTTGCCGAAGTCGAGATCGATCCTGAAACAGGCCTTGTCGTGATCGTACAGTTCGTCGCCGTTGACGATGTCGGATGCGCCGTAAATCCGATGCTGGTGGCCGGGCAATCGCAGGGTGGCATCGCTCAGGGCATCGGTCAGGCGCTGATGGAACACGTGCGCTTCGACGCGGACTCCGGCCAGCTACTTACCGGATCGTTCATGGACTATGCCATCCCCCGCGCTTGCGACCTGCCCGCGCTGACGGCCATCCCCGACGATCATCCCTCACCCTTCACGCCGTTCGGAATCAAGGGTGCGGGCGAAGGCGGTGCTACCGGTGCGCCTGCGGCCGTCATCAACGCTGTCCTCCATGCTCTGGCCCCTCTGGGCGTTTCCCACATCGACATGCCAGCGACCCCTGAACGCGTATGGCGCGCAATCCGCGCGGTATCGAACTAGCCTTATGGGCTGATGCGTGCCAACCCGTCGCCTTGCACGCGCGCGTCAGAGGAACCAATGTTCCGGAAATCCCGACGCACGACATGCCTCGCGGCTGGAAAATCCAGAATGAACTTACACATCTACCTTCCTGTCGCCGGAATGGCGGCGAACGTGCTCATTGTCGCTGGGCTCGGAGCGGCTGTCGGAATGCTCGCCGGATTATTCGGTGTTGGTGGCGGTTTTCTCATCACGCCTCTATTGATCTTTATAGGCATCCCTACCGACGTTGCGATTGCCACCGGTGCGAACCAGGCTATTGCTACCTCTGTATCGGGTGCGATCGCACAGTGGCACCGCGACAACGTCGACCTCAAGATGGCCGCCTACCTCCTGTCCAGCGGTCTGGTCGGTGCGTTCCTTGGCGTCCAGCTCGTCAAAGTCATGAAGACGATTGGGCAGTTCGATCTGATGGTTTCGCTCTGCTACATCGTCTTTCTCGGCGGTGTCGGCATCATCATGCTGGTCGAGAGCATCGGTTCAATGCGCAGGTCGAGGAGCGGGGTGCCCGGAGGACGGCGTGGTGGCCAGCACATGTGGATACACGGCCTGCCCTGGAAGACCCGCTTCCCGAGGTCGAAGCTGTACATGAGCATCATCCCCCCGCTCATGGTGGGCATGACGGGCGGCATCCTGTCCGCCGTTATGGGCGTCGGAGGCGGCTTCATTCTCGTACCCGCCATGGTGTACATCCTGAAGATGCGCACTACTCTGGCCATCGGCACGTCGCTCACTCAAATAACTTTTGTATCTTCCGCAACGACGCTCCTGCACGCTGTAACCAACAATAGCGTCGATATCGTCCTGGGCATGCTGCTCATTGCCGGTGGCGTCATCGGCACCCAGATCGGCACCATTGCCGGAGGATCTATGAAGGCCGAGCAATTGCGGGCACTGATGGCACTGCTTGTCCTGGCTGTTTGTCTGCGGGTGCTGTTCGATCTCGTCGCAATGCCGGCCGAGCCTTACAGCCTTACAGTTCCGGCGCTTGCGCCTTGACTATTCGGTGACGCGCAGCACGTCGAACGTCAATCGCCCGGAAGCGTGCTTGAGTTCGTTGATCACGAGATGCGTGCCCCTTGCCGGAAAAACCGCAAGCCGGCTGTATGCGTCGACATCGCGACCGTCATCGAGATGCACGCGCACCTTCGATCCCTGCCGTCCGAGTGCTTCCTCGAAGGCGATCACGGTAGCCGCATGCTGTCGTGCTTCGACGACTGCGTCGGCCTTCGGCAGGTAGTAATTCTGCAGCAGAACAAACCCGGCACCGACGATCGCCATCACGAGGGCGGGTACCAGCCATGACGTAATGCGCTCGCGCCATACACGATAGGTGAGGCGACGAGAATTTTCCTTGGAGAGCTTCATTGTGTGCCGAACCGTGCTGGTCCGCCCTTGTTGCCAATCCAACTATTTCTCAGACTCCGGCCCGTGCAGGACCCCGGAGCGACCTTGGCAGGTTTCGTTTACCATGTCGGCGTATTGCTTGAACCGACCGGTTGGGCTTGAACTCATGCGTCACAGGGTCACCGTGGCGTCTCTCTGGGATAGCTGCTCAGGGTTTTCATGCCTACGTACCATGCCCGTGAGTTCACCCGAAGCCCGATACCGTCGCAGTACTTCGGACGTGTTCCGCACCGGACCAACTTTCTGAGACTGACATGCATATTCGTCGCGTCATGTTTACTGTCGGGCTGGTGCTATGCGGCCTTGCGACGGCAATGGTCATTCCTGCGCTCACCGATGCCGTCGACGGCAGCACTGACTGGCTGGCCTTCTTTGCCGGCTTCGTCACCACGGCCTTCGTCGGCGGCTTGATGATCTTTACCTGCTTCGAGCATGGACCATCGGCCCCGGTTGGCATACGGGAGGGCTTCGTGCTCACCGCGCTTAGCTGGGTCGCGGTCGCGGCATTCTCGGCTCTTCCTTTCCTCGGCCTGGGACTCGGATATGCCGATGCATTCTTCGAGGCAATGAGCGGGTTGACCACCACTGGCGCAACAGTCCTCGTCGGTCTCGACAGGCTGCCCCGCGGCATTCTCCTGTGGCGCGCTCTGCTCCAGGGCCTGGGCGGACTCGGCATAGTCGTCACTGCCATCTTGATGCTGCCGTTTCTGAAGATCGGCGGCATGCAGCTTTTCCAGACGGAGAGCTCCGACCGTTCTGAGAAGATACTGCCTCGCGCTGCACAGCTCTTCTCAGCCACTGCGATCATCTATGTCGTCCTGATTGTCGCTTGCACAGTAATCTACGTGGTGCTCGGCATGACAGTGTTCGACGCAATCTGCCATTCGTTGTCGACGCTTTCGACCGGCGGCTTTTCGACCCATGATGCAAGTTTCGCGTTCTTCAAGTCGGCTTCACTGGAATGGGCGGCAATCGTCTTCATGCTCTTGGGCGCGCTGCCATTCGTCGTATTGATCAAGGCGGCGTTCGGTCAGCCGGCGTCCTTGTATCACGATACCCAGGTGCGCGGCTTCCTGGCATTCATTGCCACGGTATCCATCATCATGGCGCTCTGGCTCGTGCTCGTCCGGGAAGTAGGCTTGGCCGATGCCCTGAGACAAAGCACCTTCAGCGTTGTTTCCATCGTGACCACGACCGGCTTCACGGCGGACGACTACACGCTATGGGGCAGCTTCTCCGTTGCTGCCTTCTTCTACCTGACATTCGTCGGCGGCTGTGCCGGCTCGACTGCGGGTGGCATGAAAATTTATCGCTTTCAGGTGGCGGGCCAGTTGACGCGGCGCTACCTGCAGCAGCTCATCCGGCCGAATCAGGTCGTGCCTTTGAGCTATAATGGGCGCCGGCTGAAGGACGACGTGCCGTTTTCCATCATCGCCTTTATGGCGGTTTACATGCTCACCATAGGCGCCTTCACGGTGATGCTCGCCGCCGTGGGGCTCGATCTCATCACCGCCATCTCGTCTGCTGCTACCGCGGTCAGCAATGTCGGTCCGGGGCTCGGCGACACGGTCGGGCCTTCCGGAAACTTCGCTCGGCTTCCGGAGAGCGCCAAGTGGATACTCTCGCTTGCAATGCTCCTTGGCCGCCTAGAACTCTTCACGCTATTGGTACTCTTCCAGCCGGAGTTCTGGCGGCATTAGTACCTCTCCCCTTTGAGAAATATGTGCGGGCTTACGAGCCCGGCTAGGCGCGCCGGCTGCTAGCAGTACAATTCACTCGTAGGCATTCGCGCGGATATAGGCCCAAATCTGGTCGATCTGCTGTGCTTCGAGCACGCCTTGCCACGACGGCATCTGCCCTTTGCCCCCCAGTACTGACTTGTCGAACCTCCCGCGCTCATCGGCCTTGAACTGCTTGAGGTCGTAACCTTGCCCGGTATTGCGTAGCCGTTCACCGTGACAGATCTGGCAATGTTCCTCATATAACTGAGCGCCGGCTTCGATGTCGGCCGGGCTCTGTGCGGATACGCCGCTGGCGGCCAGAGCAGTCATCACGGCTGCCGCATGGAGCACTCTCATCCGTGCTACCCCCAATTTTTCGTTGTTCGTGGCAGCAGTCTAGCTGCTTGGCAGGCGGTCTGGCGCAGCATTTGTTCTGCATTAGACGCATAGCTCAATTGCAATATGCGCATACTCATTATGGCTTACGCCCGTCGGGAACAACGTAAGCTGAAAACGAGGTGCCTGACGAAGGTCGCGCATCTCGCAAATAAACTGGAGGAAACGAAATGAAATTGATTCCACTTGCCCTGGCGGCGGCTACGATTGGCGTGCAGTCTTCGTCGGTCATTGCTCAAACTTCGGATTTCAAGCCGGTAACCGACCAGATGCTCTCAAAACCGAGCGCCGCCGATTGGCTCATGATGAACCGGACCTATGACGAGCAGCGCTACAGTCCGCTGAAGCAGATCAACCGCAAGAATGTCCGCCAGTTGCGTCTGGCTTGGGGGCGCGGTCTTCCTCTCGGCTCACAGGAGACGGTGCCGATCGTCTACAGAGGTGTCATGTACACCGTTGTTCCCGGTGGCGCAGTCATGGCCCTCGACGCGACCAATGGCGACACCATATGGGAGTACTACCGGAACTATCCGAAGGACATGTCCACCTACATCGGCGCTCCCGAGCGCGCGCGCGCCAAGTCGATCGCCATCTATCAGGACATGGTCTACTTCAACGCGCCAGATGGCTATCTCATCGCAATCGACGCGAAGTCGGGCAAGCTGCGCTGGGAGACCAAGGTTCACGATTACAAGCAGAAGACCCAGCACACCGGCGGCCCGATTGTCGCCGATGGAAAGGTAATAACCAACCGCACCTGTGAAACGCGCGCTGGCTGCTTCATCGCCGCGCACGACGCAAGGACCGGAAAGGAGGTCTGGAAATTCTACACGACTGCTGGCGCGGAAGAACCAAACGGCGAAACATGGCAAAAAGTCGAGACCGAGAAGCGTGTCGCTAGCTCTTGGGGCCTTCCGGGCTCCTATGATCCGGTTCGAAAGCTGACCTACTGGGCGATTGCCAATCCCAAACCGTACACGCGCATATTCCGGCACGGAAGCGCCGAGGCTGCACCAAAGATTGCACCTGTCGATCTCTATTCCAACTCGACCGTCGCTATCAACGTCGAGACCGGCAAGCTCGCCTGGTACTACCAGCACCTGCCCGGTGACGACTGGGACGCTGACCATATCCACGAGCGTACGCTGATACGTACGCGTGTGCGTCCCGATAAGAAGCGGGTCAAGTGGGTCAATCCTGACGTCAAGAGTGGAGAGGTGCGCGACGCTGTCATCGCGGTCGGCGAGGGAGGAGGCATCTGGGCCCTCGACCGGGCGACCGGGCAGTTCCTCTGGGCCTCGCCCTTCCCCTACGATGTGCCCGAGTTCAACATCTCCGGCGTCGATCTGAAGACCGGCAAGACCATCCTAAACTGGAACAACGTCTTCAAGAGGGATGGTGACAAGGTTACCACCTGCTACCATAACACCCGCGGCTACTGGTCGACCGCCTATCACCCAGGCAAGAACGCACTCTATGTACCATTCCACGACCAGTGCCTCTACATGGTCGCCAATGCCAAGAATCCGAAGGGATGGGGACCGCGGCGGGGTGTCATGCGTCCGGGCGCCGATCCGGACAAGTTCTCGTCGATTGCCAAGGTGGATCTTTCTACAGGCCGAATGAATGTCATTTATTCTCAGAAAGAGCCCGGTAATGGCCATGCACTCGTGACCGCCGGCAATCTGCTTTTCTGGGGTGATATGAACCGCCGTATGCGCGCCTTCGATGCCGACAGCGGCAAGGTGCTGTGGGAGACAGTTGTCGGTGGCATCGTCCAGACCAGCACTATCTCGTACGCCGTGAATGGACGCCAATACATCGCGGTGATGACCGGTGATGGTCAATCGGCCACCGCCGGCCCGTTGCGCCTTGTCAAGATGAAGGCAGTGCGCGGTCACAATGCGATTTACGTGTTTGCCTTGCCCCCGCGCTCCTAAGGCTGTCAGCGTGCCCGGCATCCGCCAAATGCCGGGCACGTCTCTGCCTCAGGCATACTTCCTCGCGATCTCGTCCAGGAAGCCCTCCCGCTTGAGGTCCTCGTGAATGCTGCCATCGAGATATTCGGTCGAGTTCTTGCTCATGCCGGCAATATTGAGCACCGACAGGATGTTCTCCGCGCCCTCCAGCGAGGCCGCAGCAAATTCCGGTGTCGCCTCCTTGAAGTTTGCATAGCTCTGGTCCAGCAAGGCGAGATCCGAGATTTTTAGCTCGCGCGCCAGAACCGCCTTGGCGCGGGCGGCATCCTTGCAAGCCAGCGCATTGCCCTCGATTATTGCCCGCATCGCCGCCAATACCTGTGGCCGGTTCACTGCGACATAGGAGCGGCTTGCCACCAGTCCGCTGTAGACCCAGGGAATGCGGCTGGCGAAGAGCTCGACGAGGCACGGCAGCCCTTCCGCTCGCGCAGCGCTGCGATCCGGCTCGCCGAGTGTGGTCGCCTGAATTTCGCCGTTGCGAACCAATCTGAGCCGGGTGCTGCCGACTTCCTTTATGGTAACGTCGGTGCGATCCAGTCCGATCTTCCTCAGAGCCAGCGTCGTCGTACTGTCGGTTTCCGAACCGGTGCTGGAAATACCGACGATACCGCCCCTCAGCTGTTCGGGCGTCGTGATTCCCGGTGCACCGAAGAAATCCCCCCGCACAACGTTCGACAGTGAGCCGATGGTGACAAGGTCGTGTCCCTTTGTATTGGCGCGCACGACGGAAGACATGCCGATGTGCATCAGGTTGATGAGCCCTGCCCGGAACGATGGCCCGGACTCCCGACCGCCCGTCATCGGCACGATGGACATGTCAAGGTTGTTTGCCTTGAACAGCCCTGCTTCCTCGGCCATCCAGACTGCGAGGAAGGTATTGGCAGGTGAGCCCTGCCCAATCTTGAACGGCGTTGCCATTTGTTAAGTTCCCTTGTTTGCTCATTCGCCAGTTTTCGCTGACGTCTATTTGCATTCGACGCTCGCCGCTTGTGCGCCATCACCCGTCGCCTCGATAGTGCACATCATACCAACTGCGATCTTTCCGCGGTCGGATTTAGATCCGGCGATCGTCACGTTGGTCTGGGAGCCGGAGATTGCTGCGCTGAACGACTTTCCAGCGCTGTCCCTTATGGCGATGGTCCGCCCGCCTATTTGGGTGTCGGCCACCGCGCCTGACACTCGAAGCATCTTGATTTTCGCCTTTGTAACCGGTCCCTTGTAAACGAGCGCTTCCTTGAGCCGTGCAATGAGCTTCGCATCGACTTTGGTTATGCGCTCGACGAGTGCCTTCACTTCGGGGCCGGGCACCGGGTTGAGTTCGCGGTCGAGCTTCAGCGCCATGGCACGGAACGCCTTGTCGTTTGCCATGTCCCAG
>JBJOGJ010000031.1:0-24240 GCA_046048295.1 Pseudomonadota bacterium | reverse complement strand
ATTCCAGAAACTGGCGGCGTGGGGGCATGTAGCAGCGCGTTACAATCTCGTCCTCACCATGCCGAACCGATACCGGACCGCGCTCCCGTCGATCATGCGGCAGATCGAGCTGCTCGAGGCGAATGTGGCCCGTGGAGACGTTCACTCGAAGGCGCTCTTGGCGAGCCGGATTTCTTACGTCAATCGCGAGCTCGTGGTGCCTGACCGTGACATCCGCAGGCTGGAGCTGCTGCGCAGCGCTGCCGAGAGCGGAGACCGCGACTACCTGTTCCGCTATGGCCGCGAGCTTTGGCGCGTGGCGTGGGTACGGCAGGAAGAGGGTTATGCGGATCATGCGGCCGAGGCGCTGATGAAAGCGCTCGCTATGGGCGAGCCGCGGGCGGCCGAGGTGCTGGCGCACATGCGTTCGCAGAGCCCGCCGTGGCTGTCTCACGATGCCGTGCCCCAGGTGTTCGCGAAGGACGAGTTCCAATGGTGGCAGATGGCGGCGGACATGGGCAGGCTGCCGGCTGTCTGCCAACTCGGCAACGGAATGTACGAGGCCTATCGCCGGGCCGCAGACGACGAGGCGCGCAAGCGGTTCGACATCAGGGAAGCACGGGCCAATCTGGAGCGGTGTGCGGCCTACCATCCGATTCGTGACCGCGAAAGGCCGAAGCCAGCGGTGTTTGGTGCGCCTGCACTCTATGCAACGAAGTTGGTTGCGACCTATTCGAGCATGTCAAATTCGGCAGGCTGGGCCAACATGCATCTGGGTGAAATGCATGTAGAGGCGATCGGTGTGGCGCGCGATGCCGCCAAGGCGCGGACCTACTACAGGCGTGCATTAGACGTACACGGCTTTAAGGAGGCGCGGAGTCAACTAAGGGCGCTGGGCGGGTGACTTGACTTCGCGTGTGTGGTCTTCGCGGGCGAACCGGTTTATGCCGGAGGTGGATGCATCGCATCAATACTCATGGACATGGAGGCAACCATGGCGCGGATCTATCTGCCGGGTGAAGTGTGGAGGTACCAGGCGCGGGACGAGGAGCCGTTGTCGCGGGTGTTCATCGCCAAGGTCGACCGGCAGGAGAACGGCGAAGAGATATTCCACGTCGCGCTCGACAATCTCGCCATCAGGGCGCCGGGGCACGGCGAAGGGATGCTCACCGAGATCGGTCACCTGCCGGTTTCGCGGGCCTGTCTCGAAGCGAGTTTGACGGATCGTATTCCCTACGTCGGGCAGGTGCCGGACGTGTCGGAGGGGTATGCGCAGTGGCATGCGGCGTTCATGAGTGGCGAGGCCGGCGTGTTCGATATTCCGATTGCGGAAATCGTGGGGGCGATGGAACGTGCCATGAATGACGACGGGGCGGGCGACGATGGCGGTGCGGGATAGGCGCGGCGGCGTTCGATCACAATTTCTCGTGGCCCGTTGACATCGCGGGTTTCGAGGAAGAGACTATACAACAGATGGTCGTCGCTGCTCGAGTGACGGTGCGTTGCGAGGTTTCGGTGTAGAAAGAGGCCTCGGTTGCCGGAACCGGCCTGCACGTCCGCAGCACCCTGAGAGGGTTGTGAGGAACGATCATCGTTCAGGCGCACCGGCGCCGCCGCACAGTGTACTCGGTCGAAGATCGGCTCACGAAGCGCGAACTTTCCGAGAGACACGATCCGAGTGCGGAGCGCCTGCGAGCGCCAGGGCGTTTCGCTGTCGTGTGCCAGATCACGAGATGCTGGTATGCGAGGGCGGGACAAGAGCGGAGACGACGATGGAAGGAGGAGGCATGGATCCACCCGGCCAGTCGAAGGGATCTCGCTCAGAGGCGGGATCCCGGCGCGGTTGACGGCGCAACGAAGCTGACGCCCAGGGCCAAGTTGCGTCACTGGAAACCGTGTCGATAGCTCGACAACTGAAAAGACTGCACGTTGGCAAACGCGCGAGCGGTGCCGCGACAATAATCCGGCGATAGATGCTGGATAGAAGTGCAAGACTGCAAAAAGAGCCCTGATGCGCTACGCCAGCCCAGGGCTCGATCTTATTGTTTCCCAGTCTGTTTGCTGGCTTCCGGTTTGGGAGCGGCGTCGGTGCCGGCTTTCGGTGTCTGCGGGGGCTTCGGCTTCTGCGGGGTCGTATCAGGTACAGCTGCGGGCACGGGCACCTTAATGGGATTGACCGAAATCGAGTACAGCCGCCATTGGCTGTCGAGGGGTTGAAAGACCAGGCTGAAGTTTATCTGCACCGGCTGGCCTGGGAAGAAGCCCTTGAGGTGCAGATAGTTGTTGGCATCGAGCGTCGGCTTGGCAGAAAGCTGCGGCGCTATGATCGCCACCGGCGCAAGGTCGATGGACGCCAGGCTCTCGAAGATGCGACCAAGGCGGGCGGCGGTGTTGGCCTTTGCGAAGTCCGGGGCGGCCTTGTCGCGGAGGACGGTGAAGTTGCCGGTCTGCAAGGCGTCGTTCAGGGTGAGCAACGCGCTGCGCGTCAACAGTACGATCTTTTCCGGGCCCGGCAAGACGGGCGTAACGCCCGAGGCGGTCTGGGCGCGGCCAGGGCCGGGCATGGCAAGGAAAAGTACGGCGGTGGCAGCCAGAAGGATGGGCGCCATGCCGTAGTGGTTACGCGGAATACTTTGCACCTGCAGTCACCAGATCGTCGCTTCTACCAGCCGAACCTCAAGCCGAGGCGGGCGCCCACTTTATCTCCACCGGCGGCAAAGCCAATACCGCCGTTCAACTGGGTGTTGGCATCGAGGCGCACGGCCAGGGTGCCGGCGAAAGCGTGCTCACCGTCGTAGGTGCCCCAATTGCCACCGAATGCGAACTGCTCGCTCGGCAGCAGCGTCGGTGTGCCGGCCATCGCCATGGCGATCGCAATGCCCTGGGTGTTGGATTCAATCCGGCTGTCGTGGCGGGCCAGTTCCTGGTTGATCGCATCGATGGAGTTGGAGGCCGTTGCGAAATCATTGGCGAGGGCTGCGATATTGGCCGTGTTGGTGGCGATGTTGTTTGTGTTCGTCGCGATGTTATTGGTGTTGGTGGTTACGCGGTTGTCGAGCGCGCCGCCGTCACTGGCAAGGTTGCCGTTGGCATCGGTGGTGATGACGCCGGTAACTGCGCCCTGGGCAGCCTGACTGGCGGCAGAGCCGATCCCCGGGGCCGTGTAGGTGGTGGCGTTGGTGCCAAAGGTCATCTGGTTGGCGCGCGTGGTGGCGGCACCCTGGCCGATGGCGGTGGAATTGGCGAACGTTGCGGCAGAGCCCTCGCCTATCGCGGTGCTGTTCTGGGCGGTCGCCTGCGAATTGCGACCAAGTGCCGTCGCGCTGACACCCGTTGCCTGCGCATTTTCGCCCAATGACGTGGCAGCCTCGGCCGTGGCCTGAGCGTTGCGGCCGACGGCGGTGGAATCTATTCCCGATGCCGTCGATTGCTGACCGAGTGAGGTTGCCTGGGCCGCGGTGGCCTGAGCGCCCTGGCCGAGGGCGGTGGCATCGGTCGCGGTGGCGCTGCTGTTCTCGCCGATGGCGGTCGAATTCAACGAATTCGCTGTCGCATTGCGACCGGTTGCCGTGGCGTTGAAGCCAGATGCGGTAGCACTTTCGCCTGTCGCGGTGGAATCGTCACCGGAGGCGGTGGCCCCGGTGCCGCATTGCGTGGAGTTGGCGCCGGCGCCGGCGACGCAGTTCTGGGCATGGGCCGTGGTGTTTGGGGCGAGGAGTACGGCGAGTGCGAGCGCCGATGGCGCCAATGCCGCCAGCATGCGCTGGACAACGGTGCCGGCATGCCAGATGCAAGATACTGAAGCGATGCTGCGCGGGGTCATCGGTAG
This sequence comes from Pseudomonadota bacterium, assembly GCA_046048295.1. GTDB lineage: Bacteria > Pseudomonadota > Alphaproteobacteria > Rhizobiales > Hyphomicrobiaceae > CBDCWA01. Next base: position 20,432 of record JBJOGJ010000031.1, on the reverse strand, counting down.
CTCCATCGTCCTCGGGTGTAAGAGACACGAAGCACCGCTGTAAGGAGATTGTTAAGTATTGCTGCCTTTCCGTTTAGGTGATTCGTGAACCGCGGTCAGGAAGAAGTTTTTTGCGATGGGCGTCGGTCCACAGTTGGATACGGGGGGCTCCGACTTGAGCGTCCGGGGATCCGGCTGCCAATCGAGGGCGTTCAGGTATCCCAAACGTATGGACGAAAATCCGCGGCACACTTAGGCGCGCCGCGGCCTCAATTCCTCCCATTGGACGAGAGGACTATTTGCAGTCGATGAGACTTGCCTCTTTGCCGCTGCCGGGAGAAGTGATGTCGCAGGACATGTCCACGGCCAGGACCTTGCGCTTCACCTTTTCGCCATTCACCTTGACGGTGGTTCGCGATCCGGAGACCTGGGCGACAAAGTCCTTGCCGCTGGCGAGCTTGATCGTGACGACCTTGTTGCGATCCTCGAGCTTGGTGACCTTGCCCTTCCAGATCGGGATTTTCACCTTGCTTGCGTTCTCGATGATCTCCTTGATGAGGGCGACGGTTTCCGGAGGCTGCGTTATTGCGTCCTTCACGGCTGCTTCGACCGTCTCGCCGACGGCAGGATCATGCGGTCGCTTGGCCTGCTTCAATTGGGCAGCGTAGGCGGCATCGCCGGTGGCATCCTTGAAGGCGGTGCGCAGCGTCTGCAGGCGGCCGGGTTCAATGCCAGGCGGTCCGGCGAGCACCCTCAGGGTATCGTTCATGTGGCCAAGCAATGCACTGACGCGTTCGGCAAGCGGGGTCTTGATGAAGTCGGTGAGGAGGGGATATTGCGTGTTGCGCTTGTTGGATACGACTACGACAAAGCGGCCGTGCCCTTGCTCGACGAAGGGGAGTGCGGAGGAGAAGGAGGCGATGCCGCCATCAATCTCGCCGCGGCGCATTGCGAGTTCCGGAGCATTGCCGTTGTAGCCGGTAAGGAGCTTGACGTTGAGTTTGGCGATCTTGGCTGTCATCGCCATGTCGGTGTAGTTGGCGCTGCCAACACCCGAGGTTGCCATTTTCCAGACCTTGCTGGATTTCCGGAGCTGGTCGAAGTCCTTGATGCCGGTGTGCTTGGCGACGACCAGTGCGCGACTGTCGGATGCGGCCTTGCCGATCCACGACATCTTGCCGAGGTCGTAGCGGACACCCTCGCGGCCGCCGAGTTGGTAATAGATGACGCTTAGTGAGAACGTACCCAGGGTGAGGCCGTCCGGCTTGGATGCGTAGAGATAATTGGCGCCAATCATGTGTCCTGCGCCAGGCATGTTGCGGACAATGAAGGTAGAGCCCGGCAGGTGCTTCTCCATGTATTGCGCGAGCATGCGGCCATAGAAATCGTAGCCGCCGCCGGGGGCCGTGCAGACTATGATCGTGACGGTTTTTCCCTTGTAGAATTCCTTGCCTTCTGCCGCCAGTGCTGGAGCAGTCAAGGAAGCCAGTGGGACGGAAGCTATTGCGGCAGTAAGAAATCTCCCTGAGAGTTTCCCCATAATTTTCTCCCTATTTGATTATTTCGGATGCTCATTTGTTTTTGTTATTTACGGAGTACCTTATTGTCTTAAATCGAAAATCCAAGTGTTTTGCTTTTTTTTGCCAAAAGAAATCCGACGTATCTGCAATCGGCATAGGTGGTTTCCCGGACGCAGGCAGGTGAAGGGCGACGAACCGGGCTGCTGACATCATGCATGCCAGGCTCGATGCAATTGGGTGGCTCGGGATCCGGTTCCATAGCTGCCGGCACGGAGCGTGCTTAGACTTTGGCCGCAATTCGACTATATGCGGTGGGTTAGACCCATCCATATCCGAGGTTCCAGATGACCGATAAGAATCCGCTGCTTGCGCCTTGGACGACGCGGTACGAACTGCCGCCGTTCAGTGACGTCGTCCCGGGGCATTTTTCGGCGGCGTTCGAGATGGGGCTCGCCGAGCACCGGGCGGAGATCGCAGCGATCGCGGGGAACAGGGAGCCAGCGACGTTCGAGAATACAATTGCGGCGCTCGAGGATGCGGGGAGGTGCCTGACCCGGGTGTCGGCGGTCTTCTACAACCTCGCCAGCGCACACACGAACGATGATTTGCAGGCGATACAACGCGACATGGCGCCCAAGATGGCGGCGCACTGGAATGAGATCACGTCGAACGAGGCGCTGTTCGGGCGTATCGATGCCGTCTACCAGGCACGCGGGGAACTCGGGTTGTCGGCGGAACAGTTGCGCGTGCTCGAGCGGACACATCTCGGGTTCGTGCGGGCCGGCGCCAATCTCGGCGAGGAAGACAAGAAGCGACTGGGCGAGATCAAGCAGCGTCTGGCAAGCCTCGGCACGAAGTTCTCGCAGAACATCCTGGCGGACGAAAAGTCGTACGAGATGGAGCTTGGCGGGCCGGGCGATCTCGAGGGGCTGCCGGAATTCCTGGTCGACGCGGCAAAGGCGGCAGCGCGGGAACGGGGATCGAAGGCATCGCACGTGGTGACGCTCTCGCGTTCGCTGGTCGAGCCGTTCCTGATGTTCTCGGCGAGGCGGGATCTCAGGGAGAAAGCCTTCAAGGCGTGGGTGGCGCGCGGCCGCAACGGCGGGGAGACGGACAACCGGGACGTCGCGGCGGAAATCCTTTCGTTGCGGCGCGAACGGGCGCGGCTGCTCGGCTACAAGACGTTTGCTGACTACAAGCTCGACGACACGATGGCGAAGACGCCGCAGGCCGTGCGGGGCCTGCTCGACGACGTCTGGACGCCGGCGCTCGCGAAAGCGGCCGGTGAGCGGGACCAGCTCTCGTCGCTGGCACAGTCGGAGGGGGCGAATGCCGAGATCGCGCCCTGGGACTGGCGGTACTATGCCGAGAAAGTGCGGAAGGCGCGCTACGATCTCGATGAGGCGGAGATCAAGCCCTACCTCTCGCTCGACAGCATGATCGAGGCAGCTTTCGCGACGGCGGGGCGCCTGTTCGGGCTGACGTTCACCGAGGTCACGGGGCTCGCGGTCTATCATCCTGACGTGCGGGTGTGGGAGGTCAAAGACAAGGCGGGTGCAGAAGTCGGCCTGTTCCTCGGCGATTATTTCGCACGCGGCTCGAAGCAATCCGGTGCGTGGTGCTCCAGCTTCCGGCGGCAGGAAAAACTCGGCGGGGACATCCGGCCGATCATCGTCAACGTGTGCAACTTCGCGAAGGGCGAGGAGGGCAAGCCTTCGCTGCTGTCGTTCGACGATGCGCGCACACTGTTCCACGAATTCGGGCACGGGCTGCACGGACTGCTGTCGAATGTGACGTATCCTTCGCTCGCCGGGACGGCAGTGGCGCGCGACTTCGTGGAGCTGCCGAGCCAGCTCTATGAGCACTGGCTCGAGGTGCCCGAGATACTGAAGACCTACGGCCGTCACTATGAGACCGGCGAGGCAATGCCGGACAGCCTGATCGAGAAGCTCAAGGCATCCCGGACCTTCAACCAGGGTTTCATGACCGTCGAGTACGTCGCCTCGGCAATCGTCGACATGGAGTTCCATTCCGAGAGCTATGCGCCGGGTAGCGATCCGCTGGCGTTCGAGGCTGCGGTGCTGGAGCGGATCGGCATGCCGAAGGAGATCGTCATGCGGCATGCGACGCCGCACTTCGCGCACGTCTTCTCAGGCGACGGATATTCAGCGGGATACTACAGCTACCTCTGGTCGGAGGTGCTCGACGCGGATGCGTTCAAGGCGTTCAAGGAGACCGGCAACGCATTCGATCCGACGACGGCCGAACGGCTCAAGGCGTTCATCTACGCGGCGGGTGGGCTCAGGGAAGAGAAGGAGGCGTACACCGCTTTCCGTGGCAGCCTGCCGACGATCGACGGGCTGCTGGAGAAGCGTGGGCTGGGGGCCGACGCAGGAACCGTCTGACGTCAGATGAAGTAGATGATGATGCCGGCGAGCGAGGCCAATGCCGCGTACTGGATGGCGCGGCCGCCAATGACGCTGGCGAATTCGGTCGCGATCTTGGTGTAGCGCCAGAGGACGCGCAGGATCTCGCCAGCGATGAGGCCGGCGCCGGCGCCGGCAGCAAACTGCCAGTTGGAAACGAATTCCTTTGCCTGCAGTACTTCGGGTGCTTCGCGGTACTGGTCGAGCAGTCCCTGGACGTCAGGCGGGGACTGGTATGCCGAGTATCCGACGAGGGCGCCGGCAAGGATGATCAGAATACGCAACATGACGCGGACTCGGTTGGAAGCGTGTTTGGCGCCAATTAGAGCCGATCAAGGTTAAGGCGCGGTTAAGGGGCGGCTTCAGGCGGGTCACAAGCGTGCCGCAAGGGCGTGCAAGGGTGGTGATCGGCAACGACGGGAAATTGCGGAAATGACGGAAATGACGGTGCATTGGCGCGGTGGATTGGCGATGGCGGGAGTGCTCCTGCTGGCGACGCCGGCGGGCGGGCAGTACGCAGGCGGCGCATACCCCTGGCCGCATGGGGCGGGACGGACACTCGAGGCAGCGGTTGCGCCGCCGCGCGGGTTCGTGCGCCGTCCAGTGGCGGCGGGAAGTTTCGCGGCGTGGTTGCGCCAGCTGCCGATGAAGGCGGATGGCTCGCCGGTCCGCCTCCACACCGGGGGCCTGAAATGGCGGCAGGACGTGCATGCGGCGGTGGTCGACATCGATACGGGCAGGCGTGACCTGCAGCAATGCGCGGACGCCGTGATGAGGCTCAGGGCGGAGTGGCTGAGAGCCGCCGGGCGCGAACGCGAGATCGGGTTCGACTATACGGGGGGCGGCAGGGTCGATTATGCGCGGTGGGCCGATGGCTGGCGGCCCGATGCAAAGGGCAAGCGCTGGGCGAAGAAGGCCAATGCGGATCGGAGCTACGAAGGGTTCCGCAAATACCTGACGAACGTGTTCGTGTATGCCGGGACATATTCGCTGGCGCGCGAGTTGAAGCCCGTCAAGGGCGGCGACGTGCGGGTGGGGGACGTGTTCATCAAGGGCGGGTTTCCGGGACACGCGGTGCTGGTTGCGGACATGGTCGAGAAGCCGGCGACGGGGGAGCGGCGGTTCATTCTGCTGCAGAGCTACATGCCGGCGCAGGACATCCATGTGCTGAAGAATCCGCAGGCGGAGGACGGTTCGCCATGGTATCCGGCGCGGTTCTCCTGGCCCCTGGCGACGCCGGAGTGGACTTTTCCAATGGGGGCGCTGAAGCGGTGGGAGCGGTAGGGCGGAAGCTGCTTGGATTCTCCGCGTGTAGCGGTATGCTGGCTGCAAATTTCGTCTACCGGGAGAGAAACATGCAGTGGCGATTGGCGACTGGCGGTGCAGCGGCGGCGGCAATGGTGCTCGGTGCATCGGCGCAGGCAAGCGCGCAGCAGGGCGCGGACTTCTACAAGGGCAAGAGCGTGACGCTCATCGTGGCGACTGCGGCAGGCGGCGGCTACGATTTCTATGGGCGGATGGTGGGCGAGTACATGGAGCGTCACCTGCCGGGCTCCACGTTCGTCGTGCGCAACATGCCTGGTGCGGGACATCTCATCGGTGGCAACTATGTCTACGCCTCGAAGCCCGACGGTCTGACCATCGGCACCTTCTCGCTGAGTCTCATCTACTATCAGTTGACCGAACTGCCGGGCGTTCGCTTCGATCTCGCGAAGATGTCATGGATCGGCAAGGCTGCGGCGGACAAGCGGGTCCTGGTGGTCGGCAAGCCATCGGGGCTCAACAGCTTCGAGGACGTGAAGAATTCGCCGAAGACGCTCAAGATGGCGGCGTCGGGTCTCGGGTCTGCGAACTATACGGACATGGCGATCGTCGCGAAGGTGGCGGGTCTCAACGTGAAGATCATCACCGGCTACAACGGCAACGCGCCGGAGCTGGCCATGCGGCGCGGCGAGGTCGACGGGGGCATCGCGTCCTACTCGTCGGCGCTGCCGTTCGTCGAGCAGGGGCACGGCAAGATGGTTCTCGCGGTGACGCTCAAGAAGGACAGCCTGCCACGGCTCGTCGACCACGTGAAGACGCCGCTGGCGGAGCGGGCCAGCGCGCTGGTCGGCTCGATGAACGAAGTGTTCCGGGTGTTCGGTGGGCCGCCAGGCATTCCGGCCGACCGTCTGGCAGCGTTGCGCGATGCGTTCGGCAAGACGATGAAGGATCCGGAGTACATCGGCAAGCTCGCCAAGGCGCAGAAGCCGCACGAGCCTGCGGTCGGCGAAGAGGTTGTGGCGCTGATCCAGGATGCGTTGAAGCAGCCGCCGGAGGCGATTGCCCTGCTCAAGGGCATCGTCGAAGATGCCAAGAAGGTGAAGATCCCGGTGTTCGCTGGAACGATCGACAAGCTCGAAAACGATGCCCGCGTCGTGGTCATGAAACTCGGTGGCGGAAAGCCGTTCACGGCCAAGGTGTCCGGTTCGCGGACGGTGATCAAGGTCAAGGGCAACACCGCCAAACGCTCGGCGCTCGCGGCGGGAATGACGTGCGCCATTACAGCGCCGGCGGATGGGGCGGAGGCCAGCCTGATCGACTGCAAGTAAGCGCGAATTGGGTCGCGTTGACCGTATTTCTGCCCCGGAATATGCTCGCCGGAGAACGCGGAGCCGTGCCTGGAGGAAACAACGATGACGATGAAGCCGCCTACCCGAGAAGACATCATGCGGTCGCCCTATGCGACGGCGCTGCCAGGGGACCTGTCGCATCCGGATTCGGGGACGCGGAACTATTTCCAGGCGATCGACAACATGATCTCCGTGTTTGCGATCCGGCCGACGGACGAGGTGCTGTTCCTGACCGATCCGCTGCTCGACCGGCGCGTGGTCGACGCGATCTCGGGCATCGCCAACATGCGGGGCGTGTTTCCGCGTGAGTTCATGGCGCCGACGACGCAGGTGTCGCGCTGCCCGGAGGAGGTGAAGGGCCTCATCGAGAAGGCAACGTTCGTCGTCTCGTCGTGGTTCTGCTCGGTTAACGACCCGTTCTTCCAGAAGCTCCGGAAGGAGAAGGGCCAGCGCTGGGTAAAGATCACGTATTTCCGCAACCTGGACCTGCTGCACACGCCACAAGCGCGGTTTCCGATCGACCTGGTCGGTGAAATCATCCGGGCGACGGCGAGGATGTATCCGACCGACCGCGACTTCGACATGACCTTCTCGTGTCCGCGCGGCAGCGACCTCAGCATCAAGTTCACGCCGGACATGGTGAAGGGGCTGCATGCCAACAACCGCTGGCGCGGGCAGGACAAGGCCGACGTCGAAGGCTGCTACGTGCACTTCATGCCGAGCCATGGACCGAACATCTATGACCGCAACTGCTTCAATTTCGCTTCCAACAAGCACGGCGATATGCAGGGCGTGATCTTTCCGCAGTGGGCGGTGGGCTTCGAGAGGCCGTTCGAGGAGAAGATCGGTATCGAGTACAAGGACGACGTCGTGGTCAAAGTGCACGGCAAGTCGATGGATGCAGAAGTCCTGCGCGACATGCTGGTCGGTGTGGATGCGCACCTGCATGAACTCGGCTGCGGGTTCAATCCGAAGTATCCGCGCTACAAGGCCTATCCGGCTGGCTCCAATGCTCCGGGCGCGCTGCATTTCGGTACCGACTCGAACACGCCGAGCGAGTTCATGGCGCGCAACATCCCACACTGGGAAGAGCCGCACACGCACCAGGACTGCGTGATGTTCGATGCAACGGTGAAGGTCGGCGACAGAACGCTGATCGACAATGGATTCCTGATGGCACTGCGCGATCCGCAAGTCGTCGAGGCCGCGTCGAAGTACGGCAATCCGAAGGAACTTCTGGAAAGCTTCGTGGTGTAGGCGGGGCCGGTTTCCAGGGCGGCGGTGCTGCCTGCTCGGCAGGGCGGGTGGGCGCCGCCGCATCGGGACCGGAGAGCGCTTCAGCGCGGGGTGCGAAGCGTGGTCTCGGTGATGCGGTGGGATTCGATGGCTTCGCGCAGGATGAAATACCTGCCGCCGTCGAAGGCCGTGATCCGGGCGTAGTTCCAGAGATAGCTGTTCAGGGCGACGGTGCTATAGCGGAGGTCGCGGCAGTCGCCGTTGATGAGGGACAGGGCAATGAGACCCGACAGGCGATCGTGGCGGTCAGTCTGCGACGCGGCAGCGATCGCGATGCGGTCGAGCGTCAGGTAGTCGGTACAGGCGATTGCGCCGCGGCCGAGATTGACCGCATATTTGGGCGTAGCATCGTCGGCGGGCCTGGCCGACAACAGAATTGCCGCCATGGCGATCACGGCTGGTACGGTTGCAGCGAGCGGAACGCGCCCGGATGCCAATTTCGATGCCACCATCTGGTTCCCCCGGCTCGCGCTGGCGGGCCTGTTCTCGTCGTGCCACTCAGCGGGCGGCGGGATAGTAGAGGAACGGCGACGGCTGGCAATGGCACTGCGGGGCAAGCTGACTATCCATAGCGTTGAGAATGGTCGGCAAGACGTGCGAAAGGGGCCTTGCGGCCCCTTTGCAAAATTCTGGATCGGCAACGAGATCAGACCGAGTAGTACATGTCGAACTCGACCGGGTGCGGCGTCATCTCGAAGCGCATGACCTCTTCCATACGAAGCTCGATGTAGGCGTCGATCATGTCGTCGGTGAAGACGCCACCCATCTTGAGGAAGCCGCGGTCGGCATCGACGGAGGCAAGTGCCTCGCGCAGGCTGCCGCACACGGTCGGGATCTCCTTCAACTCTGCCGGCGGCAGGTCATAGAGGTTCTTGTCCATCGGCTCGCCCGGATGGATCTTGTTCTGGATGCCGTCGAGGCCGGCCATCAGCATTGCCGCGAATGCGAGGTAGGGGTTGGCGGCGGGATCCGGGAAACGGACCTCGATGCGCTTCGCCTTGGGGCTCGAGACGTGCGGAATGCGGCAGGAGGCCGAACGGTTGCGGGCCGAGTAGGCAAGGAGGACCGGCGCCTCGTAGCCCGGCACCAGACGCTTGTAGGAGTTGGTGATCGGGTTGGAGAAGGCGTTGATGGCCTTGGCGTGCTTCAGGATGCCGCCGATGTAGAAGAGGCAGGTTTCGGAGAGATCGGCGTATTGGTTGCCGGCGAAGGTCGGCTGGCCGCCCTTCCAGATGGACTGGTGGCAGTGCATGCCCGAGCCGTTGTCGCCGAAGACGGGCTTCGGCATGAACGTGGCCGTCTTGCCGTAGGCCTGGCAGACGTTGTGGACCACGTACTTGTAGATCTGCATGTGGTCGGCGATGCGGAGCATGGTGGCGAACTTGATGCCAAGCTCGTGCTGGGCGGAGGCCACCTCGTGGTGATGCTTCTCGACGACGACGCCCATCTCGGTCAGCACCGAGAGCATCTCCGAGCGGATGTCCTGGCAGCTGTCGACCGGGGGAACAGGGAAGTAACCGCCCTTGGTGCGGGGACGGTGGCCGAGGTTGCCCATCGGCATTTCAGTGCCGTTGTTGGAGGGGAGCTCGGAGGAGTCGAGGCGGAAGCTGGTATTGTATGGGTCGGATGTGAAGCGGACATCATCGAAAATGAAGAACTCTGCTTCAGGACCGAAGAACACGGTGTCGCCGATGCCGGTCTGCTTGAGGTAAGCCTCGGCCTTCTTGGCGATGCCGCGCGGGTCGCGGTCGTAGAGCTCGCCGGTCGACGGCTCGAGCACATCGCAGAAGATGGCCATGGTGGCGTTGGCGAAGAAGGGGTCGGTGTGGGCTGATTCCGCATCGGGCATGAGCAGCATGTCGGATGCCTCGATGCCCTTCCAGCCGGCGATGGATGAGCCGTCGAAAGCGTAGCCGTCGGCGAAGACGTCCTCGTCGATGCATGTGGCGTCGGCCGTAACGTGCTGCATCTTGCCGCGCGTGTCGGTGAAGCGGAGGTCGACGAACTTGATGTCGCGGTCCTTGATCTGCTTCAGTACGTCAGCAGGTGTCGTCATATAACTAACTCCCCGTCAGGTTGGGTTGGTCGATGAGTTGTAGCTTGGTTCGTTCAGGAGGCGGCCGGGCAGCGACGTGGGACCGAGCCCAGGGCTGCCACGACCGTGGTGCGATGGAAGAGCGTCATATGGCGTCCGCCCCGGTTTCTCCGGTGCGGATGCGTATGGCTTGCTCGACATTCGAGATGAAGATCTTTCCGTCTCCGATGCGGCCAGTCTTGGCGGCCTTCTGGATTGCTTCGAGTGCTTTGTCCAGCATGTCGTCGGTCAGGACGACCTCGATTTTCACCTTCGGAAGGAAGTCGACAACGTACTCGGCGCCGCGATAGAGCTCGGTGTGGCCCTTCTGGCGACCGAAGCCCTTGGCTTCTAGAACCGTGATGCCTTGCAGGCCTACTTCCTGCAGCGCCTCCTTCACCTCGTCGAGTTTGAAAGGCTTTATGATAGCCTCGATTTTCTTCATGCGTGCTTGATCCTCCTTTGGGATCGGATGGGCTCAACGGTTGGTTATTAGCATTCCGCGTGCCAAATCGGTACGGGATAGCTAACACGTTGAGATTGTTGAGTTCGGACTGGCGTCGAGGGTGGTGGATGGTGCAGCAAGTGCCTAATAGGTCGGCGATATGATGAATTATTATGCACTGCTGGTGGCGGTTTTTTAATCGAGGAGACGCAGCTGTGGGCGGCGAGGAGCTTCTTACCTGCGAAGAGATGGCGAGGGCCGATCGGTTGGCGGTCGAGGCGGGCGTCGCCTCGCTGACGCTGATGGAGAATGCCGGGCGGGCGGTTGCGGAAACGGCTGCGCGGATGGTGGGCCCCGGGGCGCGGATCGGGGTGCTGTGCGGGCCAGGCAACAATGGTGGTGACGGGTTCGTGGCAGCGCGATACCTGACGCAGTGGGGCTACGATGTCTGGCTGGGCTGCCTGGTGCCGATCGAACGGCTCCAGGGAGACGCGGCGGCAATGACGCAGCGTTGGACGGGAGGTGTCGCGGACTGGCGGAGCATGCTTCAGGCCGGAAATGCGCTGATCGTCGACGCAGTTTTCGGCGCCGGGCTGGCGCGGCCGGCAGAGGGGGACTTTGCCGCGGCCATCGAAGGCTGCAACGCGGCGCGGGGTCGTGGCGCCAAAGTCGTTGCAGTCGACGTGCCGAGCGGCGTCGATGGGAACAGCGGTGCGCGGCTCGGTGCCCACGCGGTCACCGCGGACAGGACGGTGACGTTCTTCAGGAGGAAGCCGGGCCATGTCCTTATGCCGGGCCGGGAGATGTGCGGTGAAGTGACCGTTGCCGAGATCGGTATTCCAGCCGACGTGCTCGATACGGATAGCAGTCGGTTCGGTGAGGGCTTCGTGGCTGTGCAGGCCGTGGCGTCAGTGAATTCGGTCGCGAAGGCGTGGCGGGAAAAAATGCGGGGGGGAACGCAGCAGGTTCACAAGTATTCCAAGGGGCATGCGGTGGTCGTCTCGGGACCGGCTATGCAGACGGGAGCAGCACGTCTCGCAGCACGCGGGGCGCTGCGCGCGGGCGCAGGGCTGGTGACACTCGCGAGCCCGGCGGAGGCGTTCGCGATCAATGCCGCGCAGCTTATGGCGATCATGATCGAGCCGTTCAGTCCGCCGGAGGGGCTTGCCAGCATCCTGTCGGACGATCGGAAGAATGCAGTGGTGATCGGACCGGGCTGCGGAATGGGGGATGCGACGCGGCGGATGGTCGAAATCGTTATGGCGGCGAACGCTGGCGTCGTCCTGGATGCCGACGCGCTGACGGCGTTTGCGGGCGAGAGGGAGGCGTTGTTCGCGATGACGCGGGCGGCGGGCGCGCGAAGTGGCAATCCGAGGGTCGTGCTCACGCCGCACGAGGGCGAGTTCTCGCGGCTGTTCGGCGACCTGGCGGGATCGAAGCTCGAGCGGGCCAAGGAGGGGGCGCGGCTATCCGGTGCAGTCGTGGTGCTGAAGGGGCCGGATACCGTCATCGCGGCGCCCGACGGTTGTGCGAAGATCAATACCAATGCACCGGCGTGGCTGGCGACGGCCGGGTCCGGCGATGTGCTGGCGGGTTTCATCGGCGGGCTTTCGGCACAGGGGATGACGGCCTTCGAGGCGGCATCGACCGGCGTGTGGCTGCACGGGGCGTGTGCCAGCCGATTCGGTCCGGGGCTCATCGCAGAGGACCTGCCGGAGGTTCTGCCGCAGGTGCTGGGTGAGCTTTTGGAGGGCGAGTGAGCGCGTCTGCCAGTGCGAATGCCGGGAGCAGGGGAGAAGTCCGCCCTATTTTTGTCACCGCCGGGGTTTGAGGCTTGCGGGCTTGCCGGTTTGGTTTAGAAGAGCCGGGAACTGGAGACAGGAGCCGATGCTGAGAGGCCTGCTCATACTTGCTCTGCTCGGCCAGCTCTGGCTGGCGCATCCGGCGGTTGCCGAGGATGCCATCGACCGTCTCGTGCGGTTGGCGGTGCGGGCGCAGCTCGACGGCAAGCACGATCAGGCGCTGGGACTTTATACGCAGGCAATCGGCGAGCAGGGCATCGTGACCCATCGCAGAGCGGGATTGCTGTCCGACAGGGGCGTGATCTATGGCCGGCTCGGGCGGACGAAGGCGGCGCTCGACGACTTCAACGAATCCATCAAGCTCTATCCGGAGAACCCGTCGGTCTATAACAATCGCGGCAGCGTGCTGCTGGCGATCGGATACGATCGGGAGGCGATCAAGGACTTCAATCGCGCCATAGTGCTGGCGCCAGGGTATTCGGCGGCCTACCTCAACCGGGGCTCGGCCCTGCTGGCCCTGAGGGAAACCGGCCCGGGGCTGATCGACTACAATCATGCCGTGCGCCTCGAAGCGGACAATGCCGTCGTGCTGAGCGCGCGCGGGGTGGTGCACCTCAAGGATGGGCGGGTGCATGCCGCGCTGCGTGATTTTTCGAAGGCAATCGCGACGGACGCCCGGTTCGATGCTGCCTACGGTCACAGGGCGAAGGCGCATGTGGAACTCGGCGCATTCGACGCGGCTGTCGAGGATCTCAGCCGTGCAATCGTGTTCACGCCGCAGGATAGCAAGCTCTATCTGTTGCGCGGGGAAGCGTACCTTGGAGCGGGCGATTACGAGGCGGCCAGTCGGGATTTCACGAAGGCGCTCGAGATCAAGGGCGGGCTGGTCGCAGCCTACAGCCTTCGCGGTCTTGCAAGCGCACTCATGGAGGAGCACGAGGCGGCGCTCGCCGACCTGTCGCGGGCGCTCGAACTCGACCAGCGGTCGGCGGTCAGCTACGCCTTTCGCGGCTATGTATACGTGCAAATGAGCCAGATCGCGCTGGCGGAGCGCGATCTGCGTACCGCCAAGGAACTGGATGCGAAAGCGGTCGAGGTGCGGTGGGTGGACGCGGTGATCTCGGAAGCGCAGAGCAACGAGGACAAGGCGGTCGAACTCTACAAGAGTGTGCTGGTCGAGAAGCCGGAACATGCGCTGGCGACCAAGGCCCTCGAGCGACTGAAGGTCGCCAGGCCGTTCGTGCCCGGGGAGACGGTGCCAGGCAGGGATCTCGGGGAATGGCAGGTGGTGCGGAGGGGGCATCGGTTCCTCGCCGTCAACGGCGAACTCGGCGATCTCGAAGTGAGGCTGGAAACCGTCGGGGGTGTGCCGCCACGCCTGCTCGACTGGCACGTGCGGCCGCCGCCGCACAAGCGATACGGTGTGCTCAGGTTCGATGCGGGTGGCATCAAGGCGGGCAAGGTGTCCTTGGAGCTGGAAAACGCGGCTGTGATCGACATCACGGGACGGCGGGTTCTTGCTGTCGTGCCGCACCGGGAGGGTGGGCGCAAGGCAGAGTGGACATGGGGCGAGGCGCGCCTCGACATCAAGGCTGCCGACGGTGTCGCGGAGGTGATCGAACTCGACGCGAGGCGCAGCGCGCCGGCGGTTGCACAGGCCGGGTTCAGAAGGAACAGACCGTCGGGCGACGGAGGGGTGCCAAGCTGGGCGCCCTGGGCGAGCGGCGAAGAACCGCCTCGGCGTCAGGCCAGGCGGCGCAGCCAGAAGAAGCCAAAGACCTTGTTCGACGTTTTGTTCGGCAACTAGGGTTCCGGAACCTGTTTCCCTGGAATGGGTTACTTCTACGTTCGGGGCGCGGCCGGGTGATCCTGGCAACGCCATCGGCCGTATAGGTACACGCGTCGCCGAAGGGAGCACGATTGAACGCCCGTCCCGCCATCGTCTGGTTCCGTCACGACCTGCGGCTTGCCGACAATGCTGCGCTGAGTGCGGCGGTGGCGTCAGGCGCGCCGATCGTGCCTGTTTTCGTGTTCGATGCACTTTCGCCGGGAGCGTGGGCGCCGGGCGGCGCCTCGCGTTGGTGGCTCGGCAAGAGCCTGCAGGCGCTGGACCGAAGCCTCGTGGAGCATGGCGGCCGACTGATCGTGCGGCAGGGCGAGACACTGGATGTGCTGGCACGCCTGGCGGCGGAGACGAACGCGAGCGACATCTACTGCTCGCGGGACTACGAGCCGTGGAGCATCGGCGTCGAAAAGGTCGTGCACGCGGCCATGGCCGAGCGCGGTGTCGCCCTCAAGCGCTACCGGGGGCGGGTGTTGTTCGAACCGGATGCGGTGTCGACGAAGGAGGGACAGCCCTACAAGGTGTTCACGCCCTACTGGCGGGCGGTGGCCAAGCTCGGGGTGGGGCAACCTCTCGACGTGCCGTCGAATATGCGGTTTGCGGATGGGATCGACGGGTTGGATGAGGCCGGAGCCTGGGAGCGGCTGACGTCGGAGCCGAAGTGGGCTGAAAGCCTGGAAGAGGCGTGGGAGCCCGGCGAAGCGGGGGGACGCGACCGGCTGCGGGCATTCCTCGAAAACGGGCTCGGAGAATATGCAACCTTGCGCGACCGTCCGGACCTGCCACAAACGTCGCGGCTGTCGCCGTACCTGCATTTCGGGGAAGTCAGTCCGCGGCAGGTGTGGCACGGCGCGCAGTGCCAGGACGAACGCGCCGAGCGGGGGCGGGAAGTCTTCCTCAAGGAGATCGCCTGGCGCGAGTTCTCCTACAATTTGCTCTATCACTGGCCGAAGCTGCCGGAGGCGCCGCTGAGGCGCGAGTTCGAGGCGTTCGAGTGGCAGGAAGACGAGGCGGGGCTCGAAGCATGGAAGCGCGGGCAGACCGGATATCCTATCGTCGATGCTGGTATGCGGCAGCTCTGGCAGACGGGGTGGATGCACAACCGGGTGCGGATGATCGTGGCGTCCTTCCTGATCAAGGATCTGCTGTTGCCTTGGCAGGAGGGGGAGGCGTGGTTCTGGGATACACTCGTCGATGCCGATCTGGCATCGAATGCGGCGAGCTGGCAGTGGGTCGCCGGCTGCGGCGCCGATGCAGCACCCTATTTCCGGATCTATAATCCAGTGAAGCAGGGGCAGAAATTCGATCCTGAAGGGGACTATGTCCGGACCTATGTTCCGGAACTGGCCGGCCTGGCGAGCGAGTACATTCATGCGCCTTGGCAGGCGCCGGAAGATGTGCTCGACAAGGCGGGCGTCAAACTCGGGGAGAATTACCCGGGGCCGATCGTCGATCATCAGGCTGCGCGCCAACGGGCGCTGGCGCTGTTCGAGAAAATCAGGAGCAGCAAGGCGCATTGAGCCTTTATGACGGGGTGGGCGTGAAAACTGTTGCAGCAGGGCAGCAGGGTTTCCAGCGAACGATTGCCGGGCGGGTCAAATCGATACAACACAACGCTCTATGGCCGTACGATCGGTTCGACTATTAATTGATCCGCAGGAGGATCGAGGCGATAGTCACAGGCGACTGGGGTAGGTCGTCATAGCGGGTAGGGTTTCAGAAGATGCGTGTCGTTTCTGTGTTGGCCGGGGGAGTCCTCGGCGCGTTGCTGGCTTCATCGGCTTTCGGGGCAAGCCCCGAGCCGGTTCAAAAGCCGGTGGTCAGTCCGGACAATGCACTTGTTGCGCCGGCGACAAACAGCGGGCTGGGCAGCGGTGCGCTGGGCGCGGCGAAGCCAGCAGATGAGCCGAAGGTAGCGGCCCTCATTCCCGAGCTGCCACAGCGGGTGAAACGGCCGCCGCCACCGCCCGTCACACTGCGGGCGGTGATCGATCTGCGGCGGCAGCAGATGACGGTCCAGGAGTACGGCAAGACCCTCTATAGTTGGAAGATTTCCTCGGGGCGGGACGGCTACCGCACGCCGCCCGGAAAGTTTCGTCCGCAGTGGCGCTCGAAGATGTGGTACTCGCGTCAGTACGACAATTCGCCGATGCCATATGCGGTGTTTTTCAACGGCGGGATCGCCACGCATGGGACATCGGCGGTGAGCCGCCTTGGCCGGCCCGCGTCGCACGGCTGCATCCGGCTGACCACGGGGAACGCGAAGCGCTTCTATACCCTGGTCGCCAAACATGGGAATGCATCGACACGCATCGTGGTGACCGGCAGTGCGCCGGGCGTCAGCAACAGGGTTGCAAAGCGCGAGAAGCCGCGCAGCCGGCAACGGGCCTCGGGTCGGAACGTCTATGCG
Organism: Pseudomonadota bacterium; assembly: GCA_046048295.1. Lineage (GTDB taxonomy): Bacteria > Pseudomonadota > Alphaproteobacteria > Rhizobiales > Hyphomicrobiaceae > CBDCWA01. Next base: position 4,025 of record JBJOGJ010000031.1, on the reverse strand, counting down.
CAGTCCAACAGGCGTAATGCGCAAGGGTTGCGGTATGTGCGCACCCCCTACGGCTACAACGTCTATTACGACGGTTCGTCGCGGAGGAACCGCTACAGCAGCTGGTAGGGCTGTGGCCTAACTGAGACTGTCTGGATGCCCGGCCTTCGTGCCGGGCATTTGATTCGTGTGGTCAGACTGTTACGCCTTCCACCCAAGAGACAAGTTTTTGCCATTCTCGCGGTTCAGAACCGGGCTCGATTTGGTAAGCAGATTGTGAGAGCGGGATGCTTCCGTCGCAGGCCTCCGGGGTGGTAGAGCAAACAGGGGGCTGTTAAGAAGCGCACGACCTTTCCAGGGGCGCTGCCTTGGAATGCAAGCTGCAACTCTGCCTCCATCCAGGCGCGGCAATCCGAGAAGTGTCTAATGAGAAAGAGAATTCCGGAACAAGGCGAGCAAGAAACTGCGAACGGGCCTCGGTTCACCCGGCGCGGGTTGATCCTCGGTGCGGCAGCAGGCGTCGGTGCGCAGAGCGCGCTCGCGCAGGACGCGTGGTGGCAGAACCTGCCCGGGTTCGGGCCGCCGGCAGGGGCGAGCGCCAGACTGGAGAAGCCAAAGCGGCGAGAGCCCCCTCCGCTCGAAGATTTGCGCCAGGGCAAGACCCCTTGGCGCAGCGACGAGATGCTCAGGCAGGTCAGCGAAGCAATCCGCCACTACGAGTCGATCGTCCAGAAGGGCGGTTGGCCTATGGTGGCAAAGGGGCGGACGCTGCGGCTCGGAGATGACGACGAGCGGGTGGTCGCACTGCGCAAGCGGCTGCTGATTTCCGGCGACCTGTCGCCGAAGCACGTACCCTATTCGGGGAGTTTCAATTTCGACGACTACCTCGAGGCCGCCCTGAAACGGTTTCAGGAGCGGCACGGGCTCAGGACGAGCGGACGGCTCGACATCCCGACAAGGGCACACATCAACATCTCCGCCGCCAAACGGCTCGATCAGCTGCGACTCAACCATCGGCGGATCCAGGCGCTCATGCAGGGGCGCATCGAGGATCGCTATGTCCTCGTCAACGCGCCGGCCTATCAGCTCGAGGCAGTGGAAGGCTTCGAGGCACGGCGCCGGCACCGGGTGATCGTCGGCAAGCCGAACCGGCAGACGCCAGAAATCAAGGCGACCATCGTCAATCTCAATTTCTTCCCGTACTGGCGGGTGCCGCTGAGCGTCGCCAGGCTCGACCTCATTCCGCGCCTGCAGCATGAGCCCGAGTATCTCGAAAAGGAGAAGATCACGGCGCGGCAGGGAAGTTTCGACGGCCCGGTGATCGATACGGTCAACCTCGACTGGAGCCAGGTCGACCCGACACGCGTGCTATTCCGGCAGGAGCCCGGTCCGCAGAATGCGTTGGGACTCGTGCGTATCGACATGCCCAATTCCGAAAACGTCTATATGCACGACACACCGATGAAGCCGTTGTTCAAGACGCGCGATCGGGCGTTCAGCGCCGGGTGCGTCAGAGTACAGGACGTCTTCGACCTCGTGGCGTGGATCGCCAAGTTCGAACCGGGGTTCGGCGAGCCCGGCCGGATCGACGATATCCTGGCCGGCGGACAGGCCGTGAACATCAGCCTGACGAGACCGATACCGGTGTATTTCACGTATATCACCGCCTGGGCCGAAGAGGGTGGAGAGGCCGTCTTCAGGCCGGACATCTACAACCGCGACGGTGCGCAGGAACTTGCCGGAGAGGACGATCCCGAGGCCCCTGCCGTCAACGTGCCGCAGATGCTCGCACCCTGATTCGCGGAACCGGAAACCGTGGCGCGCTGGCAGCGTTGATGGCGGTCAAGGCTCCATCGCGGCCTGGGTGGCAGTATTTGACCAAGCAACCCAGGGAGGTCGAGATGACAATGGCAGCAGTTCGCTGGCCGCGGTGCAGGCGGTGGCACGTTGCGCTGCTCGCCGTGAGCATCATGGCTGGCGCGGCGCGTTCCGAGGAAGCCTGGTTCGGCGTGCTGAAGGCGCAACTGGTCAAAGAGAAGAGCTGCCAGCTTGCACATCTGGTCGAGAGCCGTGAGGTGACGATCGCCGGCGCGAAGCTGCGCGAAGGCAGAATCCGCTGCGTGGACGGGCGGGAGTACGACTTCACGCAGCCGAGTGCGCACGGGAAATTCGAGTTCAAGGCGTGCCAGCCGGCTATTTGTTAAGCGAGAGGGCCGGGCTCGCGCCCGGCCCTCGGCCGTTCGGATCAGGTTTCGGAAGCCCGGTTTGCACTCACTTCGCGGCCAGCACCTTCTTGTACTTGCCGTAGAAGTCGACGAGGTGGTTCACGCGCTTCGCGGCGGCCTCGGCGTTCGCCGGATGGCGCGGGATCTTCCACTTCTGTGCATCGGCGCTGTTCATGCTTGCGACGATGGCATCCGAGAGCGTCTTGACGATGTCCTTCGGCATTCCGGGAGGGCCACCGACGATACGCTCGGTCGCCAGGGCAGTCAGCTCGGGCTTGCCGATGTCGCCGACTGTCGGAACGCCGGGCCAAGGGCTCTTATCCTCGAACGAAAGAACGGCTTTCATGTCGCCGCTCTGTGCGTATTTCGCGTAGGATTCGTTGGCGAACAGCGAGAGCTGCGTGTCACCGCGGATGATCGAGAGCTGAATGGCGGACGACCCCTTGTAGCCGGGCAGGAACGTCACATCCATGCCGAGTGCGCTTGCCATGATCTTGCCCGCGACGTAGGCCGTCGAGGCGGGGCTGGTGATTGCGTACTTGAGTCCCTTTGCCGACTGCAAGGCCTTGACGTCCTGGTGTGGGCCCTTTGTCGAGACGGCGAGGGTGTAGGGCGATCGCGAGAGCTGGGCGAGCCAGGTGAACTTGTCGATCTCGTAGGAGGTCGGCTTGTCCAGGATCTTGTCGAGCAGCATGCCCGGCATGTTGAAGATCGCAATCGTGTAGCCGTCCGGCTTGGCGCGCCAGAGGTCGGTCAGCGCCTTGCGGCCGCCTGCTGCGTCCACGTTGCGCGGCACGACGTTGACCTTGCCGCCGAAGTGCTTCTCCAACAGGGGCGAGAGCTGACGGACATAGACGTCGAAACCGCCGCCGGTCCTGTAGGGGATGATGAACGTGATGTTCTTCTCGGGGAATGCGGCGGCCGCGGGGGCGCTGAATGCGACGGCTGCTGCAGCGAGTGCGGCGGCGCTACGGGTGAGTTTCGTGAACATGGCTTGTAATCGTCCTTCCTTGGTTACGCTTCCACAACGCGTTTCTGTTCGGGCCGATGTGGTTCGGGTTCTCCAGCCATGGTGTCCGGCCCTCGACACCTCCTTGCCTGTCGCAACAGGCCTCGTCACCGGGAGTTTGGGCCAATCCGGTCCCGGGAATGCTGACGGCTACTTCAAGATCGTTTCCAGTAGCCAGATGGTCACCGGCCCGCGATGGAGCTCGTACTTCAACAGGACCTCGAAGAGCAGGTAGGTGAAGGCCAGCGATCCGAGGCCGATGATCAGAGTGTCGCGCAGAGAGCGGCGGGCGCCGATCAGAACCCACGCCATGATGAAAAGTGTGCCGCCTGCAAGGAATCCAAGTGCGTAGATGAGCGCAACTGCGGCGCCCATTCCGACGATGACGACCAGTTCACGGGGAACGCTGCGTTCGAACTTTTCGGAGGCAACGAGTTCCGACCCGAAGATGCGCGTCACAGCCTGCCCGACAGATGTGTCGGTCAAGGTGAGAATGTCGAGAACGCAGAGAACGATGCCGGTGTAGCCGACGAAGAGCGGGAAGATGCGGACCTTGCCTGTGTACTGGTAGGTCTCGTGAACGAAGAAGATCATCAGGGCAAGGATCAGAAATGCGAACAGTTGTCCCGACCTATTCTCCGAGCGGGTAACGGTCATCGCTGCCAGCACTGCCGCGAGCCAGCCAATCATTCCCGTCACCAGCATTTGGATGCGCGGCCAGCCTGCCAGCTGTATCACTTTCCACTCTCCGGCCGTGTCGAAGTGGAGGAGGACGAAAGCGGTGAACGCGACCAGGGAGACGAGGCCAGCGA
>JBJOGJ010000030.1:0-24487 GCA_046048295.1 Pseudomonadota bacterium | reverse complement strand
CATTATCCGTTGCTCAGAAACTTCCCTGCCCGCCACTTGCCGAAGGCTCTTCGCCTCCAGACTCCGATCCCCGTGCACACCGTCCCGTTACGTATTGCAAAGCAGAATTCCGTCGCGGTGCTTCGCTGCACGTTGGCCCTGCCGGCACAGCTGCCAACCCCACGCAACCTGCGACAATGACGCTGCAATATGAGTGAAAACCCGTATTCCCGCCAGCGATTTCGCGTGGCCCGGTCCAACCGGCCGGTCATCCAGCCCTTTGCTGTCCATCCGGCCTGGACCGGACGCCCCGCCGCACGCGACCGGCAGGACCGCCCCCAGCACCACATCGAACGCCGTTCATCATTAAATATCCTACTGTTAACCTAGAGTTATCTGTTTCCGGATTAAATCGGGGATGGTTCCGCAATCACAGCTTGTACCATCCCGATGATCCACGGCACGTCAAACGGCAACTCGAATTCCTTGATGAGCGAGTACTCCTCGTTGCTCGGTGACGCGATACTTCGTCACAGGACGCGGCTGGCAGAGCACTCGGCACGCATCGAGGCCGAGCTTGCAAGCAGGGTGAAGTCCGAGTTCATCGCCAATATGAGCCACGAGCTCAGGACACCGCTGAATACGATCATCGGCTTCTCGAAGCTGCTGTCGGAACACGATCGCCGCCCTCTCTCGAACGAGGACGTGATTCAGTATTCGCACCTCATCAACGATGCCGCGAGCCACCTTCTGGCGGTCATCAACGACATCCTCGACATCTCGAAGATCCAGAGTGGCCGCTACACCCTCGACAGCCGCGCCATCAATATCGACGAGGTGCTCTCCGCCTGCATCTCCTCGTTCCAGCTAATGGCCAAGGACGCCGGGATCACAATCGTCACCGACATTCCCCGCGATCTGCCGCAGGTACGCGGCGATGCTATAAAGCTTCGCCAGATCTTCACCAACCTGCTGGGCAACGCCATCAAGTTCTCGAAGGAGAACTGCTCGATATCGATCAAGGCCTTCCGCCGCAACGAAGGCGGCGTATCGGTGATTGTCTCCGACACCGGCGTCGGCATGACCGAGGACGAGTTGCTGATCGCGCTGACACCCTTCGGCCAGGTCGACGGCACCCGCAGCCGCTGGCGCGAGGGTACCGGACTAGGCCTTCCGATTGCCAAGGCTCTGATAGAGCTGCATGGCGGCAAGTTGAATATTCGTTCGAGCAAGAACGTCGGTACCGAGGTGATCGTCGATCTGCCCCCTCCGAACGATGTCGCATCCTCGCGGCAGGCTCCAGAAGCATGATTTGGTAGAGGCAGGCATGGACGACCTGAAAGAAACGGGGACTTGGAACAACATGGACACGGCGACACTCTCACCGGATGACCCGGCTGCAGCGGAGCACGACCAGGACAACTCCATCGGTCGCATCGTTTCGGTTACCGGCTCCAAGGCAATCGTCCTCCTCGACGGCGGCATGGCTGAGAACCGCTCCAAAAAGGCGACCAGGCCTGAGATGGGCACCCTTCTTGCCATCGAACAGTTCAACACCGTCGTCCTCGCCATCGTCTCTGCGCTGAGCGTTCCGGTGCCTGCCCAGCGTGAAGGCGAAAGCGAGATATGGATTGCCGAGCTCGGCCTCGTTGGCGAGCTATGGAAGAAGGAGGACGGCCAGACCGCATCCTTCAACCGCGGCGTCACGGCCTACCCCTCGCTTGGCGATCGCGTTCGCGTCGCATCGAAGCACGAGTTGAGGCTGGCATTCTGTGGCGACGGAAAATCGCGCGTTCGTATCGGCACCATCCGCCAGGATTCCTCCATCTCGGCCATGGTCAAGGTCGACGACCTGCTCGGCAAGCACTTCGCGATCCTCGGCACGACTGGTACCGGCAAATCCTGCACCACGGCACTCATCCTGCGCTGCATCCTTCAGGAAAATCCCGCTGCACACGTTGTTCTGCTCGATCCACACAACGAATACGCCACCGCCTTCAAGGAGTGGGGCGAGGTCATCAACCCCCGCAACATGCAGCTGCCGTTCTGGCTTCTGACGTTCGAGGAGATCGTCGAGGTTCTGATCGGCGATCCCGAAGGCCGCAAGGCCGAGGTCGAGATCCTTCAGGACCTGATCCCGCTGTGCAAGAGCCGCTATGCCTCGGGACGCACGAAGGAATCGAACACGCTTCGCAAGGGTCTTCTCGATCCGGGCAAGTTCACCGTCGACACCCCCGTCCCCTACCGCATCTCCGACCTGACCGCGATGATCGACGAGCGCATGGGCAAGCTCGAGAACAAGCGCGACCTAGCCCCATACCGCCAGCTCAAGACGCGCATCGACACCATCAGCCAGGACGCGCGCTACGGCTTCATGTTCGGCTCGCTCACCGTCTACGACGGCATGGCCCAGATCCTGAGCCGCATCTTCCGCGTTCCCGTAAACGGCAAGCCCATCACGATCCTCGAACTCACCGGTCTGCCGACCGAGATCGTCAACGTCGTCGTATCGGTGCTCTGCCGCATGACATTCGACTTCGCACTGTGGAGCGAAGGGCAGATTCCCGTCACCCTCGTCTGCGAGGAGGCGCACCGCTACGTTCCGGCCGATCCGAAGTCCGGCTTCGAGCCCTGCCGCCGCGCCATTGCCAAGATCGCCAAGGAAGGCCGCAAATACGGTGCCTCACTGTGCATCGTCACGCAGCGGCCGACCGAGATCGACCCGACCATCCTCTCCCAGTGCAATACCGTCTTTGCACTGCGCATGTCGAACGACAAGGACCAGCAGATCGTCCAATCGGCGGTGTCCGACACCGGTTCCGGCCTCCTCGAGTTCCTGCCCGCGCTCGGCCAGCGCGAGGCCATCGCCTTCGGCGACGGTGTTACGCTGCCGGTCCGCATCCGCTTCGACGAACTCGCCAAGGAGAACATGCCGCGCTCCTCCACCGCGAGCTTCTCCGAGAAGTGGCAGGCCTCTGTCGGTGACGAAAACTTCGTCGAGCAGATCGTCGAGCGTTGGCGCGCATCCAATGCCGGCGCTGGCAACGACCAGATGAGCAGCATGGCCATGTTCGCGGAGGCCATGGGCCTGTCGCCAGAGGATCCCCAGGTGGTCGAACTGGCTGCGGATGTTCCAGCCCTTGCCACCCAGTTCCAGACGCACCACAGCGCATCGCGCGCGGCCGAACGCTCGCAGGTCATTCGCCAGACTGCCGACAATGGCGATTTCGCAGGCGAGCGGCCCGCCATCGCCGCCCGTCCGGCAATCCGTCGCAACGAGCACCAGCCGGCAGCCACGGCACAGTCGCCGGCCACTGCCGACAACGCATCCGCGGCACCTCAGCGTCCCATGCTGCGCCGTCCGCCCGCTGCTCCGGCAGCCGAGCCTCGTGCCGGCGAGACCGCACGGCCGGGTGCCCTTCAGTCGCTACGCAACAGGTTGACCCAGCGGGGCAACTGAGGGGCAGCTTCCCTCAGCTCCGGCGGCAGTCCCTTCCCCGCTCATCGGAACGGCGATCGGCCACCACCGTTTCGCCAGCAACCATCCGCTGGCCCTCACAGACCAGGCTTGCCACGCCCGGTGGCAAGTAGAGGTCGACCCGGCTACCAAACCGGATGAGCCCGATCCGCTGGCCCGCAGTCAGCATGTCGCCTTCGCCGGCGAACGTCACAATCCGCCTCGAGACGACACCCGCGATCTGGACGATCGCCAATTCCGCTCCATCGTCCGCCGCGATCACCAGTGCACGCCGTTCGTTCTCCTCGCTGGTCTTGTCCAGAGTCGGATTGAGATAGGCCCCCGGCACATAGATCGAGCGCACCACACGCCCCGCCATGGGCGACCGGTTGATATGCACGTCGAGCAGCGACAGGTGGATCGAGACGCGCATCCGTTCCGCATCGCCAAATCCGAGTTCTTTTGGTCCGTGCACCATCATGACCGAGATGACATTGCCGTCTGCCGGCGCGACGATGAGCCCCTCACGGACCGGCGTCACGCGCGTCGGATCGCGGAAAAAGGCTGCAACCGCCCCTGTAGCAAGCACCAGCAGCCAGCCGAGCGACGGCCACAGGTAGAGCATCACCAATGCCGCGCCACCCAGCATGTAGACGAACTTGCGCCCGTCTCGATGCACCGTCGGAACATAATCCGAGAGATCTGAAAACATGGCGTGCCCCCACGGCGTAGTCGCTGATCGACTTCCGACGGCAGGGTTTAGCGGCCATCGCCGGCAAGCGCAATCCGCACGACTGTCACCGGCTCCTTCCGGTACGGCCGGCCGGCAAGCCTATTTGATGGGCACGCTGACCGAGCGCACGCCGCCGCCCGCCGATTCGATCTGCAGCAGCACCTGGCCCCGGCCTGTCTTCCGCACCGCCGCAATCCGCTTGCCGATGTCCGCCACGCTTGCAACCGCTTCCCCGGCAACTTCGACGATCACATCGCCTGCCTTGATGTTCTTCTTCGCTGCGGCGCTCTTCGGATCGACCTCGGTTACGACAACGCCGCGAACGCCATCCCGCAGCTTGAACTTCTTGCGCGTGTCGGGGGTTACCGGCTCCAGCTTGAGACCGACGAGCGGCGCATCAACTTTCGCGCCGGCCGCACCAGCAGCCTTGTCCTCGTCCTCCTTGAGCCGCCCGACCTCGACGCTTACAGTCACCGTCTTGCCCTTGCGCAGCAACTCGACCGGCACCTTCTTGCCGACCGGCGTGCTGGCGACGACCCGCGGCAGGCCGCGCACGGAGGAGATACCCTTACCGTCGAACTTGGTAATGACATCCTCGGGCTGGATGCCGGCCTTCTCCGCCGGTCCGCCCGGCGTCACCGCCGATATGTAGGCGCCGGTGGTCGTCTCGATGCCGAGCGACTTCGCGACGTCCTCAGGCACCGTCTGGATCTTGACCCCGAGCCATCCACGGCGCGTCTCGCCGAACTGGCGCAACTGGTCGAGCACCACCACCGCCGTTTGTGCCGGCACTGCGAATCCGATGCCGATCGAGCCGCCGGTCGGAGAGATGATGGCCGTGTTCACGCCGATCACGTCACCGATCATGTTGAACAGCGGTCCACCCGAGTTGCCCTTGTTGATCGCCGCATCCGTCTGGAGATAGTCGTCGTATGGACCGGAATTGATGTTCCGTTCCTTGGCGGAAATGATACCGACTGTCACCGTGCCGCCGAGCCCGAACGGATTTCCGATCGCCATAACCCAATCGCCGACCTTCACCGCGTCGGCGGTCGCAAACTTGACCTGGGTGAGCGGCTTCTTGGGTGTCACCTTGAGGAGGGCAAGATCGGTCTTCGCATCCTTGCCGAGCACCTTCTCGACCTTCAGCTTCGAGCCGTCGTGGAAGTTGACGATGATCTCGTCGGCCCCGTCGATCACATGGTGGTTGGTGACGATCAGGCCTTCCTTGCCGTCGATCACGAAACCCGATCCGAGCGACGATACTTTCTTGTCGCCTTCGCCGTCGTCGGGTCCGCGCTGGAAAAAGTCCTCGAAGAATTCCTCGAAGGGAGACCCTTTGGGCACGCTCGGCAACGGCACGCCCTTCGGCCCCTTGACCGTCTGGCTCGTCGAGATGTTGACGACGGCGTCGATCAGCCTCTCGGCTACCGGCGCCACGGATTTCGGCCCGTCCTGGGCAACGCCCCGGCCTGCAGGCAACCAGAACGCGAAAACAAGGGCAAGGAGCCCCGCCGCAACCCTGCGGATATTGCCGCCGGCCAGTTCGCAAGTCATTCCCACGCTCTCCGAATCCTGAGGTTGGCTACGCCCGGATGCGATGTCGTCCGGGCGCATCCTCCAATGCCGTCATGCTGCCGTCAATGCACAAAGCGTTCAGCCTCTGACCAGCCACACGATCAGCACGCCGGCGGCAACGGCCACCATGCCGCTGATCCTGAGCGACGCCTCGGAGCTGCGCGCCGCCGCTTCGAGCATCCGGTAGGCGAACCTCGGAATGAGTGCCCACAGCAGACCCTCGATGACCAGCACCAGCCCGATGCCGACCAGCAGATCGTTCATCGCCCGCTACGTTGGCCCTGGTTCCGGGATGGACCGGCACCTGCCGCACTGTCGAAGTAGCGGAAGAATTCCGAGTTTGGCGACAACACGAGCCGCGTGTCCCCTGACTTCATCGCCTTCTCGTAGGCCTGCATCGACCTGTAGAAGTTGAAGAAATCCTGGGCATCGCCCTTGAATGCCTCGGCGAAGACCTTGTTACGCTCGGCGTCACCCTCACCGCGCATCTGCTCCGACTTCTTGGTCGCCTCGGCCCGGATGATCGTCGCCTGCCTGTCGGCCGTCGCCCTGATCCGGTTGGCCGCAGCGCCGCCTTCGGCGCGGAACTCCGCTGCCTCCCGCTCGCGCTCCGTCTGCATCCGCCGGTAGATGGCCTCACTGTTCGCCTCCGGCAGGTCCGCACGCTTGATCCGCACGTCGAGCACGTTGAGACCGAAGTCCTTCGCCTCGTTATTGACCTGCTGCAGGATCGTCCGCATCAGCGCCTCGCGCTTATCCCTGACGACGTCCTGGAAGGTGGCCGAACCGAGCGCCCGCCGCAGCGACGCCTCGAGCACGTTGCCGAGCCGCTGGCGTGCGATCCGCTCGTCCCTGACCGCCTGGTAGAACTTCAGCGGATCGACGATCCTGTAGCGCGCGAAGGCATCGACGATGAGCCGCTTCTGGTCCGAAGCGATAACTTCCTGCGGCCGCGAATCGAGATCGAGAATCCGCCGGTCGTAGTACTCAACCGTCTGCACGAACGGGATCTTCCAGTAGAGACCGGCGTCGTTCTCGATCTTGCCCGTCTCGTCAGCCTTGTACTCATTGATGACGTTCACCGGCTTGCCGAATTGAAGCACGATGGCCTGCTCGGTCTGATGGACCAGGAACGCCGAGGAGTAGACGGCACCGGCGACGATCGCCAGCACGATCAGCAGGAAAGCCAAGAGGCCCTGTAGCATTATTGCGCTCCCGTAGTCTGCTTGGAACTCTTCTGCAACTCGTTCAGCGGCAGGTACGGCACGACGCCCTGTCCACCACCGCTACTGTCGAGTATGATCTTGTCGGTGCCCCCGAATACACGCTCCATCGTCTCGAGATAGATGCGCTGGCGCGTGACATCGGGTGCCTTGCGGTATTCGTCGTAGACCTTCTTGAACCTGTCCGCCTGACCGATCGCTTCTGCGATCGTCTGCTGACGGTAGCCTTCTGCCGCCTGCAGAATCCGCTCCGCCTCGCCTCGCGCCTCAGGAACGATGCGGTTGGCATACGAACGGGCCTCGTTCTGCAGCCGCTCCTGGTCGGCGCGCGCCGCCTGGACGTCTCGGAACGCATCGATAACCTTGCCCGGCGGATCGACCTTCTGGAGCTGCACGCGCGAAACCAGTATGCCTGCCTTGTAGTCGTCGAGCGTCTTCTGCATGAGCTCCTGCACAGCCTGCTCCGTCTTCTGACGCGCTTCCGTCAGGATCGGCTGGATGTCGTTCTGCCCGACGACTTCGCGCATCGCGCTTTCGGCGACTTCCTTCACGGTTCGTTCGGGATTCTGGATGTTGAAAAGGTACTGCACAGCCCCCAGCGCCCCCGTCTGCGGGTCGCGCTCCGGCTTGATGCGCCAGAAGACCACGAAGTCGACATCAACGATGTTCTCGTCGCCGGTCAGCATCAGGCTCTCTTCAGCGACGTCCTGGACGCTGCCCGAATCGCGATAGCGGGTCGGAGTTGACGTGAACCTGTCCGCGCCGGTCGTGCGCATGCCGATCTCGATGGAGTTTTCCCTGGTCACCTTCGGAAGTCGTACTTCCTCGACGGGATACGGCCAGCGGAAGTGCAGGCCCTGGCTTTCGACCCTGTCGTATTTGCCGAACCTCAGCACGACGCCGAGTTCATCAGGCTTGACGGTAAATGTGAACGCGAAGAATGCAAGCACTGCCGCGCCGACGAGAGCGATGAGAAACATCAGTGGCCCAGGCAGCCCAGACCCAGTGACCTGCTTGATCCGGTCCTGGCTGCGTTTGAGAATTTCTTCCAGGTCGGGCTGCTGGTTGCCACCGCCGCCTCCCTGGCCCCACGGTCCCTGTCCCCAGGGGCCGCCACCTCCGCCGCCGCCGCCGCTTTTCCAGCCGCCGCCACCGTTCTGATTGTTCCAAGACATTCCTGCCGCCCCTTACCTTCTGACAATTTCGTAGGGAGATACGTATGGACCCTGCCACTAGCAAGGGCTTGCTGTGGCCGTACCGTGGTCTCTTGTCTTTTTGAATTGCAAAATGCTTATAAGTCAGCGCATCGGCGGGCGCAAACAACCGTTTCGAACAACGGTTACGAATGCCCCCGGCATCCGGCCCACCAAATGTGGCCGAGTTATGGGTCCGGGCGATCGGCCTGGCACCGCTCATAGACGATGAATGAGCAGGCGTAATCGTCCTTTTCGCCTTTCGCCAGCGTCGAGCGCGACACCTCCTGCCAATGCGCCGGATCGGGCCGCCCCATGAACGTATCCCCCTCCGGCGCTGCATGCACCTCGGTCCAGTAGATCCGCCCCGCGCAATCCATCGTTGCCCGGTAGACCTCAGCGCCTCCGATAACCATGATCTCGTCGACGCCTCGCGCCTGCGCGCATCGCCTGCCTTCTTCGAGGGCCGCCGCGATGCTTGCCACCACAATGGCGCCTTCGGCCGCGAACCCGGTGTCCCGTGTCACCACGATGTTGTCCCGCCCGTCCAGGGGACGCCCGATCGACTGATAGGTCTTGCGCCCCATGACGACCGGTTTGCCCATCGTGAGACGCCGGAATGCCTTGAGGTCACTCGACAGCCGCCATGGCAGGCCGCCGTCACGGCCGATGACACCGTTCTCGGCCACTGCCACTACCAGTGCCACCGTGGCATCGCTCGCGCCTGCAGTCATACCGCAACCGGCGCCTTGATATGCGGATGTGGATCGTAGTCCCGCAATTCGAAATCCTCGAACGTGAAATCGAAGATCGACCCGACTTCCGGATTGATGGCCATCGTCGGCAGCGGCCGCGGCTCTCTCTGAAGTTGCAGGTCCGCCTGCTCCAAGTGGTTGAGATAGAGGTGCGCATCGCCGAAGGTGTGCACGAAATCGCCTGGCTTCAGTCCCGTCACCTGCGCCATCATCATGGTCAGCAGCGCATAGCTCGCGATGTTGAACGGTACGCCCAGAAAGATGTCCGCCGAGCGCTGGTAGAGCTGGCACGAAAGGCGACCGTCGGCGACATAGAACTGGAACAGGCAGTGGCAAGGTGCCAATGCCATCTTCGGAATGTCGGCTGGATTCCAAGCCGACACGATGATGCGCCGGCTGTCCGGATCCCGTTTGATGAGATCCACCGCCTCGCTGATCTGGTCGATCGTCGAGCCGTCCGGCGCCGCCCAGGACCGCCACTGCTTGCCGTACACCGGCCCGAGATCGCCGTTCTCGTCCGCCCACTCGTCCCAGATCGAAACTTTGTTCGCCTTGAGGTACCGGGTGTTGGTGTCCCCCCCGAGGAACCACAACAACTCATGCACGATGGACTTCATGTGCAGTTTCTTCGTCGTGACGAGCGGGAACCCCTCCGCCAGGTCGAAGCGCATCTGATGCCCGAATACCGAAAGTGTTCCGGTCCCGGTCCGGTCCGTCTTGCGGACGCCTTTTGTGCGCGCGCGGCGCATGAGGTCTAGGTACTGTTGCATGGGCCTCCATTAGCCCGATTCGTTGCCACCTGCCCCCAGCCGCCTCATGCCGCCAGGGGCATCATCAACAGGATCAGCACGAGGCCAGAATTGTATATGCCATGACAAAGCATTGGAACCCACAGGCTGCCGCTGCGCCAGAGCAGCCAGCAGAAATAGAGCCCGATCAGGAACACCTCGATCAGGCCCGCCACTGAGTATCCCCAATGCAGCGCCGACCACGCCGTCGTCGAGACCAGGGATGCGCCTGCGAACCCTATTCGCGACCGCGCCAGCGCCGACTGCAGGAAACCCCGAAACAGGAGTTCCTCCATCAGCGGCGCACCGATGCCGACCACGATGAGCACCAGCCACCACCAGTCGCTGCGCAGCATCTGCGCAAACGGCTTGAGATCGCGCGCCATGGTGTCCGGCGACAGGATCATGACCGCCAGCGTATAGGGCACGACGATCAACATCATACCGCCGAGTGCCGTCACCAGCTCCCGTGCACCCGGCAGCGGCCGGTCGAGCGCCAGCACCTCGATCGCGCTCGCCTTGCCCCGACGCGCTGCCATGAACACGAGCGGCAGGACCGCCGCCTGCACGACGCCGAGCGCGATCAGCGCCTTGGCCACGTCCGGCAGCCTCGAGGGCAGCATCTGCACGACCCCCGACAGGCCGATCGCAACGCCAAGTATGAAGGCGACAGCCAGCGCGGCCTGCACCGGCGGCCAATCGTTCGGGGCGGCGTAGGGTGGTCGCTGCGAAATCGCATCTGTCATTCGTTGCACCTCCGGCGCGGTTGACACCCTGTGCGAATTGCGCATTCGTTCCGACCTCGTTTTACACCGGTGCCGGAAATTCGGTGCCACAACAGCCGGGAGGCGGGATGGACACCGAGAGTCTCAAGGACACTCTGCGTGACCTCTACTTCGGAAACACGCAGAAGGCCCGGACCTTCCGCCTCTCGATCCTTGTTTTCGATGTCGTCGCCATTGCCTTCTTCATCATCTCCTCGATGCTGCCCGACTCGCCTTGGATCTACGCCGTCGACGCTGTCTTCGCCGTTTTGATTTCGTTGGATCTGGCTGCACGCCTCGCGCTCTCCAACTCACCCCTCCGCCATCTCACACGATTTACGACGATAACAGACATTGTAGTCATCATCTCGTTGCTGATGCCCCTGGTGCTGGAAAACTTTTTGTTTCTCAGGATCTTCCGCGCGTTGCGCCTACTTAGATCCTACCATGTGCTCCGGGATTTCCGGGAGGTCTCGACCTATTTCCGCCGCAACGAAGAACTCATCCAGAGCACCGTCAGCCTGCTCGTGTTCATTTTCGTCATGACAGCACTCGTCTATGTGCTCCAAGTTGGAAAAAACCCAAAGATCGCCAATTATGTTGACGCGCTCTATTTCACAGTGACGACGCTTACCACCACGGGCTTCGGCGACATCACGCTCGAAGGGACCACCGGCCGCCTTCTATCGGTCGCCATCATGGTATTCGGCGTCGGCCTGTTCCTGCGCCTGATACAGGCCATTTTCCGCCCCGCCCATGTAAATTACGAGTGCCCCGACTGTGGCCTGAACCGCCATGATCCCGATGCCGTTCACTGCAAGCACTGCGGCCGGCTTCTCCACATAACGACCGAAGGTGTCGATGGCTGAACGACCTCATGTCGCGCCCGCCTTCGGAGTTTTCCCCACTGCCACTTTTTTTTCATGCGTTTCAGTATTATATCCTTCCTGCCGGATTCGTCCGGCTATGGCGATAAACGCGGTCGTAATAAGCCATTCGGACCCGGGGGCGGTACCCGGCGCCTCCACCATCAGCTCACTGGATTGACAAGCCACATAACGGCAAAGTGATCTGTTGATGGGGGCGAAATAGGATCGACGAGGGTGTAAAGGGCTTTGCTTTCGCTCGGCATGGTACCACCGTTATCGGGCCGATCGTATAGTTGCCAATGACAACTATGCTGAGGGCGCTCTCGCTGCGTAATGCGGTGCGAGTCTCTCTACCAAAGTCCTAGGCCTTAAGCACGTCTAGGCGCGGTTCGGAGGGCACCGGGCAACAGAAGCTCTCCACTTAATTGAAAGGCCGTGATAAGCTGGCACGATATGCAGTAGGATGGCAGGACCGAGACCAAGGCCGGCATGACAGGCGATCGCGGCATCGACTATGAAGCTCTGACCCAACAAGCCATGCGCAACGTCGTGCGCACGGTCCTGGGACGTGTTGCGCGTGCAGGTCTTCCCGGCGAGCACCACTTCTACATTGCCTTCGACACCCAGTATCCAGGCGTGTCGCTTTCGCGTCGTCTCAAGGAGAAATACCCTGAAGAGATGACGATCGTGATGCAGCACCGGTTCTGGGATCTTGCCGTCAGCGATGACTACTTCGAGGTCAAGCTGACCTTCGATGGCATCCCGGAGCGTCTCGTCATCCCCTTCGACGCGGTTCGTGTCTTCTTCGATCCGAGTGTCCGCTTTTCCGCCCAGTTCGACGATCCGGCGAGCTTCGAGCAGGCTCTCGACAGCGAGCCGGCGAGCCGCCGCAAGCCCCGCAGCCGTACCCCGCGCCGCCCGACTGCTGTTACCCAGCAGCCGCTCGATACCTCGGCGGACGCTCCGATGCGCGACGTCGAGCCGACGGAGCTTGGTCCGACGGAGCAGGACAGGGAACCGATAGAACTCGAGCCGGCACGCCTTCGCCGTCCGGCCCGCATATCCGAGGCGGACAAGCCATCTGACGAGCCCGCCCCTGATACGGAAAGCCCGGATAGCCCGGCTGCGGCTCCCGGCGCACAGATTTTCAGCCTCGACGCCTTTCGCAAGAAATAGTTTTCCTTACGCCCCTTTTCCTCAAGCACCCATGTACAGCCAAATGCCGCGGCCCAGGAAAACCAGGCTGATCGCATAGATGATAATCTGGCTCCACCGCCGGAACTGCATGTCATTCATTCGGTTGAGGACGCCGCCCGCTGCCGTCGTCCCGATCATCGCAATCACGCAAACGGCAGCGATGAGCCACGCCGGAACCGGCAGCTGGAAATCGAAGAAGGACAGGAAGTAGGCCGCCCTCAGCGCCTGCGCGAACGGTTGCGTCGCGGCCTTCGTCGCCACGATCTTCTTCCGGTCGAGCGGCGACTTCTGGAAGAACACGTCGAGCACGTTGCCCGCCCCGCCCGCCAGCACCTGCAGCACCGAGACCACCACCCCGCAGACGTAGGAGACCCGCGGCCTCGAAACGTCGAGCGAAATTCCCTTGGGCAGCAGTTCAGCCGCAAACGGCATCAGTCCCAGGCACACGTACACCAGCGCCTTGTCCGGCACGAATGCGATGACCCTCATCGCGCCATAGGTGACGACGGCGGCAGCCAGATAGCGGCCAATGATCGGCCACACGATATGTTCACGCCAGAGGTAGGCACGATAGGTGCAGGCCACCAGCAGGAACAGGCTGAACACCACCATCGCGGTAGCCACGTCCATGACCGTCAGCAGCACGCCGAGCAGCAGGAAGCCGCCGCCCATGCCGAAGATTCCGGACACGAAAGCCGCCACGAACGACGACGAAAGCACGAAGATGTAGGCTGCAACCCCGGTCATGCTGGCACATCCGGCCGGTGTTCCGGCATCCGCCGGTGGCAGCCGCTCAAACCCTTTCCCTCTCGAGTGCGCGCTCCATTTCCGACTTCCGAGGTATAAGGTAGATCCATGCCGCAAGGCAGATGATCGCTGCGATCGCATAGGTGAATTGCAGCCCAAGGAACTCGGCCAGAACCCCTGTGCCGATCGCGCCGAATGCCGGCGTACCGCGGTAAATCACGGTGTAGAGCCCCATTACCCTGCCGCGCCGGCTGTCGTCGATCGCCGTCTGCACCAGCGCCTGGGTGCTTGTAGACATGATGTTCAGCGTGAAACCCCACAGCACACTGAAGAAAACGCCGACCCAGAGCCAACTGGTGGCAACAAATCCCAGCGTCGCGGCGACATGACCGAGGAACGCCACCAGCACGACCGTCGTCAGTCCCGCGACGCGCCCGTAGGCTGCCACCCAGAGCGCACTCACCATGGCACCAACACCCATCCCCGATGTCAGCAATGCGAGGCCCGTCGCTCCCGAACCGAAGACGTCGTCGGAGAAGCCGGGCAACATGTCCTGGATCGGTCTCAGGAAGGCCGACACTGCGGTCAGGGCAAGGAATAGCGGCCAGATGCCCGGATGCGCCATGACATAGCCGATGCTTTCCCGGACATCTCCCATCAGCCCGCCCTTGCCGTGTCCATGCCGCTCCCGCTCGGGCAGGTCGATGAAATACATCGCGGCCAGGAACACCACGCAACCAACCACGTGAACGGCAAAGGTGCCACTGACGCCTGCAAAGGGAATGATCAATGCCGCGAATGCCGGCCCTATGAACCGCGATGCGTTGAACAGCGCTGAATCGGTCGCCACCGCAGTCGCGAACATTTCTTTCGGCACCGTCGCCGGAACGATCGCGTGTCGCGCCGTCGAGGAGAAGGGATGCGTGATCCCGAGGAACAGGCACAGCACGAACAACAGCTCGATCGTCATCCAGCCGAGCGCGGTCAGACCGAAGAGCAGCACCGCATGTAGGAGCTGCAGCCATTGCATCTGTTTTGCCTGCAGCAGCGGATCCATACGGTCCGTGACCGCCCCGGCGAAAAGCCCAAGGATGAGCATCGGCGCCAGGTCCGCGGCCGCGATGATGCCAAGCCACGTCGGTGACTCCGTCAGCTTCCATGCAAGCCAGCCAACTCCCACCCGCATCATCCAGATGGAAACGAGATTGGGCGTCATGCCGCCCATGTAGAAGGCATAGTTCCGGTGCTGCCAGACACGGACGATCGCAAGTTCCGAAATCGGCACTCTACGGCCGTCTTTCCCACCGCTGCCCATCAGCCTGCCGAGCAGCCGCGGACTACCACTGGTCGCGTTCTGCGCCACGCCCGGTTCGGTCGTCTCATCATCTCCCTCGTCCGCTCCCGCTTCGTTCGCCTGCTCGATTTCACGGTATCTGACGGCAATCGCCGCCCACACCACCAGGCACATCAGCGCGCTGACCGCCGCGGTCACTCTCAGTCCCAGGAATTCCGCCATTACGCCAACCGCCAGCGCACCGATCGCCGGCATGCCGCGAAACACCAGCATATAGAAGCTGACGACGCGCCCGCGCATGTCGTCGGCGACCGTCGAATGGATCACTGCCTGGATGCTGGTCGATACGGTGTTGAACGTGTAGCCGAACAGCACGCAAGCCGCCACGCCGAACCAGAACATATCAGTCGCAGCCAGCCCGACAGTCGCCAGAACCACGCCCGCCCCGCCGGCGAGTGCCGCCCGCGTCAGCCCTTCGATACGACCGCTTACCGCGATACGCGTCGCACTCACCATCGCCCCGACACCCATTGCCGAGGTCAGCCACGCAAGTCCCTGCGCGCCGCGCGAATAGACGTCGTCAGCGAAGCCCGGCAGCATGTCCTGGATCGGCCTCAGGAAGACGGAGGCCGCGGCCATGAGCACCAGCATCGGCAGTATGCCGCCATGCCCGCGCACGTACCTGAAGCCGTCCGCAATGTCGCTCATGATGCGCCGGTCGCCCGTTGCCCTGCGTTCGGGCAGTTTCACGTTGAGCAGCAGCAGCGACGTCAGGAAGACCAGCGACCCGATGACATGCGCGAGAAAAATTCCGCCCACGCCGGTGACCGGAATGAATATTCCTGCCACCGCCGGCCCTATGAAGCGCGCCGTCTGGAAGCTCGCAGAATCGACCGCCACGACGGTCCCGACATGCTCCCGCGGCACCGTTGCAGGCATCACGATCTGGCGCGATGCCAGCCAGAACGGATGCGTCATGCCCATCATCAATGACAGCAGGAACAAGAGCTCGATCGTTATGAGCCCGGTGAATGTCAGCGCTGCCAACACCCCCGCCTGCAGCACGAACAGGCCCTGGAAGATCCGCACCATCTTCAGCGCATTCGACCTGTCGGCCACCGCCCCCGCGATCGTTGCCAGAACCAGCATCGGTGCGAGATCCGCTGCGGCGACAGCGCCGAGCCACACTGTCGAGCCCGTGAGCTCCCAGGCGAGCCAGCCGATTGCGACCCGCTGCGCCCAGATGGTGATATGATTTCCGCATGCCCCGAGCGCGAACAGTACGTAGTTGGGATAGGACCAGATCCTGTAGATCGACTTGCCCCGCCCCTCCTCCGCCGTCACCTTCTTGTCCATGCTCGCGCCCGTCTCCCATCAGATCCCCGTCTCAATAGCACAATTCCGTCGCAGGCCAGCTGCCCGGGCTGGACATCGGCGGCCATGGCTTCCATGCTGGCCGAAACCGTTAATGCCTGCCACCGTTCTGCCGGGGAGAAGTTGCACATGCTGTTCGGTCTCTACGCACCCGTACCTCACGTCACCATCGGCTCACCTGAGATACTGCGGTCCGTCGCCAACGGTGCCAATCCGCTACCCGACGGTGAGACCGACCTGCAGTTCCAGATCTCCAAGAATGTACTGTGCGCCGCCGACAAGGCTGGCTTCGACATCATCCTCTTCGCCGAGCGCCACCTCGGCACCGACATGGAGTGCTGGATCCTCGCCGGCGCCATCAGCTCGTGGACCGAACGCATCCGTTCCATGGTCGCCGTCCACCCCGGCCTCTGGCACCCGCAACTCGTCGCCAAGATGGCAACCTCCCTCGACCGGCTGACCAAGGGCCGCATGGCCATCAACCTGGTCACCGGCTGGAACGTCGAGGAACACACCATGTATGGCGGCGACGTCCTCCTCGAAAACAACGACCGCTATGTCCGCGCCGAAGAATTCATCGACGTCATCCGCGGCCTGTGGTCAGAGACGCCGTTCACATACGACGGCAAATTCTACAAGCTGAAGGATGCCCAGCTCCTGCTCAAACCTGCCACCAAGACCCCACCGGAAATATTTACCGCCAGCCGGGCCGAGCGCGGACTGGAGATGGTCTCCAAGATCGGCGACTGGTGGTTCCTCGAATTCGACAAGTCGGCCGAGGACACCAAGGCCTTCGAGGAGAGCGTCAAGCGCTCAATCGGCGACATGCGCGAGCGCGCCGCCAAGCGCGGCCGCACCGTCCGCTTTGCAATGAACCCGTTCGTCGGCTTCGGTCCATCCCGCGAGGCAGCAGTCGCCGAGGCCGAAAAGCTGCTCGCACCCGCGGAAGGCGACGCCGACATCCGCAAGATGCAGTCGCGCATGGCGCCTGCCATGAAGGCCGGCCTGCTCGGCCGTCCGGACGACGTGCGCGACCAGCTCCATAAGTATCATGACCTCGGCATCGACCTGTTCCTGCTCAAGTTCCCGCCCTACCCGGACAACGTCGAGCAGATCCGCGAAGAGATCATCGAGCCCATCAACGGCCCGGTTGCGCTGGCTAAGTCCGCCTGAGCGGCGCGTTTTCGCCTTGCGCCACGGCCTGCGCATAGAGGCAAACGGGTCGCCCCGTCTTGCCTTTGCGCGGAAGTGGCCGTAGTTCACCACCAGCATTTCCCGCCTGACCGAGCCATAGGGTGAAACATGACCTCTTCGAGCAAGCCGACGCGCACCGAAACCGACACTTTCGGACCTATCGAGGTCGATTCCACCAGGTACTGGGGCGCACAGGCCCAGCGCTCGCTCGGCAACTTCAAGATCGGCTGGGAGCGCCAGCCCGCCCCGGTCGTCCGCGCCCTGGGCATCGTCAAGCGCGCCTGCACCGAAACCAACATTGCACTCGGCAAGCTCGACGAAAGCCTCGGCAAGACGATCATCGCCGCCGCCCAAGAAGTCATCGAGGGCAAGCTTGACGACCACTTCCCGCTCGTCGTTTGGCAGACCGGCTCCGGCACGCAGTCCAACATGAACGCCAACGAGGTGATCTCCAACCGCGCCATCGAGATGCTCGGCGGCGAGATGGGTTCGAAGAAGCCCGTCCACCCGAACGATCATGTCAACATGAGCCAGTCGTCGAACGATACCTATCCGACTGCCATGCACATCGCCTGCGCCGAGGAAATCCATCACCGCCTGATCCCCGCGCTCCAGAAGCTGCGCAATGCCTTGAACGACAAGGCGCAGGCATGGCGGGACATCATCAAAATCGGCCGCACACACACCCAGGACGCGACGCCGCTCACCCTCGGCCAGGAGTTCTCCGGCTACACCCAGCAGCTCGACAATGGCATCGCCCGCATCGAGAGCACCATGCCCATGCTGATGCAGCTCGCCCAGGGCGGCACGGCCGTCGGCACCGGCCTCAATGCTCCTGTCGGCTTTGCCGAGATGGTGGCGGAACGTATCGCCGGCATCACAGCCCTGCCCTTCACCACCGCCCCGAACAAGTTCGAGGCCCTGGCCGCCCACGACGCCATGGTGATGAGCCACGGCGCCATCAACACCGTCGCCGCCTCGCTCTTCAAGATCGCCAACGACATCCGCCTCCTCGGCTCTGGTCCGCGCGCCGGCCTCGGCGAACTCAACCTGCCCGAGAACGAGCCGGGATCATCGATCATGCCAGGCAAGGTCAACCCGACCCAGTGCGAGGCTATGACCCAGGTTTGCGTACAGATCTTCGGCAACAACGCCGCCATTACCTTTGCCGACAGCCAGGGTCACTTCCAGCTCAACGTCTACAACCCGGTGATGGCCTACAACTTCCTGCAGTCGGTGCGCCTCATGGCAGACGCCGCCGTCTCCTTCACGGACAACTGCGTTGTTGGCATCGAGCCGCGCCTCGACAACATCAAGGAAGGCCTCGACCGCTCCCTGATGCTCGTCACCGCATTGGCGCCGAAGTACGGCTATGACCGTGCCGCCAAGATCGCCAAGACCGCCCACAAGAACGGCACCACACTCCGCGAAGAAGCAATCGCTGACGGCATCCCCGTGGCCGACTTCGATGCCATAGTCCGTCCCGAGAAGATGATCGCACCGGAATAGCGCGGGCCAGCCCGGCATGCGCCACCCGATATCGAAACCTGCCGTAGCCACGCCCCCCACGAGCATGGACGTCGACGTCGCCAGCGCATCGCGTCCGGTCAAGCACTCGTTCACGATCAACGGCCACCGCACCTCGATTTCCCTCGAGGCTGCATTCTGGGAGGCGCTGAAGCGCGCGGCCGGCGATCTTGCCATGCCCGTCGCCACGCTCGTCGCCCAGATCGATGCCGGCCGTGGCGAAGCCGGGCTCTCGAGCGCCGTTCGCGTGTGGCTGCTCTCGCGGCTCGAGGAAAAGTCCGTCGACCGACGCTAGACTGCTCCCGCCAACGCCGGGAACAGGTCACCGCGCATCGATATCCGCCCAGGGATTGAATCCGCCCGGTCTCTGTCCAGCCCCGGCTTGCGGCCGACGCTGCGCGGGCCGCGGTGCCGGCGGAGCTGCAATCGGTCCGCCGAGTTGTGCCGGCCCACCGGGTGGTATCGCCCCCGGCGGCAGGTATTGGATGACCGGCGGCGGTTCTCCCGTTGCTCCGCCCGGCAGCCCCATCTCCCGCCGATAGGCTTCGAGCGCCCGGCGCTTCTCTTCGGCGATTGCCTTCTGGCGCAATTCCTCCTGTCTCGCCAGCTCCTCGTCCTTGCGCCTCAGTTCCTCCAACCGCTGCACGGAGCGCTCCATGCGCAGCACCGTCAATTCCCGGTCGAGTGCATCGGTCACGAGCCGCGGCTCAACCGTCGTCAACCGGTCGAGCTCCCCGACATACAGCACCGAAACCGGCGGCAACTGCGCAGCCGGCTTGTCCGCCTCGCTTCCCTCTCGCGGCTTCATCGCCGAAGCAAGCTGCCACTCGCTATCGAATTTCAGGCTGATGAGATCGATCGTGGTCGTGTTGCGCGCCGTGCCGTCCTTGCCCTTCACGGTGAACTGCTCGAAGCGGAGCGCGCCGTCACCGGCGTTGAGGGCGATTTTTCGCGTTCCGACCTCGAGGCTGCCGGCAGCCAGCGCCGGTTGCAGTTCCCGCGCGATGATCTCTCCCGTTGTTTCCGTCGCCTCGCGTCCCTTCGCGATCACCACAGCGGCGACACTGCTGACGGCATCCGTGGACAGCCCGGCAATCGTCGCGTCCCGGACCTCAACGCTCCCGCGCCCCGTGATCCCGGCCACGACCGCGCGCGGACTGAGACCATTGCCCGACAGTTCGAGTGTCAGCGATCCCCGCCCCTGCGCGACTGACTTCCCCCCGCCGAGCGCCGTCAGGGCTGCCAGATCCGCAGCTTCGACTTTCGCAGTGATCGCGGCATTGACCCCAGCGGGCCTCCGCTCGACCGACATCCTGCCGCTGAATGTACCGCCAGCGATCGTTCCGTTGATCTCCTCGAACCCAACCCGGCCGGCCGTCAATCGCAACCGGCTCGAGCTGTCGGTCAGAACCAAGCTGTTGCCGACGAACACCTCGTCCGCCCTGACCAGCACGCCACCCGTCACATGCTCTACCAGATCGAGCTGGATCGGAGCTTCCGACCATCGCGTGCCATCCTGGCGCGGCGTCCCCCCAGCAACGATGAGACCGATCGCCGAGTCGAGCGAAAGCACATTGAGGTCGAGCGCACCCGATAGCGCGTAGATGGCGGCCGCCCCGGCGGCCTGCTTCGACTTCGACACCTGCAACGTTCCCGACGCGCGGGTACTGCCGAGCGCCAGTGCCTGCGGCGCAAGCTTCAGCGTGCCCTCGTCCAGTTCGACCAGGATGAACCCGCCGAGCGCCGCCTTTTCCAACTCCGGCCGCCAGCCCTGCGCAACCGTCTTGAGCAGCGGCCGCACATCGTCGGCACCGACTTCCAGCTTGCCGGCGAGCCTGACAGACCCACTGTCTCCAAATCCGCCCTTGCCCTCAAAGTTCGCGACCATCTCAGCGCTCGTGAGGCGCGCCACGACGGTCAATCGCTCGGCGGCTCCGCCGCTCGCGCGGACGATCATGCGTGCGGAACCCGCGGACTTTGCGCTACCTTCGACGGCTTTGGCCGGAACCATGGGATCCATCCCATGCGCGTGTCCAGCCGCCCGCATCAGGTCCCCGAAGGTCTCTGCCGAGAGATCGAGTTCCGCCGCGATATCACCCTTCCGCCATCCCTCGATGCCACCACCGAGCTTCAACGACGAGCGCACCGGATGCCGGCCGATGACCCCATCGAGCACCGTCTCGAACGGCGCGCCCTCGTTGATCGGCAACGTCGTCCGGAAACCCACCGCGAGCGAAGGCGCCGTCGAGACTACGGACGAGACCATGGCGCTGAGCGCGCCGTCGACACCGACCGCTTCGGCGAGCTGCCGCACGGCCAGGTTGCTTCCTGCCCTGATCCAGCCGTTGATGCGCGCGGGATTTTTGCCGTCGAGCGGCACGGTACCCTTTGCGTCCACCGCCAGGTCTTTGGCGGTCCGCCATTTGATGCTCTGCAGTCCGACCGCCTGCTGGCTGCGCGTCACCCTCACCTCGACGTCGCGCAGCACCGTCGTGCCGTCCTCGAGCCGGCCAGCCTTGATGTCGATCCGGAAATCCCCATCGAAACTCGCAAGCCATTTCGCGCCCGCGCCAGCCGTCGCCGTCGCAGGCTTGCTTCCGGCTCCCGACACGATGAAATCGAGCGGCCGCACCGCGACCTCCTGGAGCAATCCGGGTGCCAGCGGGCCAATGTCGATGTCGTCTCCCTCGAGCGTCACCACCAGTTCGGGCTTCGCCCCGAGCCCCTTGGTCAGGCTGCCGCGCATCTGGCGTCGCCCGATTTCCGCAACCGCCTCGGTTATTCCGACCACGCGCTCCGACAGCACCACCTTGCCCGCCACCGAGAACGACCTGTCCAGCTTCGCCGGCACTTGCCATCCGCCCCGCCCAGCCCAGCCGGTGAAGCGGCCGATACTGCTGCCATAGACGACCAAGTCCCCGTTGTAGGAGTGTGTCTCGCCGCGCCCAGAAAGCACGCCGTTGGTGCGGAATCTAACCCCGCCAGGCAACGCACCCGCGACCTCGCGGATATCGAGGTCCCGCCCCGCTGCCCGCGCGACATCGATCACGAGGTCGCCGACGATGTCGCGCCCAAGGTTCGCCTGGTCGACCTTGAGCCGCGCCTCGGCATCCCAGCTCTTGAGCACCAGGTCGAAAATACGCCGACCCATCTCGCGCGCCGTAACCAGCGGCTCCCGGCCGTCGCCGCCGCCCGCGATGCGGTCGATGTCGAGCCAGCGCGCCGACAGGTCCACGTTGATCTTCGGCACGCTCCGCCATTCGCCACTCGCTTCGCCCGTCATCAGTTGCGGACGCCCATCGCTGTCGAATGAGGCGAGCAGTTCGGAAAGCTTGAACCCGACCGGGGAAACATCGAGCTTGCCCTTGACATCGAAACCGTTCCGCCGGCCGGCACGCGGCGCCGGCTCCGACCTGCCGGCTTCTGCCGCAGCGCCACGTGCCTCACCTGTAGTGCCTGACTGGTCCGGCTCGTTGACCTCCTGGTCGCCGGGCTGTGGCGTGGTCTCCGGATCTGAGTTGCTGGCATAGAGTGCGAAGGGAATGTTCGCCGAAAGCTGACCGCTGAACCTCGGAGCCGCAACCAGGTCGCCGGCTGTACCGTCGATCACGAAAGATCCCCCGGCAGCGTTGCGCGCCACCGCCCTTACCCGCAGGCTGCCGTCCGCTTCCGGCTGCCCGCTCGATACCCTGACCTCATGCCGCGTATTCTCGAAATCCGCCTCTCCCTGGAACCTGTACGGCCCGTGCAGCGTCTCTGCCGCCAATTCGCCGCCGATATTCGAGAGCACCACCGTCTCGCTGGTCCCTCCGAGCCTGAGCGAGATGCGTCCGTCGGTGATCTTCATCGACTGCAGCGCAACGTCGTTCGGCACAAAAGGCAATGCGCCGGCGGAGATTCGGAACGAGCCCCAGTTGCCGCCCTCACGATTGACGGCGAGATTGAGGACCGGCTGCTCGAGTTCGACCTGCTTGGCCTCCAGGATGCCACGCAACAGCGGTGGCACCGAAAGCCAGAGCGTGAACCCGTCCGCCGAGAAGAAGGGCGCGCCGAGCGTTCCGGTATCGTCGGCGATCCGCACCTTCTCGAAGCGCACGTAGGGCACCGGCAGCAGCCTGAGATTGACCGAGCCGCCCACCCGTACTTTTCGGCCGAGCACGCGCGTCGCCTCCTCCTCGAAGACGCCGCGGTAGCTGTTCCAGTCAACCACATGGGGCACGGCAAACAGTGCCGTGAAAATGACCACGAGCAATCCGCCGAACCAGAGGAGGACGCTGTTCATCTCCGACCCCAAAGGCGCGCCGCGCCTGACAATACCGCACATGACCGGCCGTGCCGGATCTCGAACGCCGGCATCGTCGCGAACGCCGTATCGCGGCCGTCGTCCAGGCTACCGGAAGGTAATAGCGGAAACGAATACAAGTTGTGGCTTCCCGTTACTACAACGCGGCGACGACGATTGCCATATCCGTTGGAGGACCGAGCGCCAGATCGTCGCAACCGTGCCACATCGCCAGCCATGCTGCACCTTGACGGCGGCAAAACTGTGAACCCGGACGCGCTGCCCAACCGTTGCCCCCATGGAAGTGCTACAATTCGGCCATGACAGCAGAGAATCAAGCGAAACAATCCCTTGCCCCGCTACCGGCCGGCACTGGCTCGATCTCGGACCGTGCCCGCCGCCGCCCGTCCTATCCCTACCTCGAGGGTCTCAATCCCGAGCAGCGCGAAGCCGTCGAGACGATCGAAGGCCCGGTCCTCGTCCTCGCCGGTGCCGGCACCGGCAAGACCCGCGTCCTCACCACCCGCATCGCGCACATCCTTGCCACCGGCGCCGCCTATCCCTCGCAAATCCTCGCCGTCACCTTCACCAACAAGGCGGCCCGCGAGATGAAGGAACGCATCGGCACCCTGGTCGGCGAGCATGTCGAAGGCATGCCATGGCTCGGAACCTTCCACGCGATCGGCGTCAAGATCCTGCGCCGTCACGCCGAACTGGTCGGCCTCAAGTCTGGTTTCACCATCATCGACACGGACGACCAGATCCGCCTTCTCAAGCAGGTTATCGAAGCCTCCGCAATCGACAACGACCGCTGGCCCGCCCGCCAGCTCGCCGGCCTGCTCGACAGTTGGAAGAACCGCGGCCTGACGCCGGACAAGGTGCCGGTGGGCGAAGCATTCGCCTTTGGCAACGGTAAGGGCGCCGACCTCTACAGGGCCTACCAGGCCCGCCTGAAGGAGCTCAACGCCTGCGACTTCGGCGACCTGCTGCTGGAATGTCTGCGTCTCTTTCTCGAGCACCCGGACGTTCTCGCCGAGTACCAGCGCCGCTTCCGCTACATCCTCGTCGACGAATACCAGGACACCAACGTCGCCCAGTATCTCTGGCTCCGTCTCTTGGCCCAGCACGCGCCAGGCGGTTCCGCGCCATCCGGCCAGCTCCCCGAAGGGGAGTCGGATGGTGCAACCAATATATGCTGCGTCGGCGACGACGATCAGTCGATCTACGGCTGGCGCGGCGCCGAGGTCGACAACATCCTCCGCTTCGAGCAGGACTTCCCCGGCGCCAAGGTCATCCGCCTCGAGCGCAACTACCGCTCGACATCGAACATCCTCGCAACCGCCTCGGGCCTCATCGCGCACAACCGGGGCCGCCTCGGCAAAACGTTGTTCACCGATGCAGGCGATAAGGGTGACAAGGTCACGGTCACCGGCTTCTGGGACGACGAGGAGGAGGCCCGCGCCATCTCCGACGACATCGAGGCGATGCAGCGTGCCGGCCACACCCTGAACCAGATTGCCATCCTCGTCCGTG
>JBJOGJ010000029.1:0-24560 GCA_046048295.1 Pseudomonadota bacterium | reverse complement strand
GCGCCGCTTGGCCGGGATGACAGTTGGTGGGTGGGGCTGCGGTGGTGGCAAGTTCGCGGGCGGATTGCCGCCAGCGTTTTGCCGTGTCGCTGCCCCTCACTGTCATCCCGGACGAGCGTAGCGAGAGCTGGGATCCAGGGGCTGCTTGGCGGTGGGCTCGTGTCGTGGCCCCTGGGTCCCGGCTCTGCGCGGCTGGCGCCGCTTGGCCGGGATGACAGTTGGGGGGGTGGGGTGAATGGTCGAGCCCCGCCATACGGGCGACTGTCCAGGCAGGCACCACAAATCTCGAGTGGCGTATTTGTCCCGCTCCGCCGAACGTGCGAGGATCGACGACGACCGCCCCACAAGAGGCCCGACGCTCATGCCCGACTATGCGATCGCATTCGCCGCCGACGACACCCCGGATGCCCTGGCCGAGGCCTGCGCAAGTGAACTCGCAACCGCCAAGGGACACACGGTCGGATTCATATACGTCACAGACAGGATCGCCGCCGCCTATCCTGAGATCCTCGCCCGGCTGAAAAAACGTACCGGCATCGAGACCTGGGTCGGCACGGTGGGTCTCGGAATCTGCGCCACCGGCCAGACCTGTTTCGGGAAGCCGGGAATAGCGGCAATGACCGCCCGCTGGCGGCCGGACGCGGTTCAGCTTCTGCCCTCCCTCGATCGCGAGTCCGATGTTGCGGAACTCGACGAGCCAGCCTTTCTCGCCTCGCTTGGTATCGTCCACGCCGATCCGCGCAACGCACACACGTTCCGGATCGTATCCGCACTCTCCGAACGCTTCGGCACCTTTCTCGTCGGCGGCCTCACCGCCGGCAGAAGCGCCTTTCCCCAGGTCTCCGGCGAGGTGACGGAAGGAGGCGTATCCGGGCTGCTGCTCGGCGGCAACCTCGGCGTGGTCGCCGGGCTGTCCCAGGGTTGCAGCCCCATCGGCCCCACGCACAGGATCACGCGCGGCAGCGGCAACGTGCTCATGACGCTCGACGATATGCCCGCCCTCGAGGTGCTGCGTGAAGAGGTCGGCGTGGCAGATGGCGCCGACATCCTTCCCTGGCTCGGCGACGTCCACGTAGCGCTGCCGGTATCCGGCCACGACGCCGGCGACTATCTCGTCCGCAATCTCGCCGGCATCGACCCCAAGCACGACGCAGTCGTGATCGCCGAGCGGATTTCAGCCGGCGACCGGATCACGTTCGTGCGCCGCAATGCTGAAAGCGCGCTGAAGGACATAGATCGCATGCTGACGGATCTCAAAGCACGATCGACGGCGCCACCGAAGGCAGGCCTATACTTCTCCTGCTGCGCCCGCGGCCCGAACCTGTTCGACAACGAACAGCAGGAACTGGACGCCATCCGCGACGCCCTGGGCGACATCCCGCTCGTCGGCTTCTTCGGCAACGGCGAAATCTCCCACGACCGCATATATGGCTACACCGGCGTGCTCGCGCTCTTCACCTGAACGAAGCCAGTGCGATCAGTCGATCAGTCAATCAGTCGACCGCTGAAGGATGCGAAGACCTCGACCACGGTCCCCGCCGCGATCGGTTCTTTCACGATGTCGAGATCGGCGACGATATCGAACGTCCCGCCGGGTCCATCGACGAGCAGCCAGTTGTAGGACCGCTCTGTCACCTCGTTCTCGATCCGTGCATGCCGCACGACGACCCCGCGCAGGAGGGCCACTGTTGCGGGCGGCGGCCCGCGCACCTCGCCCAGGCGCTCGCTTTCAGGTTCATTGTCATTGTCGGCATTGCCAAGACCGATGGTCTTGTCCCCGGCAAACGTGCGCACCGCACTCCCCCGGCCTTCCGCCGCCACCGCTACCTCTGCTTCGATGCCGAGCGGCGTGATCTGGCGTGCGAACCCGACCAGCTGTGCACGCGCCTTTATCGGTCGCGACCGGAGATCGTGCAGCGCGAACTCCATCGCCTCGAAGGCAATCGGATAGCCTGCCAGAGCGACGCCGGTGAAGATGCCCTCGAACGCAGAATGACCGGGCCCCCTGATGAGTCGCTCGATACTGATCGGGAGGCACCCTTCCCCGTGGAAGAACGGCCGCAGGCCGACAACCCGCCCGCCATCCATGCGTCCAAAGAAGCTGCGCTCACCGACCACGTGATACCAGATCTCCGCGCCGCCGCCCGAGCGCCAGACCGCATAGTCGCCGGGCAGGCACGGGCTGCGGTGCACGGCATAGCCGGCGAGCTCCGCCATCAGTTGACGCCCCCAGTCTTCCGAGGGGAAGACGAAACCGATGGAGGAGAGATTGCTCGCCATGCTGGCACACGAAACTGCAGGCGGCTCACGCCGCCAGCCGCTCGAGCTCCTTAAGGATGGCGCCGCCCATCTCGCTGGTACCGACCTGGCGCATGTTGGGCTGCATGATGTCGCCGGTGCGGAAACCCTGCGCCAGCGCGCCGGCAATGGCCTTGTCGACGAGATCCGCCTCCTTCACGAGACCGAAAGAATACCTGAGCGCCATTCCGAAGCTGGCGATCATCGCAATCGGATTGGCCAGGCCCTGGCCAGCGATATCCGGCGCCGAGCCGTGGACGGGCTCGTACATCGCCTTGCACATTCCATCGCCACCTCGGGCGCCGAGAGAGGCAGACGGCAACATGCCGAGCGAACCGGTCATCATTGCCGCTTCGTCGGATAGGATGTCGCCGAACAGGTTGTCGGTGACGATGACGTCGAACTGCTTCGGATTCCGGATGAGCTGCATGGCGCAGTTGTCGGCCAGGATATGGTGAAGCTCGACGCCTTCGCCATGCTTCTTGTGCGTCTCGGTCACCACCTCGTGCCAAAGCACCCCGGTCTTCATCACGTTGCGCTTTTCGGCGGAATGCAACTTGCCCGAACGCTTGCGCGCGAGATCGAACGCGACGAGCGCAATGCGCTCGATCTCATGTGTCGTGTAGACGGTCGAATCGACGGCGCGCTTTTCCCCGGACTCGAGCGTTACGATCTCCTTCGGCTCGCCGAAATAGGTGCCCCCCGTCAGCTCCCGCAGGATCAGGATGTCGAGGCCCTCGACGATCTCGCGCCTGAGCGAGGAGGCCTCCGCCAGCGCCGGATAGCAGATGGCAGGGCGCAGGTTTGCGAACAGCTCGAGATCCTTGCGCAACCTGAGCAGGCCCGCCTCGGGGCGGATGTCGAATGGAACGTGGTCCCACTTGGGGCCACCAACCGCACCGAAGATCACCGTCCCGGCCTTGTCGGCGAGGTCCATGGTCTCGTCCCGGATCGCTACCCCGTGCGCGTCGATCGCAGCACCGCCCACCAGGTCGCTCTTCGTCTCGAATTTGGCGGCGTTCGACTTCCTGTTGAAGAAATCGATCATCCGCTCGACCTCGACCGTCACCTCCGGTCCGATCCCGTCTCCCGGCAACAACAACAGTTGGTGCGTGCTCATCGGCTGACTGCTCCCTCGTCCTTCTCGTCCGTGTCTTTCGCTAATGGAAGCCCACTTGATAGAACATCCCGCCAGCCACGGCCAGCGGGCCGGCGGACACTCCGAGTGCTGTGAGAGTTAATCCCGCGGCCAGCGCACGCGGAGCCCATCGGCGGGCGCAACAACGAACCTGGGCAGCGGTTGCAACGGGCCGGCCCCCGTATCGGGCAACGTTCCCTCAGAGACCGAGCACGTCCGCCATCGAGAAGAGGCCGGGCCCCTTGCCATGTCCCCAAAGCGCGGCCTTGACGGCACCGCGCGCGAAGATGTCGCGGTCGCTCGCCCGGTGCGTGATCTCGATCCGTTCGCCCTCGCCGGCGAAGATGACGGTGTGATCGCCGACGACGCTCCCGCCGCGCAGAGTGGCAAAGCCGATGTCCCCGCGCCGCCTCGGCCCCGTATGCCCGTCCCGCGAACGCACGCTCCGTTCACCAAGGTCGATCCCGCGACCCTCGGCGGCGGCCGCACCGAGCATCAACGCCGTGCCCGAAGGGGCGTCGACCTTGTGCTTGTGGTGCATCTCGACGATCTCGATGTCGAAGTCCTCGTCGAGCGCCTTCGCAACTCTCCGCGCGATCGCAACAAGCAGATTGACGCCGAGACTCATGTTGCCGGCCTTGATGATTGTCGCATGGCGGGCAGCCGCCGCGATGGCCCGCTCCTGATCGGCATCGAGCCCGGTTGTGCCGATGACGTGTATGGCGCGCGCATTGGCCGCGAGACCGGCAAACTCGACGGTGGCGGCAGGCGCCGTGAAGTCCAGGATCGCGTCTACACCGGCAATGACGGCGAGTGGATCGTCGCTGACTTCAACGCCGAGTTTCGCAAGCCCGGCAAGCTCACCGGCATCTTTGCCGATCACCGGCGACCCGGCCCTCTCGATGGCACCACCGAGCCTGCAGCCGCGCGTACGATCCACGGTCTGGATCAGGGTACACCCCATGCGCCCTGCAGCTCCCATTACGGCAATCTTCATGTCGCTCATTGCAGCCCCGGTCCGAGTGGCGGAATTTGGTGGGTGATATAGCAGCCAACGATCCGGCCTGGAAGCAAGGCGTCGTCGACACGGCGCACCATGTCCGCATCAATCCCAGGTGAAGGCGATCTTCTCGAGCGCCGTACCGCCGATGCGCTCGTTCTTGCACGCCGTCGGCCAGCCGCCGCGACCCCAGTAGAAGTTCATTGCCGACGTATTCTCGCTGAGCGCCCAGACAATGAGCCCCTTGAGGCAGCGCATGTCGAGCGCATGCCGGCTCGCCTCGAACAAGCCTTCGCCAAGCCCCATCCCATGGTAGTCCGGCGCCAGATAGAGCTCGTAGATCTCGCCGCGCTGAACGCTCCGCCCACGTGCCACGCCGAAGTTCGCATAGCCGGCCACCCGCCCGCCGACATCGACGACGAGAAGGCTCTTCGGCGCCTGCTTCACCTGACATGCCCACCAGTCCGCGCCGCGCCGTTCGATGATCCTTTCGAGCTGCAGGTGCGGAATGATGCCCTGGTAGGCGAACCGCCACGACTCCTGGAACACGCCGACCAGCGCCTCCGCATCCGAAACTCGTGCCGTCCGAACGGCATTATTGGACTTTGTACCCGTCATGACATCAGTCTAGCGCGGCAGGGATGGATACAGTCAAGCACAAGCGTGTCCGAAAATTCAGGAAAGCCTAGAAATGCAGAAGCCCGGAACACGAGGTCCCGGGCCCATGACATCTGCGTGAGGCGGCGAGCACGACGGCTCGCCGGCACACCGGCTTACTTCTTGAACGTCTCGAGCGACTTCGAACCGGCCGCATTCATCGTCTCGAACGTCTGCTTGGCGACCTTCGACGACAGCTCGAACAGTTCCTTGCTCTGCGTGCTGGCGACTGCGAACTGCTGCTGCATGAAGTCGGCCTGGAGACGGAAGAGTTCCGGCAGCGAACGGGCGCGGGTCATCGCCTGGGCGGCGTCGAACGCAGCCTCGGTGTTGGCGGTGGCGTTGCGCATCATCTTCTCGCCGATCGTCTTGGCCCCAGCCTGGCTGACGATCACCACCTCTTCCATGGCCTTCACGCCGTTCTGAGTGGCTTCGTTGAACTTCGAGTATGCCTCGCGCGACTTCTCGACCGTGTCCTGCGCGAAGGTCTGGAAACCTTCAGGGATCCGCGCGTCCTTTGCGACCTCGAACATCGCCTGGGCCTGCTTGGTAAATTGCTCGTTCATGGGTTTGCTCCGTTCGTTCGCCACTTTGGATTTCGTCCGCGCAGGCTTCTTCTTTGCTGCTTGGACAGATTTGTCTCGAGTTGTGCTGCCGGTCTTGGACTGACGACGTTTTGAGGATTTTGAGGCACCAGTCTTCGCTCCGCTGCGAGCCGGACCGACACCTTCACCTCTGTTCGTCTTGGCCATCTTCAGCCCTGGCGCGGCGCCACCAGATGCGCAAAAGGTTGCGCCACGTTCCGATCACTACAAATTCGCAACTACATAATACACGGATATTTGTGCGGCGCAACATAAAATGTGCAGTGCAGAAAAGATTAACGAATCGTTAAGGTTAATTGAGCGAATGGAATAGCCGTCGATACTCGACGACCTGTGGGTCGAACAGGATGTCGGCCTCCCTGAGGGGGCGGGCGATGGCAAGCCCCTCGAGCGACCGACACCTGGAAAGCGCCACGTAGGCCTGGCCGTGCGCAAAAGTTCCGCGACCGAAATCGACATAGACGCTGTCGAGTGTGAGGCCCTGGCTCTTGTGGATCGTCAGCGCCCAGGCAAGCCGGAGCGGGAACTGGGTAAAGGTGCCGGCGACACTCTCGACCACCTTGTCGGTTTCCGTGTCGATCGCATAGCGCCGGTTCTCCCATGCGACCGGCTCGACCTCGTGCTCCTTGCCGCCGGTCTCGATCCAGATCCGTTTGTCGGTCATGCGCGTGACGACGGCGATGGTGCCGTTTACCCAACGTCGCTCCGCATCGTTACGAAGCAGGATGACTTTCGAGCCGGTCTTGAGCACCAGATGCTTGTCTGTCGGTTGCGCCGTTTCGGAGAACTCCCCCGTCACGCCCGCCTCGAACACCACCGGCTCGCCCTGTAGCGCTTCGAGATAGGCACGGTTGATGCGGGCAGCGGCGGCATTGGTCGGCGTCAGGATGACGAAGGACTGGCCCTCGCCGAGTGTGCGGATCGGATTGACGCGCTCGTTGAGGCAGGCGAGGTCGTCCTCCGTCGCACGGCCGTCGCGGACCTTGTCGAGAATGTCGACGAGCGCCTGGTCACGCTGCCTGAACACTTCGTTGAGCTCGACGAGGCACGTTCCAGCGCCGTCCCCTAGCGAGGAGAGATGGAAGAACAGCGGCCCGCCATGGTTCTGCTCGAGGATGGCACCCTCTTCCGCCTCGCGGACGACCGGCGGCAACTGATGCAGGTCTCCGAACATGATGAGCCGGACCCCGCCGAATGGCTCGCGCGCCCGTCCACGGTTCAGCCGCAGCGACTGATCGATACCCCACATGAGGTCGGACCTGACCATCGAGACCTCGTCGATGATGAGGTACTTGATGCGCCGCATCAGCTTTCCATTGCGGCTGCGGCGGATGTCGCTCGGTCCGATAAGCCGTGGCGGCAGCCCGAAGAACGAGTGAATGGTCTGCCCACCCACGTTGACCGCCGCAAGCCCGGTTGGCGCCACGACCACGCTCTCCTCCCGGAGCATCTCGGCGACGGTCGTCAGCAGAGTCGATTTTCCCGTCCCCGCCCGACCGGTGACGAACAGATGCCCCTCGCCGTTCAGGATGTGATCGATCGCGAGCGCATGCTCCGAGGTCGGCTCGACACCCGCCGGCCAGGCGACGCCGTGGCGGTCGATTTCCGCCCGTAGCTGTGCAACGGCTCCCATGCTCGGCTGGCCTGCTTCCTGTCCGCTATCGGACATCGACGCGCACTCCGACGTAAGATACGCCTATTCGCACACGCCGCCGGGTGTGGCGCAACTGTTTTCCCAAGAAAACGAAGCCCACCCGTGCAGACCGCCAGCCCTAGACGGCTTCCTCTTTGGCGCGCGACCGCTTCTTGCGCTCGTTGGGATCCAGCCAGCGCTTCCTGAGCCGGATGGACTCCGGCGTCACCTCTACGAGCTCATCGTCCTGGATGTAGGAAAGCGCACGCTCGAGCGGCATTTTCATTGGCGGGCTGAGCGTGAGCGCCTCGTCCTTGCCCGACGCCCTGACGTTGGTGAGCTTCTTGTTCTGGATCACGTTCACGATGAGGTCGTTGTCGCGGCTGTGCTCACCCACGAGCATGCCCTCGTAGACCTTGGTCTGCGGGCCGATCATCAAGGCGCCCCGCTCCTGCAGATAGAACAGCGAGTAGGCCGTGGCCTCGCCGACCGCATTGGAGATCAGCACGCCCTGCCGGCGCCCCTGGATCTCGCCCTTGTAAGGCGCATAGGTATGGAAGAGACGGTTCATCACGGCCGTACCGCGCGTATCCGAAAGCAGCTCGGACTGATAGCCGAGCAGGCCGCGCGTCGGCGCATAGAACACCAGGCGCTGCCGGCTGCCACCCGAAGGTCGCATCTCCATCAGGTCGGCGCGCCGCTCGGACAGCTTCTGCACGACGGCACCGGAGTGCTCCTCGTCCACGTCGATGATGACTTCCTCGATCGGCTCCAGCCGCTCCCCGCTGTCCGGGTCCGTCTTGAAGACGACGCGCGGGCGCGAAACCGTAAGCTCGAAACCTTCCCGCCTCATATTTTCGATCAGGATCGCAAGCTGCAGTTCGCCGCGGCCCGAGACGTCGAAGCTGTCCCGGTCCTCGTTCTCCTTGATGTGGATGGCGATGTTGCGCTCCGCCTCCCTGAGCAGCCGGTCGCGGATCACGCGGGACTGCACCTTGTCGCCCTCGAGACCCGCGAACGGACCATCGTTGATCCGGAAGGTCATCGACAGCGTCGGCGGATCGATCGGCTGCGCCTGCATCGGCACCTCGACGGAAGGATCGCAGATGGTATCGGCAACGGTCGCCTCGCTCATGCCGGCGATCGCCACGATCTCTCCGGCCTCCGCGGAATCGACCGGGGTGCGCTCCAGCCCACGGAACGCCAGGACTTTCGAGACACGGAAGTTCTCGACGACCGTTCCGTCATGACGCAGCGCCTTGACCTGCTGGTTGGCCTTGATGACGCCCGACGAGATGCGCCCGGTGAGAATGCGGCCGAGGAAGTTGTCGGCCTCCAGCGTCGTCGCGATAAGCCGGAGCGGACCTTCCTCGACGACCGGCTTCGGCACATGCCGGATGACGAGTTCGAACAGCGGCGCGAGGCTCTCCTTCGGACCGGCCGGATCCTCCGCCATCCAGCCATCGCGACCCGAGCCGAACAGCACCGGGAAATCGAGCTGGTCGTCGTTGGCATCGCAGGCCGCGAAGAGGTCGAAGACTTCGTTCAGCACCTCCTGGTGGCGCTCGTCGGGCCGGTCGATCTTGTTGATGGCAACGATCGGGCGCAGGCCCTGCTTCAGTGCCTTGGAGACGACGAACTTGGTCTGCGGCAGCGGCCCCTCGGAGGCATCGACGAGCACGATGGCGCCATCGACCATGTTGAGGATGCGCTCGACCTCGCCGCCGAAGTCGGCGTGCCCTGGCGTATCGACGATATTTATGCGCGTGTTCTGCCACACGACACTGGTGCACTTGGCGAGGATGGTGATTCCCCGCTCCCGCTCGAGATCGTTGGAATCCATCGCCCGCTCCGCGACCTTCTGATTTTCGCGGAACGCACCGGACTGCTTCAGGAGCTGGTCGACCAGCGTCGTCTTGCCATGATCGACATGCGCGATGATCGCGATGTTGCGGATATCCATAGGGTTTCCTTCAGAGACTTGGCAGCGCGCATCTTCACCAATGCCGACATTCGTCCACAGCGAACCGTCGGACCGAAGCCGGCAGCATCGCGCCGAGTCCGGTTGCAGCACCACCTCGAGACTTTTGTGCAGAGCACCATGGGCTCACTACCACAGGCCGCCTCGGTCACAAAGCGCAATCGTGGCGCACAGCCTGCAGGCTCGCAATTTCCGGGCACGCCTCTTGCACATACCCGCCCAGACGTGCCGGATCATCAACCCCGAGGAGGACGCCGTCCCATGTTCGAACGCAACAGGGTCGACAACAATCCGACCACCACCGCCCTTCCCGTGACCATCGCCTTTGCCGATGGCGCCCAGGAAAAGGGCCGACTCTATGTGCCCATCGGCCGCGCCCTCCAGGACTGCCTGAACGCGCCGAGCCTGTTTCTGGAGTTCGAGCCCTACGGCGGAGAGCGCAGCTTCATCGCCAAGGCCCAGATCGTCTCGCTGAAGCCGATCGGCGTCCCGAAGGCACCCGACCTGCACGCACGCACCCCGCGTTCCGACGAGTTCGATCCCCATGCAGCGCTCGGCGTCGCGCCAGGCTGCGACTGGTCGGAAATCCGCGCCGCCTATGTGAAGCGCGCCAAGGCCTACCACCCGGACCGCTACTCCAACGCCGAACTCCCGGACGAAGTCCGCGACTACCTTTACGCCGTTGCCCGCCGCGTGAACCTTGCCTTCGAGATCCTGGAGGAAGCCCAGCAGACGCGCAAGGAAATCGTCAGCCACAAGACCGAGGCGGTCTACACGTCGCGCGCGAGGGCGTGAGGCGATCACCCCCGGTTGCGCATGGCCAGCGTCCTCAGCCGCAGCGCGTTGAGGCGGATGAAGCCTTCCGCGTCCTTCTGGTCGTAGGCGCCCTTGTCGTCCTCGAAGGTGACGAGCGTTGAGGAGTAGAGCGACTTCGCGCTTTCCCGACCCGTGACGATGACATTGCCCTTGTAGAGCTTGAGGCGCACCTCGCCCTCGACATGCTCCTGGCTCTTGTCGATCAGCGCCTGCAGCATTTCACGCTCCGGGCTGAACCACATGCCGTTGTAGATGAGCTCGGCATAGCGCGGCATCAGCTCGTCCTTGAGGTGCGCCGCGCCGCGGTCGAGCGTCAGCGATTCCATCGCCCGGTGGGCGGCAAGCAGGATCGTCCCGCCCGGTGTCTCGTAGACGCCGCGCGACTTCATGCCGACGAAACGGTTCTCGACGAGATCGAGGCGGCCGATACCGTTGTCGCGCCCGAGATCGTTGAGCGCCGCGAGCAGCGTGGCCGGGGACAGAGCCTTGCCGTTGAGCGAAACGGCGTCGCCCTTGCGGAACCCGATCGTGATCTCGGTCGGCGTGTCTGGGGCCTCCTCGGGCGAAATCGTGCGCTGGTAGACGTAGGCCGGCGGCTCCTGCGCCGGATCCTCGAGCACTTTGCCCTCGGACGACGAATGCAGCAGGTTGGCATCGACGGAGAACGGAGCTTCCCCGCGCTTGTCCTTTGCGACCGGGATCTGGTGGCTCTCGGCGAACGCGATCAGCGACTCCCGGCTCTTGAAGTCCCATTCTCGCCAGGGCGCGATGATCTTGATGTTGGGCTCGAGCGCATAGTAGCCGAGTTCGAAACGGACCTGATCGTTGCCCTTGCCGGTGGCGCCATGGCAGACCGCGTCGGCGCCCGTTTCCCGCGCGATCTCGATCTGTCGCTTTGCAATCAGCGGGCGCGCGATCGAGGTGCCGAGCAGGTAGACGCCCTCATAGAGCGCATTGGCCCGAAACATCGGGAACACGTAGTTGGCAACGAATTCCTCGCGCAGATCCTCGATATAGATCTCCTTGATGCCGAGCATTTCGGCCTTCCGTCGCGCCGGCTCGAGTTCCTCGCCCTGGCCGAGGTCGGCCGTGAAGGTCACGACCTCGCACCGGTAGGTCTCCTGCAGCCACTTCAGGATGATGGAAGTGTCGAGCCCGCCCGAATAGGCGAGGACCACCTTGTTGACCTTGCGCGTGGGGGTTGCCGACATGGGCTGATCTTTCCTGCTGGCCTGGGAAGCTGATGTTGGTTGGTGTCGGCCGGGCGGCCGGCCTCGGGGCCGGGAAACGTCAACGCATTCACGGCCGAAGCGGCACTCTATAGGAATTAGCGCCCGTTCGCGCAAGCACGCGCAACTCTTTCAATCGCAGTCCAATTTACGCCGTGATCTGATATGCTAAGATGCGAATCGGATACCGCCGCCAACACGCCTGGAGACATCCCAACGTGACCAACTTCCCAAGGTTGCCGATTGCGGCACTTGCCGCTGCGCTCTCACTAGCAATTGTCGCCGCTCCAGCGATGGCGCAGCGCACCACTGACAAGGCGGCTCCCAAGGCCACAACGGCGAAGGACGCTGCGAAGAAGTCGGCGAAGAAGACGACCCCATCCCCGTGCAAGGGTCTCGCCGAGGCGCAATGCAAGGCCAATACGGCCTGCACCTATGTCGGCGCATCCGTCCGCAAGGCTACCGGCAAGAAAATCGCTGCCTACTGTCGCCTGAAGGGTGGCAAGAAGAAATAGTCGGGCAGCAGGCTCAGACGAGGCGCCACATTCTCAGCCAGGCATCGGCCAGGCCGACCGCGCCTTCAGGTGCCGCCGCTTTCGACCAATCGGAAAAAGCTCGACTGCTCCCGGCAGGATCGAACACGATCTGCGCCACGGCATGGCCGCCGGCTGACCGATAGGCGACGAATGGCGACATGAGGTCAGCGGCTGCCGACGAAATCGGGTTGGCAGCCGCTTCGATCATGCCTGCGACTGAAGGCTGAAACCTGCTCGCACCAGCGACCATCAGAGGCATCCAGAAAGCAGTGGCCATCGGCATCGCGGCAAGCGCCGGACCTACCCATGGCCACCCCGCTCGGATGCTGTCTGGACCGGCAGCATAGGCGCCGTCGGGATGGCGATACCAGGACTTCGCCTCCTGCTTCTCGGCAGCCCGCCGCGACGAGTCCGCCACCACTCCGGAGTGTCCGCTCAACGTGCGCGACCAGAACTCCATCATCGACGCCATCACGACGACGCCGCTCGTCACCATGGCAAGGCCGGCCCCGGCCGTGGCGCCTGCCACATCCGCGATTGGCGGACTGAAGTTGGTCTCTGTCATGTTCATCCCACACCGGCCACAAGTCCAGAGCACCAATGTTGCATCGCAGCAACAATTTTGCAATGCAAAAATTAACGCCTGCTTACCGGCGCAGCCTAGCGGTCGCCCTTTGAAACCGGCACGCTGGATGGGCGAGGCGGCAGTGTCGAGGCGCCCGCCGAACCCGACTTCGGAACCACGGGCTTGGGCGGAATGACGCTGCGGCCATGCCCCTCTTCGCCAGACCTTCTGCGCCTTCCAGGTTCGTCCACGAAATCGCGATTGCTCGTACGCCCCGCATACTTACCGGCAAACAGCCAGTAAACGAAGCCGCCGACGAGGCCCGCTGCAAAATACGCCAGAAGCGCATATTGGTTGATGATCGTCGGCTGGCCAGGGTTCTCGCCCGAATAGAGCGTAGCGAAACCGGCGGCGGCGATCGCGAGCCCTGTCAGAACGTAGAAGGACCAGCTCCGGATCGCCTGCCACTCCCCGACGATGACCGCAAGGAGGGCGAATGGAGCGGCAAAGACGAAATTCTGGATGGCGACGAAAACGGTCAGTTGCGCGGCCGAAGTCCAGTCCTGCTCGCTGCCGGCCATCAGTTCCGGCGGCGTGACAACAAACCCGACCTTCACCATGGCGGCCGCAAGGCAGGCCAGGACGAACCCCAAGAGCACGCGAAACAGGCCGAGGATCATGTCATTCCCCCTGCAGGGTTCACCGGTGCACCGGGCCGATGCAAACCGTTCGAGAGGCGTCAAGCCTCGTGGCGGATCGCCGCTACGTAGCGCCAAATCGGATCGGCTGACAACTGCAGCCAACGGAAATCTTTAATCGCCGCCGATACGGCCATCCCGTCAGGCGGATCTCCCGGCGATCATCCAGTAGACGAACCCGCCCGCAAATCCCGCGGTTGCCAGCACCTGCCAGACGATCGCCGGTGGCATTTGCAACTCGTATCCTGCGGCCATGCGGCTGACCACGGGAATGAGCGCCAGCACGACGCCGCCGCCGATGATGTAGTAGAGCGAAGACCTGATGCGGGCGACCTCGCCGACAATGATCAGCAGCACCGCCGGCGCCAGGGACAAACCGGTGAACAGCACCCCGATATTGAACATCATCGCGATCAGCTCCGGCACCGCGCGGGCGTCGTCGTTGAACTCGTGCGTCATCTGGATGACGCGTTCGCTCCCGAGCGTGAAGGCCACGAAAGCCGTTGCGACGGCCGCGATGACGAACGCGAACGGCACCAGAAAAAGTCGTCCGATTGTGCCCCAGAAAGTCATGGGCCTCCCCCTTCGCCGTGTCCCCGCTGCGATGCCCGCGTCTTCTCGCTTGCGGACTTGAGCTGACCGCATGCCGCGAGAATGTCCCGTCCCCTGGGCGTGCGCACGGGGCTCGCATACCCCGCCCGGTTCACGACCTCCGCGAAGCGTTCGATCGTATCCCAGTCGGAACAGTCGTATCGCGTGCCAGGCCAAGGATTGAACGGAATGAGATTGATCTTTGCCGGAATGCCCTCCAGCAGGCGCACCAGCGCCTTCGCATCCGCCAGGCTATCGTTGACATCCTTCAGCATGACGTACTCGAACGTGATCCGCTTCGCGTTCGATAGTCCGGGATAGTTGCGGCAGGCATCGAGCAGCTCGGCAATCGGATACTTCCGGTTGATCGGCACCAGCTCGTTCCTGAGATCGTCCCGCACCGCATGCAGCGAAATCGCCAGCATGGTCCCCGCCTCCGCACCCCAGGGCCCGATCATCGGCACGATGCCGGAAGTCGAAAGCGTGATCCGCCGCCGCGAGAACCCGAGCCCCTCGCCGTCGCTCGCCACCGCCATTGCCGCCTTGACGTTCTCGAAGTTGTAGAGCGGCTCGCCCATGCCCATGAGCACGATATTGGTGATCTTGCGGTCCGTTTCGGGCAGCAGCCCCCGGTCATCGGGCCGCGAGGCGCCTGGCCAGTCACCGATGCGATCGCGCGCGAGCAGGATCTGTCCGACGATCTCCTCCGCCTCGAGATTGCGGACGAGCCGCTGCGTGCCCGTGTGGCAGAAGGAACAATTGAGCGTGCAGCCCACCTGGCTCGAAATGCACAGCGTGCCGCGATCCCGTTCCGGGATGTAGACCGTCTCGATCAGCGGCGCTTGCGCCTCGTGACCGCGCTTCTCGAGCCGCGCCAGCCATTTACGAGTGCCGTCGACGGAAACCTGCTCGCTGACGATTTCGGGCCGGGCCAGAGTGAAGCTCTCGCAAAGCCGCGCCCGCAGGACTTTTGAGACGTCCGTCATGTCGTCGAACGATGTCACGCCGCGAACGTGGATCCAACCCCAGAGTTGGGCGACGCGCATGCGCACCTGACGCTCCGGCACGCCGGCCTGCAACAGCCGTTCACCGAGCGATTGCCGCGTCAGTCCGGCCAGGCTCACGCGCCCGCCAGCTACGCTGGCAACCGCCTCCGTGCGGTCATTCAAGTCTGCAACGTCTGCCATAATATTCGTCCATCGCGCCGGCGCCGCTGCACGCCACCTCTCGCCCGGCTCACTAATAGGCGCTTCGGTCACCAAAAGACAGAGGGACGGCGACCTCGGTCACCGCCCCTGTGCTTCACCTAGAAATCCCACCGCTCGAGGGTGCTACTTTTTGTCGGCCCCCGGCTTGCCGCCGTCACCTTCAGCACCGGCCACCGATTTCGCCGGAGCCTTGGACGGCTTCGGAGGCGGCACGCCGCCGGTCGCAAGCACATACTGGAGCGCATACTGCAACTGCGTATCCTTTTCCGGCTCGCGCGGGACATAGGCGGAAGAACCGGACTCTTCCACGCCGTCCTGATCTTCGGTCCTCAGGTGGCCGCGCAAGCTGGCCTCGCCGCGAGGCACGCCCTGCAGCTTTTTCTTCAGATCCTCGGGCAACTCCTGCTCGATGAGGATATCGGGCTCGATGCCCTTGGCCTGAATCGACCGGCCGGACGGTGTGTAGTAGCGCGCCGTGGTCAACCGGATGGCGCCATTCGCGCCGAGCGGAATGATGGTCTGCACCGATCCCTTGCCGAACGACCGCGTGCCGATCACCGCGGCCCGTTTGTGATCCTGCAATGCGCCAGCCACGATCTCCGAGGCAGATGCAGCCCCGCCATTGACCAGTACCGCCAGCTTCTTGCCGTCCGTGATATCACCGGCGCGCGCCTGCTTGCGGTCCATCTCCTCGAGATTGCGTCCCTTGGTGAGTACGATCACCCCGCGCTCGAGAAAGTCGTCCGACACGGCAACGGCCTGGTCCAGAAGTCCGCCCGGATTGTTGCGCAGGTCGATGACATAGCCCTTGATCTTGGCGCCTGCCTTAGACTTCAGTTCCTCGATCGCCTTGACGAGGTTGTTATGGGTCTGCTCGTTGAACGTCGTGATCTTGACGTAGGCAACCGTGTCGTTTTTCTCGAGCCGCGCCTTCACCGGATTGATCTTGATGACCGCGCGCGTAATGGCGAGTGTGATCGGCTCTTCGATGCCCTTGCGCCGCAATGTGAGCTTGATCTTCGAATTGATCGGCCCACGCATTTTCTCCACCGCCTGCTCGAGTGTCAGGCCGACGATCTGCTCGTCATCGAGGTGCGTTATAAGGTCGTTCGCCTGTACGCCGGCTTTGAACGCCGGGGTATCCTCGATCGGCGCAACGACTTTGA
The DNA here is from genome assembly GCA_046048295.1 of Pseudomonadota bacterium. GTDB lineage: Bacteria > Pseudomonadota > Alphaproteobacteria > Rhizobiales > Hyphomicrobiaceae > CBDCWA01. Next base: position 8,439 of record JBJOGJ010000029.1, on the reverse strand, counting down.
CTATGCCGTTCTCCATCGTGACCTCGATCCCGAGGCCGCCGAACTCGCCGCGCGTCTGCACCTGCATGTCGCGGAAGTGCTTTGGCGAAAGATATGCCGAGTGGGGATCGAGCGCCGTCAGCATCCCATTGATCGCTGTCTCGATGAGCTTCTCGTCGTCGGGCTTTTCGACATAGTCGGCCCGCACACGCTCCACCACGTCGCCGAACAGATCGAGCTGCTTGTAGATGTCGCCCGCGGGGCTGGTCGCCGAATAGGTCTGGCTGATGTTGAACACCATGCCTGCCCCGGCAACGCCAGCCAGCGCTAGAACGGACAGAAATGCTAGGTTCGACTTACGCATTATTATCCCTGCACCCTTCTGGGATCCTTGAACCACCACGGCTCTGGATCGATCGGCCGCCCCTCTTTTCTAAACTCAACGTACAGGACAGGGGCGCTATCCTGGGATTTACCTTTCCGCCGAGCATCCATGTTGCCGACCGGCTCCGAGGCGAGCACGAATTGCCCGACCTGGACATCAATCGTCGAGAGACCAGCCAGTAGCACATGGTAGCCGTCACCGGCATTGATTATCAAGAGTTGTCCATAGCTGCGAAAAACGCCCGCATAGACGATCCACCCATCGCAGGGAGACGTCACCTGGGCACCATGCCGGGTCTCGATCACGACGCCTTCGGATTTCGAGCCAAGCTCGGTCTTGTCGCCGTAGCCGAGGATCTCGCGGCCAACCGCTGGCCTCGGCAGCTGTGCCTTCGCCCTTATAAATGGGATCTCCGGCTTCAGACGTCCAGGTTTACCAGTAAACGCGGTTGTGACAGGCTTGAACTCGGTTGCCGGCCCCGGCGGCCGGGGCGGCGGCGCTGCCGCCACCTTCGCGTCTTCCGAACGAGGCCTCTGCTCGTAGGCGCCGAGCCCGGTCTTCTCAGCCACGGCATCGTCCAGCTTCGAGATCAGCTCCGACATCGACTTGACGTTGCGCGCGATGACCGCACTCGCCTTGCGAACATCCTCGAGCTGCTGCTGCTGCTCGACCACGGTCCGCTTCTTTACCTCGATCAGCGACTTCAATGCCGCCTGCGCCTCGCCGAGCTTCTTCGTCTCGGCCCCGAGATCGTCGCGCTGCTTGCCGATGTCCGCAATGAGTGTCTCGAGCTGCTTCAATTCGCCGCCCAGCACCTGCGCGCGCTCCCTCAGATGTGGGAAGGCGTGCGCCATCAGCATCGCGCTCCGCACCATCTCGAGGGCGTCCTTGCGGCGGGTGACGATCACGGGTGGCGGATTGCGCCCCATCCGCTGCATCGCGGAAAGCAACGTCGAGATCGAGGCGTAGCTGCCGAACAGCTTCCTCTGGGCCGCCTCCTTCTGCACATTGAGCTTCCCGAGCCGATCCTCGATCGCCGTCATGCGCTGCTCGGCGCCCTGTATCAGCCGTCCGGTGTCGATCAGCCGCGCGTTGAGCTCCTCCCGCTGGCGGGACAGGACCTGGAGGCTCCCCTCGATCTGCTGGCTCCGCCGCTTGCTCTCGAGCAGCCGTTGCTCGCTATCCCTGAGGCGGTCTCGCGTCGCGTCCCGTCCGGATTCCTGCGCCTGCGCCACGGCGGCAAGCAGCATCGCCACCACGAAGGTACCCACCGCTGGCTTCGGCGTCAGCATGACGTTTGCATTTCTCGGGCGCGCCTCGGCAATTGCGGGCTCCGGTGTTTGCGGATGAGTGTGTTGCGCCCTGGCGCGGCAAAGCAACGATACGACAGTCGAGGCTGCCACGGCACACCACGTGTGATGCAAGAGTTACCCATCAAATTGCGGCAAATCTAGCACGCACATGGCGAAGCGGGCTATTTTCCCCGATACTCTTATTTTCCAGATCCGGCGCGACCAGATAGGTCGGAGAGCTTTGGTCGCATTGTTTCCCGTGCCCGGATGCGGCAGCGGTTGGACCATGACCACGAAATCGGTCGGCGCGTAAGGCGAACCTACCTCCATGCAAGGCATCTTTCATTACCTGACGTTCATTGCAACAGGCGCCGTGCTGGTCGTCCTGCTGCTCGGCTTGGCGACGATGTTGCGCGGCAAGAGCCCCAACCTGAGCCAGCAGCTGATGCGCTGGCGCGTCGGACTGCAATTCCTGGCGATCATCGTCATTATGATTACCGTGTATCTTTCGCGCGGCTGATTCGTTGCCGGCGGCCAAAAAATCACGATGATCCGCGCCCGCTGGCAGCACAGGCCTTGACCGGCCATCATTCCCCGATAGTTATGGTTACGGCCGCAGACTGGTGCGGCATGTCGCCATCCCGAGGTCGCCAATGGTCGTCTTGAACAAGATCTACACACGCACCGGAGACGACGGCACGACCGCACTTGGCAACGGCGCGCGCGTAGCAAAGACCAGTGCCCGCGTCGTGGCCTTTGGCACCGTCGACGAGACCAACGCGACGATCGGCTTGGTGCGCGCCGAACTTGCGGCAAATCCGGGCAACGACGACACGCAGCAAGCCACCCTGGCCAAGCTCGCCACCATGCTCGCCGAGATCCAGAACGATCTGTTCGACCTTGGCGCCGACCTCTGCGTGCCGGCATCCGGCGATGAGCAGCCGGGCACGGCGCTCCGCATCACCGCCGGTCAGGTCGCGCGGCTCGAAGACCAGATAGACGCCATGAATTCCGGCCTCGCACCGTTGCGCTCGTTCGTGCTTCCGGGCGGCACCCGGGCCGCCGCCGCGCTGCACCTCGCACGCACCATCTGCCGGCGCGCCGAGCGCGAAACGGTCGCGCTTGCAGCGCTGCCCGACGAGCCGGTCAGCGATGCCGCCATTAAGTACCTGAACCGGCTATCGGATTTCCTCTTCGTCGCCAGCCGCTACGTCAACGCGACAGCGGCGGGAGACGTCCTGTGGGTGCCCGGCCAGAACCGGTAGCGGACTCGCCCGTGACGCCGCCCGCCCCCACGACAGTCGTTTGCTGAACCGAGATAATGCCATCGAGAAGGAATTTTCGCCCGTGTTCATTCCGATCTTTGACGAAAACAACCTTAAGAGCATCCGGTTTCAGTATATGACCCTGCTGCTGATCGCCATCAACGTCGCAGTCTTTGCCCTGCAGGCGACCGGCATGCAGCACGCGATCGTCGCCAGCTTCGGCATCATCCCGAGCCAGTTGCTGGAAGTCGGATTGTGGGGTGGCCCAGTGCTGAACGGCCCCGATGCCGGCTCCGTCCCGGAGCATTACACCCTGATCTCGTATATGTTCTTCCACGGCAGCGTGATGCATCTGGCAGGAAACATGCTTTTCCTGTGGGTATTCGGCGACAACGTCGAGGACGCCCTCGGCCACTTCAAGTTCCTGGCGTTCTATCTCCTGTGTGGGATTGCAGGCGGACTCGCCCACACCGCCATCATGCCCGATTCCTCGATACCACTGATCGGCGCGTCCGCTGCCGTCGCCGGCGTCATCGCCGCATATCTGCTGCTTCATCCCCGGGTCAACGTCTGGATCCTGGCATTCCGCTTCATCCCGCTCAAGATCACGGCTGCCCTGGCGCTCGGTGCATGGATCCTGATGCAGATCGCCATGGTCCTCATCCCGCAGGTCGGCCCGGTCGCATGGTGGGCACATATTGGCGGCCTTACCGCTGGCGCCCTCCTGGTCATCGTCATGCGCCGGCCAGGAGTACGGCTGTTCGACCGCGACCTGCCCCGCCCTGCCTAGCCGCCACCGCAGGGCTGCTTCCTCCACCATCTGTCGCGCGCCTTTCGATCCCACCAATTGACACCGCCGAGCGTCCGGGCATAACGTCAGCATTTCGCAGATGCGAAATCGCATGGTGCGCCCGCGTGGGCGCAGCCGTGCCAACGACAAATTCTGGGGACGACAAGGAACAAGGACGGTCATGAAGGTAATGGTCCCGGTCAAACGGGTGGTGGACTACAACGTCAAGATCAGGGTTCGCACCGATGGCAGCGGTGTCGAGCTGAGCAACATCAAGATGTCTATGAACCCGTTCGACGAAATCGCCATCGAGGAAGCGATCCGCCTGAAAGAGGCTGGCACGGCTTCCGAGGTGATCGCCGTCTCGGTCGGACCCTCCAAATCCCAGGAAACCATCCGCACCGCGCTCGCCATGGGCGCCGACCGCGGCATCCTCGTCGAGGTCGCCGAAGGCACCATCGTCGAGCCCCTCGCGGTCGCAAAGATACTGAAGGCTGTTGCCGAGGCGGAGGATGTCGGCCTTGCCATCCTCGGCAAGCAGGCGATCGACGACGACTGCAACCAGACCGGCCAGATGCTGGCGGCGCTGCTCGGCTGGCCGCAGGCGACCTTCGCTTCGAAGGTCGCATTCGAGGCTGGCGGCATCGCGGTGACGCGCGAGGTCGACGGCGGCCTCGAGACCATCAAGTGCACGCTGCCGGCGGTCGTCACCACTGACCTTCGCCTCAACGAGCCGCGCTACGCATCGCTGCCGAACATCATGAAGGCCAAGAAGAAACCCCTGGACACCAGGAAGCCGGAAGACTTCGGCGTCGATGTCGCCCCGCGCATCAAGGTCCTCTCCACCAGTGAGCCGCCGACGCGGGAAGCCGGTGTCAAGGTCGCCGATGCCGCCGAGTTGGTGGGCAAGCTGAAGAACGAAGCGGGGGTGATCTGATGGCTGTCCTTCTGCTCGCAGAGCACGACAATAAGTCCCTGAACGGCGTTACCGCCAAGGCGCTTACGGCCGCTCGCGCCATCAGCCCCGATGTCGACATCCTCGTCGCCGGCAACGGCGCCGCAGAGGTCGCAGCCGCCGCCGCGAAGCTCGACGGTGTGCGAAGCATCCGGCTCGCGAATGCACCGCACCTCGCGCATCAACTCGCAGAGGAACTCGCCGCACTGATCGTGCCGATGATGTCCGTATACGACGCACTGGTTGCGCCCGCCACCGCCAACGGCAAGAACGCGCTTCCCCGCATCGCGGCGCTACTGGATGTGATGCAGGTCTCGGACATCACGAAGGTCCTCTCGGCCGACACCTTCGAGCGCCCGATCTACGCCGGCAACGCCATCCAGACGGTCCAGTCGCTCGACGCAAAGAAAATCGTCACCGTCCGTACCGCCTCCTTCGAGGCGACTGGCGAGGGATCCGCCACGGCGTCGATCGAGGAGATCGCGCTGCCTGCACCAGCTGGCAAGTCGGAATTCCTGAAGGCGGAGATCGTCAAGCTCGACCGTCCGGAGCTGACTGCCGCGCGCGTCGTCATTTCGGGCGGCCGCGGCATGCAGGCCGGCGAGAACTTCGAGAAGCTGATCGAGCCTGTCGCCACGCGGCTCGGTGCCGCTATCGGCGCCAGCCGCGCCGCCGTCGATGCAGGCTTCGTCCCCAACGACTACCAGGTCGGCCAGACCGGCAAGGTCGTGGCGCCTGAACTCTACATCGCCGTAGGGATTTCCGGTGCGATTCAGCATCTCGCCGGCATGAAGGACTCGAAGGTCATCGTCGCCATCAACAAGGATGCCGAGGCACCGATTTTCCAGGTCGCAGACTATGGTCTGGTGGGCGACCTGTTCAAGATCCTGCCCGAGCTCGATTCTGAACTGGAGAAGGCAGGCTTCTGAGCCTGCCGATGAGCAAACCAAGGAACACGACAATGGATGCCAAAGCGGATACCAGGATTTCGCGAAAACCGATCGAGGCGGTGAAGACCGTTGGCATCGTTGGCGCCGGCCAGATGGGCAATGGCATCGCGCACGTTATCGCCCTGTCCGGCTACAAGGTGCTGATCAACGACCTGACCAAGGATCGTGTCGACGCCGCGATCTCCACGATCGACCGCAATATGAAGCGCCAGATCACCCGCAACCTGATTACCGAAGCAGAGGCCAAGGCCGGCATCGGCCGCATTTCCTACGCCGCGACGTTCGCCGATCTCAACAACTGCGACCTCGTTATCGAAGCAGCCACCGAGGACGAGGCGGTCAAGCGCAAGATCTTCCAGGGCGTCTGCCCCGGCCTGAAGCCCAGCGCAATGCTCGCCTCGAACACCTCCTCGATCTCGATCACGCGCCTTGCCTCGACGACCGACCGTCCCGAGCGCTTCATCGGCATGCACTTCATGAACCCGGTGCCGATCATGCAGCTCGTCGAACTCATTCGCGGCATCGCGACGGAGGACGAGACGTTCAAGGTCTCGCGCGACTTCGTCCAGAGCCTCGACAAGACCATCGCCGTCTCCGAGGATTTTCCCGCCTTCATCGTCAACCGCATCCTGCTGCCGATGATCAACGAAGCTGTCTACACGCTCTATGAGGGCGTCGGCACCGTCGAAGCGATCGACAAGGCCATGCGGCTTGGCGCGAACCATCCCATGGGGCCGCTCGAACTCGCCGACTTCATCGGCCTCGATACCTGTCTCTCGGTCATGCAGGTGCTCTACGAGGGGCTTGCCGATTCGAAGTACCGCCCCTGCCCGCTGCTCGTTAAGTACGTCGAAGCCGGCTGGCTCGGCAGGAAGACGAAGCGCGGCTTCTACGACTACCGTGGCGAAACGCCGGTCCCGACGCGCTGACCCGGCCCCGGCGACGCGGCCCTCGCGCATCGCAATCGCAGCGGCCGGACAGCTTCCGGCCGTTTGCCGTTCACGCTACCATCTTGCTGTTCATGCGCAGCGTCTCGCCACGGTAGCTCAACGCCTCTGCCAGATGCTCGCGCCGGACCACCGCCGACTGCGCCAGGTCGGCGATCGTACGCGCCACGCGCAGCACACGGTGGAAACCGCGCGCCGACAGGGCCATGGCCTCTGCCGCCTGCCTGAGAAGCTGCACGCCGTCCGCATCGGGCATCGCCACCTCCTCGAGCACCCGCCCCGAGATGCGCGCATTGGTGAGCGTCGCCCCGGCACCGGTACCGGCCAGCCGCACACGCTGCATGCTGCGCGCCGCACCAACGCGCTGCGACACCTCGGCACTCCCTTCGAGGGGTGGTGGCAGCACGAGATCAGCGGCCGAAACCGCGGCTACTTCGATCTGCAGGTCGATGCGGTCGAGCAGCGGACCGGAAATGCGCGACTGGTAATCCGCCGCGCACCGCGGCCCGCGCTTGCAGCTCTGCCCCGGCCCACCGCCGCATCGGCAGGGGTTCATCGCGGCGACGAGCTGGAACCGTGACGGGTAGGCGATGCGATGGTTGGCGCGTGCAATCACCGTCTCTCCGGTCTCGAGCGGCTGGCGCAGCGAATCGAGCACCTGCGGTGTGAACTCCGGCAACTCGTCGAGGAACAGCACGCCGAGGTGCGCCAGCGACACCTCCCCCGGCTTTGGCCGCGTGCCGCCGCCGACCAGCGCCGCCATGCTCGCCGAATGGTGCGGTGCACGAAACGGCCGCTCCGTGCAGATGCGCCCGCCCATCAACTCGCCGGCGAGCGAATGAACCATGCTCACCTCGAGCATCTCGGCTGCGTCGAGCGGTGGCAGGATCGATGGCAACCGCGCCGCAAGCATGGACTTGCCCGACCCCGGCGGTCCGATCATCAACAGGTTGTGCCCGCCCGCTGCGGCGATCTCGAGCGCCCGCTTGGCAGCCTCCTGGCCCTTGACGTCACGCAGGTCCGGCAGGTCCAGGGGCCGCGCCGCCACCTCCGGCTCCGGTCGCCCGAGCGTCTGGAAACCCTTGAAATGATTGATGAGCGACAGCATGTGATCGGCCGCGATGACGCGCACGCTCTCACCGGCCCACGCGGCTTCCTTGCCGCAGCCAGCCGGGCAGATGAGCCCTTTGCCCATGGCGTTCGCACCGATTGCCGCCGGCAGCCCGCCCGGCACCGATCGGATCGAACCATCGAGCGCCAGTTCGCCAATCGCTGCAAATCCGTCGACCGCCTCGGGCGAGATCGCCTCCATCGCAACCAGCAGGGCGAGTGCGATGGGCAGGTCGAAGTGGCTGCCTTCCTTGGGCAGATCCGCCGGCGCGAGGTTCACGGTCACCCGCCGCCACGGCATGCCGAGTCCGATCGCATGCAACGCATTCCTGACCCGCTCTCGGCTTTCAGCCACCGCCTTGTCCGGCAGCCCGACCACCGCGAAGGAGCCCTGGCCCGGCAGGATCCGGACCTCGACGCTGACCGGTCGCGCCTCGATACCGACGAATGCGAGTGTAGATATCTTGCCGTACATGCTGGCCCCCGTCCGATCACGGATAGAGACTAGACCCTGGCCAACGGCTCCGTCAAGAACATTTGCAGAACATTCTCAGGTATTCCGTGCCCCGCACTTCGCCTCGATCACATCCCAGATCATTGCTGCGATGTCGTTGCCGCCGAACCGCGCCACCTCCCGGATACCGGTGGGCGATGTGACGTTGATCTCGGTCAGGTAGTTTCCGATCACGTCGATGCCGGTGAATATCAACCCACGCCGCTTGAGCTCCGGCCCGAGCCGGTCGCAGATCTCCTGGTCGCGCTCGGT